>JAEZVB010000050.1 GCA_023443285.1 Bacillota bacterium
GGGCAAGAATTTATGTGAACATTTATGGTTAATTATAGGCTAATGCTGTTATGAAGAGCCGGATGCCTTAATAGGGCAAGTCCGGTTCTGTGAGGGTTGCGTGCCGCGAGGCGCGCTTCTACTCGACCTTGTATCTTCCTCCGTCTTGGAGAGGTTTATGGAAAGATAAAAATCGGGATAAGCAATTAGTATTAATGCAGGATACAGCTTTCGATTGGGTTCAACAGGGCGGATGGTATTATGCATGAACTTACATAAAGGTGTATCTAAGGAAACTGGAGGATAAAATGTTTAAATTATTCTACATCTTTGCGCTTACTTATGGATTTATTTTGTTATTATATTACGTAATTGTTTTATTAATGCAAAAAATAGATAATAAGCAAATAGAAAAAGCAAATAAATTGCTATGTTTATTTGAAAAACCTTGGAGAATAACAAAGTTCTTTTTTGATCCTATTGCTATACCAACCATCATATTCTTAATATTT
Organism: Bacillota bacterium; assembly: GCA_023443285.1. Classification (GTDB taxonomy): domain Bacteria; phylum Bacillota; class Negativicutes; order Sporomusales; family Sporomusaceae; genus Sporomusa. The sequence continues at coordinate 492 of JAEZVB010000050.1, forward strand.
GTTGGATTCCAAGATATATTAGTACATAGTTCAAGTTTTAGCATGCCGTACGATGAAAGCGCCTCACAACAAATTAAAGATGGTCTTCAAATATTTACTAACCTTGTAAACGCTTTAGGAGCAATGATATTTGGCTTAGGTATTATAACAATATCTTTTTTAAATCCACAATTTATTAGTAGAGTTGGTATGAAGGTGAATGATCCTGGTATGACCTTGCTTGCTCCATTCACACGTACTATGGTAGCTTATATACTTTCAACTTTTCTTGCATTTACCTCGCAGATGCAAATAGTTGAGTTTCAGAAGGCAATTTCAGTAAACATTGTTACATTTTTAAGCGTTATTTTTGTTAACTATTTTACTTTATGCTGCCTCTCAATCGTATATTGCGTTATAAAATGGGGTTCTGAATACATTAATTTTGTCCAGTCGAAAAATTCGTAATTTCAGCCATCATTTGATTATCAAAACTGAAGAATAGACTTAAGATAAAATTTTAGAAAAACGAATAAAACAAAGTAAATTAAACAAATATCGTAAGTACACGAATATTCTCCGTCAAAATTGTATATTTCTATAAAACCGCCAAGAAACCCATTGGTAGGTGACTCGCAGAAAAATGTCAGCAACCCCCGTCAACTTGACATCCCTTTTGCTGCCCCAAAATGCGGTATGCATATGTCATCAGAGGTTGCAATATCAGCTGATATTCCTGATTTTTTGCAAGTCAATGCGCCACCAAATGACATATGTCAAGTGATGCCATTTTTTACGCTTATGATTCAACTTGAACTGTTTTCCAGGGAGGATTAAGAAACTAGAGGTCAAATATTAAAAGGATAATATTATAAAAATGATACACTTATACATAAATTAGCCAATGCTGAAAGGAATTGAAGCAATGCTGACAGGTGAAGTACGCAACAAGGTTGATAAAATATGGACGGACATGTGGGCAGGGGGAATTACCAATCCGTTGACGGTAATTGAGCAACTGACTTATTTAATGTTTATCCGGTCACTGGATGAAAAAGAATTGGAAACTGAAAGCTTCGAAGCGCTTAGCGGTGAAACTATGTCCAAAATATTTCCTCAGGATGCTGACGGACAAGCAATACGCTGGAGCAATTTCAAAAATAAAGATTCCCGCGATATTTATGAGATAGTTGGGATGAAAGTTTTTCCTTTTATTAAGGCCATGAATGGCGAAAACAATTCTGCTTTTTCCCGCTATATGCAGGATGCGATGTTTCTTATTCCAACCGCCCAAGTACTGCAGAAGATTGTCACCGGCTTGGATGAGTTATATGAACACGATATCAAAGATGCTGATATGAAGGGCGATCTATATGAGTACATGCTAGGGAAGCTGGCTACTGCAGGGCAAAATGGTCAGTTTAGAACCCCCAAGCACATCCGTAACATGATGGTACGCCTAGTTAACCCTGTTCCTGACGATAAGGTGGCTGACCCTGCCTGCGGTACGGCTGGTTTTTTGGTGTCAGCGGCGGAATACATTAGAGCAACCTATGAAGCGGAAATGACCGCTGAGCAATGGGAGCATTTTGCCGGTGATATGTTCTCCGGCTATGATACCGACCGCACCATGCTGCGTATTTCGGCTATGAACCTCATGCTGCATTCTATTACTCAGCCTCATGTTGACTATGTAGACAGTGTTTCCAAAAATAATACCATTACTTCCGAATATGATGTCATTCTGGCAAATCCGCCTTTTACGGGTACAGTTGATGCCGAAGGCATTCATGATAATTTAAAAGCCGTCTGTGATACCAAAAAGACCGAACTATTATTTGTGGCACTTTTCCTCAGAATGCTGAAAAAAGGCGGACGCTGTGCCTGCATCGTACCTGACGGCGTACTTTTCGGTACAACCAAAGCCCATAAAGCGCTCCGCAAAGAACTGGTAGAAAACCATCAACTCCGGGCGGTAATTTCCATGCCCTCCGGCGTGTTTAAGCCCTATGCCGGTGTTTCGACAGCCATACTGGTGTTTACTAAAACAGGCGCAGGCGGGACAGATAAAGTATGGTTTTACGATATGAAGTCAGACGGCTTTTCGCTTGATGACAAGCGTACCGATTTAGGCAATGAAGGCGATATCCCTGATATCATTGCCCGATTTAATAATCTGGCGAGAGAAGCTGATCGTAAGCCTACAGAGCAGAGTTTTCTTGTGGAGAAAGAAGCCATTGTCAAGAATGATTATGATTTGTCAATTAACCGCTATAAAGAAATCGAGTATGAAAAGATTGAATATGATCCGCCTTATGTGATTATGACTCGGCTAGATGAACTGGGACTTGAGATAGGCTCCAAGATGGAAGAATTGAGAGGGCTTATTGGTGAGTAAGTGGGAGATGGTGAGGCTTGGGGATGTATGCGAAATAGCGCGTGGGGGTTCTCCTAGGCCAATTGAAAAATATATAACAACCGAAAAGACAGGTATTAATTGGATAAAAATAGGTGATACATCATCGGAATCTATGTACATTACTGAGACAAGAGAAAAAATTATTCCTGAGGGCATGAAAAAGTCTCGTTATGTTCAAGCGGGAGATTTTTTATTGTCAAACTCGATGAGCTTTGGAAGACCATTTATTTTAAAGATTGATGGGTGTATTCATGATGGTTGGCTTGTTCTTCGAGATAAAATGAATCATTTTCAGAAAGAGTATCTCTATTATGCCTTAAGTAGTAAAAGTACCTATAATAAATTTAAAGCACTTGCTGTTGGTGGCGTTGTAAATAATTTGAACTCAACCATTGTCAAACAAGTCGAGTTTCCTCTTCCTCCCCTTGAAGTACAAAAACAAATTGCCAAAACCTTTGATGTCGCATCGGAATTGATATCACTTCGTAAAAAGCAGTTGGCAGAATTGGATAATTTGATTAAGGCTACTTTTTATGATATGTTTGGCGATCCTGTGGTTAATGAGAAAGGGTGGGGTGTTTCAAAATTAGGAGAATTATGTAAAATTGTAAGGGGCGGATCGCCAAGGCCAATAGAGAAATATTTGGGTGGAACTGTACCATGGATAAAAATAGGAGATGCAACAAATGGGGATAACATTTATTTACATAATACCAGGGAAAGTATTATAGAAAAAGGTGTTACAAAAAGCAGGTATATTAAAACTGGGAGCATGATCTTTGCTAATTGCGGGGTTTCATTAGGATTTGCGAGAATTATTACTTTTGATGGGTGTATTCATGACGGTTGGTTAGCTTTCAATAATATTAGTGAAAAGCTTAATAGAATATTTTTATTGAAGCAATTAAATGAAATGACCCTATATTTTAGGGGTATTGCTCCGGGTGGAACACAGCCGAATTTGAATACAAATATAATGAGAAAAGTGTCAGTAATTATTCCACCGATTGATAGACAAAACCAATTTGCTGAAATCGTCACCAAAATCGAAGAGCAAAAAGCCCTCGTTCAAAAGGCCATCGACGAAAGTCAATACATGTTTGACAGTCTAATGAGCCAGTATTTCGAATAGCCCCAGCTCATGTCCACCTCCCTAGCAAGGTAGGCAATGATTGAAGGCAGGATTCTGATAATGGATAAGGTGATCTATATGTCTGCAAATTTTGAGTTTTTACAGGGAAAAGCTGAATATGAGCTGTTCGCGTCTGCTGCAATGGAAGCAGAAAAGGTGCTCTTTACTTCACCTGCTATGGCGGCAGTAGGAGCCAGGAAGGCGCTAGAGCTTGCAGTAAAATGGGTTTACTCAGCCGATAATACGATATCTATGCCCTATAAAGACAATTTGCAGTCCCTTATTCATGAGCCTTCTTTCCGTTTGCTATGGATGATAAAACCTGGAGTAAACTGCCTTATGTTATAAAACTGGGGAACCTGGCTGTTCACACGGAAAAGGCAGTCAGTCAAAATGATGCTGTATTGTCATTACGCGCTCTGTTTGAGTTCATTCAGTGGCTGGATTATTGCTATGGTGCCAATTATGAGGAACGCTATTTTGATGAAGCTGCTATACCCCAAGGTAAAACCATTGTTGATGATAGTCTCATTAAGCAGAAAGATTCGGAAATTGAAAGTCTGTTAGCAAGAATAGCCGAAATGAGCAGTGCGCTTACCGCGCAAAAAGAACAGCATAAAGAAGAGCGGGAGTTTAACCCAGAGGATATATCCGAGTTTCAAACCCGCAAGCGTTATATTGATGTTGATCTTAAGCTGTTTGGCTGGGTATTCGGCGATGATGTCAAAGAAGAAGTAGAACTTACCGGTATGCCCAACAATGAAAAGAAGGGCTTTGCTGATTATGTTTTATACGGTAAGGATGGTCTGCCGCTTGCGCTGATTGAAGCCAAGCGAACTTCCAAAGATCCGAAAATCGGTATTCACCAAGCCAAGTTGTATACAGACTGCCTGGAACGGATGACCGGCAGGCGGCCTATCATGTTTATGACAAATGGTTTTGAATGGCATATATGGGATGATTGTTCTGCGCCGCACAGAAGAGTCAGCGGTGTGTTTTCCAAAGCCGATCTTGAAAAGCTCATAAGCCGCCGGATTCAGCGTAAGGACCTAAATGATGTTAAAATCCAAGATAGTATTACTGACCGGTATTATCAAAAAGAAGCTATTCGTGCCGTTTGCGAAAATATTACTACAGGTCACAGAAAATCGCTCTTGGTTATGGCGACAGGCACAGGTAAGACCAGAACTTCGTCCAGTCTTACCGATGTATTATCACGCGGCTGTTATATTACCAATACGCTTTTTTTAGCCGACAGGACAGCGCTTGTTAAACAGGCTAAGGATGACTTTAAAACCTATTTGCCTGATATGTCACTATGCAATCTTTTGAATGGCAAGGACGATAAAAATGCCCGTATCGTTTTTTCTACTTATCCGACTATGCTGAATTCCATTGATACTGCTAAAAGTGATGAAGGGAAAAAGCTCTTTACTCCTGCTCATTTTGATCTGATTATTGTTGATGAAGCCCATCGGAGCATTTTCAAGAAATATCGGGCTATTTTTGAGTATTTTGACGGCTATATAGTGGGCTTGACGGCAACGCCGAAAACCGAAGTGGATCGGAATACCTATGATTTTTTTGAAATGGAACGTGGCGTGCCGACTTATGCTTTTGCGTATGAAACAGCGGTTGAAACCGATAAGGTGCTTGTACCCTATCATAATATTGAAGTACGCACAAGATTTTTAGAAGAAGGCATCACTTATGACGAGCTTTCCCAGGAAGACAAGGAGCGGTATGAGGAGGATTTTACCGACGAGGACGGGGAAATGCCGGACTTTATTCCTTCTCCGGCGATGAATGAATTCATCTTCAATCAACATACCGTTGACTATGTGTTAGAGCACCTTATGACGAAGGGGTTAAAGATAGCAGGCGGTGACAAACTGGGAAAGACCATCATCTTTGCTGCTAATCACAAACATGCTGAGTATATTGAGCAGCGGTTTAATAAGCTATATCCGCAGTATAAAGGGCAATTTGCCCAGATTATTGATAATAAAATAACCTATGCGCAGGATAGAATCACAGATTTTAAAGTTCCCGAAAGATATCCGCAAATCGCTATTTCGGTTGATATGCTGGATACCGGCATAGATGTGCCGGAAATCGTCAATCGGAATTCGGCAATACGCCATTTGGCTTACTTGTACGAAAGATTGGCAAGCTCGAATATGATGCTGCCATGAAGGTATTTTCGGAATTTATCAACGACCAGTCGCTCAGTCAAACACAAATTGTTTTTGTTAAAAAGATTGTCGACTATATTGTACAAAATGGCTATGTAGAGAATATTGCTGAACTGATGAAACCACCCTTTGATAAGCCAGTCAGCTTTATGAAAGCATTTGATAAAACTAAACAGCAGCGGATTATGGAACTAGTGACTGAGATTAAAGAAAACGCCGTGCGAGTTGTTGGTTAGTATCTTACATTAAAGGATTGATGTAATGGCCGGTAAACTGATTCGTTTATATTTAACAGATGGTCAACCCAATGGACTCAGAACTGTTGAGATTTCGAATATGACGATCCATGGAACTATTTTTCCTCGGACTCAGTTAGAGCAGTTTATGAAGCGAGACACGGCAAATAAGCCAGGGGTATATATGCTGCTTGGCCCAGACGAGCATGATTTAGAGAAAACTGTTTTGTATATTGGCCAAGGCGACCCTGTCCTACCTAGGCTGAGAGATCACGCCCGCAAGAAGGAATTTTGGACTGAGGCTATTGTCTTTTCCTCGAAAGACGATTATTTAACCAAGACACAAATAAAATATCTGGAAGCGGAAATTTACGCCCTTAGCTAAAGCAGCATACCGAACAAAGTTAGATAATACGCAAGAGCCGACTAAACCCAATATATCAGAGGTGGATACAGCCGAGGTTAGTCAATTTTTAGAAGCGATTAAGCTATTGTTATTATCCTTGGGCAAAGATATGCTGGAACCGCGAATATTAGTCGAAGACAATCCTGTTGTATCTGAAATGGTCTTTGAACTAAAGAAAAAAATGCCTTTGCTCATATGGCAATCATTCAGAATAAGTATGTTGTCTTAAAAGGATCAGCAGCGGTACAGAAAAACCGATTATCGATTCCAAATTTTATTGTAAAGCTTCGCCAAGATTTAGTTGATGCAGGCATCATGATAGATCATAGCGACGGTCTTTATATCTTTATGCAAGATGCGACCTTCAATAGCCCCAGTTACGCGGCAGCCGCCATTGTAGGCGGGCGTGTCAATGGCAGAAGGTTGTGGAAGTACAAAGGCAAGACCCTTAAAGAACTGGATAAAGAAATAGAAGACAATGGCGAAGATAATGACTGAGGGAATCAATGATAGGGAGGGTTATAGTGGAGAATACAGAGTTAGGAGAATTAATTGAGTGTAGAAAAGCTAGGTATTACGCAGGCAAATCTACTATAACAAATAAATCCCTTTGGCAAATTTGCTATCATGCATATTTCTATAACCCGGTAAAGAAGCCCATTGGTTATATTGGAGGTAACAGGCCGTATACCCTGAATAAGTCTTTTAATAATCAGGACGAATTAAAGGATTTTTTAAAGATTAATGGTTTTCAAGAATGTGAAATTATAGATAGGTGACTCGTCGAAAGATGTCAGCTATGAGGAAAATAAATATTAGGTGATGATAAACATGACCAATCAGCATTTAAAAATGGCTATTTTGGAGACTGTTAATAATCAGCTTAGAGAAAATAATCCACCAATTACAAAAATGACAATTGAAAGATTAAAAAAATTGGGATACACCGAGAAAATCGCCCAAGAGAAAATTGCCTCTATTCTTATTGAGGAAATATATGAAGTAATGAAAAATAATGAAGTTTATAATGAGGAACGATATAGTAGGAAGTTGAGAGCATTGAAATAAACGTTGCAGATTTACTATAACTATAGCGAGTCCCCTTGCTTTTTTTAACACCCAGTGAAGCGGTTTGGAATTTCAACCAAATGCAGGGGGATTGATGAGACGTGGCTGTCGCTCTAAGCAATGTACCTTCGTACTGTCTACGGCAACCCTCGTAACTCCCGTAACCCCTGGCCATTGCCGGAAAAGCGTTCCGCAGGAGAAAATCCGGGCGGTATTCCGTTAAGAAACCCGTACTGTTTGAGCGCAGCGAGTTTACGGGTTTTAGGAATATCGCCCGGATTTTCAGCATTTGGAGGCTTCAGGCCTAGATTTTTTGCTTACTTTTGTATCATGACAAAAGTAAGAACGCTTGTATATGGCCGTATTCCATGAATAAGTCATGCATTTAATCTAATGCCTAATTCTAATATCCGGGATCTTTTCTCCGGCTCAGCTACTTAGCTGGGTGTTTTTCTTGTTGCCTACCGAGTTGAGGTTTATTGGATTGTTATTTGAGGTTTTTTCGCGTATAATTATCAATTACGACTTGGACTATAAAATAGAATGTGTTTATATGTATGTTGAGGTGGCCGATAGTGAAGCGAACACGTACGCTGCAAGGAAAAATTAGGCAGTTAGTGATTATTTTATTACCTTTATTTATTACGCAGTTATCATTATGTTCTTTAAGTTTCATTGATACCATAATGTCAGGTCATGCCAGTCAGAATGATCTGGCGGGTGTGGCAATCGGAGCGAATCTTTGGATGCCAGTGTTTACAGGCATTAACGGAATACTAATGGCACTTATGCCAATAATTGCCCAGCTTAACGGCGCAGGACGTCATAAAGAGATACCGTTTTTTGTAACACAAGGAAGTTATCTAGCAGTTGTACTTGCAGGTGTTGTATTAGTTGCCGGTGTATTTTTAGTTGAGCCGATTCTTGCTTTTATGAATCTTGAACCAGCTGTGTTTGATATTGCTTACCGTTTTTTAGCGGCTATTGCTTGGGGAATTGTTCCGCTGTTTCTTAGCACAGTGCTACGCTGTTTTATTGACACACTTGGCTTTACTCGCATTACCATGCTAATCACTCTAGGAATGCTGCCAATTAATGTGGTACTTAATTATTTGCTTGTTTTTGGTAATTTAGGGTTTCCAAGTTTAGGAGGTGTGGGAGCTGGCTATGCATCTGCCATTACCTATTGGATTATTCTGTGTATTAGTGGTTTGGTTGTTTTGCGGATGCGGCAGTTTAGCTCTTTCGCCATATTAAAAAAATTATATCCTATTTCGATATCGGCCTGGAAGGAACTGTTGTCCATAGGCATACCTATTGGTTTTGCTATTTTCTGCGAAACGAGTATTTTTGGTGTTGTGGCTATATTAATGGCGCGCTTTGGTACAGTTACCATTGCCGCTCATCAGGCCGCCATCAATTTTGCTGGATTAGTATACATGTTACCGCTAAGTATCAGTATGGCGTTGACTATTGTCGTTGGTTTTGAAATAGGGGCAAAAAGATTCCGCGATGCTTGTATGTATACCTATTTGGGTATTGGTTTTGCTGTATTCGCCGCAATCTTTTTTGCGTTAGGTTTAGTATTTTTCAATCAAGAAGTTGCAGGTTTATATACAAATGATTATGAAGTACTTCAGTTAACACAGCATTTCTTAGTATATGCAGTATTTTTTCAACTCTTTGATGCTGTGGCGGCACCCATACAAGGGGTGCTGAGAGGATATAAAGATGTAAAAGTTGTTTTTATTATGGCTTTATTGTCCTATTGGATTATTGGTTTGCCAGTCGGTTATCTTTTGTCATATCATCAAGATTTTGGTCCGTTCGGTTACTGGATTGGATTTATTGCCGGATTGGCTGTTAGTGCGGCTGTATTATTGCTGCGTCTTATTAGAGTTCAAAGAAGAAGCCATGCTTGATATTTCTTTTTGCTTACTTTGTGTCATAACAAAAGCAAGGCCGCTTGTATATGGCCGTATACCAAAAATAAGTCTTTAATAATAAGGCGGAATTAAAGGATTATTTAACGATTAATGTTTTTCAAGAACGTGATCTTTTTTTGGTTTTAATTCTAAGATATATTTTAATGGCTTTTGAAGTACGTCCACAATGGCTGCACTGATACTTGTTGCTAAAATACCCATTAGACATAATGATATAGGACCTGCTGCATCATCATCGCCACCTGTAACTTTAGCAACCATCCTTAGGCTTACTATTCCTAGCAAAAAGAGGAGAATGACTGTAAAAGCACATTTCTTTATAATTTGCAAAGATTTAAGAGATAATTCAGAGAAAGCATTGTTCTTTTCAATGTAGGTTAATAGTTTATATGCTTGATACAACGCAACAGAAATCGCAATACAGAATCCATATGTACATACTAAAAAGGGGATTAAGAAGTAAGCCGTATCTGGGTGTTCCCTTGCATCTCTAATGGCTATCTCAGGCAACAAAATACATAAAGCAAGTACTGCAATTCCAGTCAGAAAAATAATTACCTTTAAGAAAGTAGTTGAGCCTCATTTAATATTCATTTAAGACACCTCACTTATTGAATGGGCGTTCACTGGATATCGCCTTCACCCTCACGATGAAGAGATTTCATTGCTGGTGCGATGGATGTTTTGCCGATCATCGCAATTTTAGCAGGGGTAATTGCGCGTGGTGTTATCGGAGCAGTATGCCCAGGAAAACAGGAATCGATACAGTTTTTGTCGCAATTCCTATAGGTGAATTGCGACAAAAACAGGGGCAAGGCCATGTCAGCCTTGCCCCTGTTTTTGTATTTACTTGGCCAGCTTTAAGAGTTTAATTTCACCGTCTTGTGCTGCCACTCGATGATCTAAAATGTCAATTTTGGTTTCGATCTGATCTAACCTTTTATCTAGTTTCTTATCTATAAGGCCGATCATGGCAATAACGTCCTTCTGGCTTTCAGCTGCAAGTTGATCTATTTTATCATTTAGTGTCATAAATGCCTTGGTCATAGTTTCATTTACTGTCTTAATTTCTTTAGTCATAGTTTCATTTACTGTCTTAATTTCCTTGGCCATAGTTTCATTTACTATCTTAATTTCCTTGGCCATAGTTTCATTAAGCCCAGTTAACTCCTGTTTAGTGGCCATGTTCTTTTTCAGATCCTGCATTTCACTTAGGATCTGTTTAAGTAACTCTTCCATTCTAAATTCTCCTTTTTCTTACTAAATAAATTATATCATAGCCGATCGCGGTTTAACAGTAATCTTTCCAGCCATTTTAGCCTGCTTCGGGCTGGGATGCAGCCTTCAATAACTCCCGTAACCCTTGGCCATTGCCGGAAAAAGCGTTCCGTAGGAGAAAAGCCAGGTGGTATTTCGTTAAGAAATTCGTACTGTTTGAGCAGCGAGTTTACGAATTTTAGGAATACCGCCCGGCTTTTCAGCCCGTGCATAGAGATGGAGACTATATCATACAGCAAGAGCAGCTCCTGTCTTAATATAGCTGGGGTTATTTTTTATTGCCGTTTGGCACTTTGGTGGTCAACTTTTATGTTAGCAGATACAATTCAAGGAAAATACTTGTAAAATACACATAACAAATCTATAATAATACATAATGCTAGATTGGTTATGTTTGCTTATGTTAGTTTTTGTTTAGTAGGTTTATTCAAAAGATTAATCTTTTGAATGACCAAAAAAACTCAACCATTAGGTACGTAAATAAGGAGGAGAACATATGTTAACTGTGCACAAACGCTTGATTACTTACTTATTACCTTATGCGGAGCATCTTACAATTAGCGATGTACGCATTGGCCTGGGTTATACCGCTGTAAAATTGGAAAACGGACATGGGGGAGTTGCGTGGACGCCAAATTCGTCACCAACTGGTTGTACTCATTTTGGAGGCGCTGGAACGCTTATTGGGCGTCCGGTAAAACAATTGCTTACAATGCTTGGTGATGAGGTGTCTGTCTTGGCACGTACGCTTGGTCTCGCAACTGCAAATGCTTTGCTTGTTTCTCTGCCAAATCCTTTGCAAGTGAAAGAAGAAGTCATTTCATCACTTCATATTACTCAAAATGATCGGGTAGCTATGGTTGGTTATTTCGGGCCGGTAATACCCCAATTGCGCAAGATTGGATGTCAGCTTGATATCCTTGAATTAAATGATACGCATAGTGATACGCTTCCCCCTGAAAAAGCGGGAGATGTATTGAGCGCTTGTACAGTGGCTATTATTACTGGCACATCGCTGATTAATGGGACATTTGACGAATTGAACGCCAAACTGGGAAAACCGCGCGCAGCTGTATTGCTAGGACCATCTTCCCCTTTGTGTGTAAAAGTGTTCGCAGATACAAAAATTACTCATTTAGCCGGATCTCGTGTGCGTGATACAGATGCCGTTTTGCGTATTGTATCGGAAGGCGGCGGTACCATGATGATGAAAAAGTTTTTAGATTTCGAGACAGTGTTAGTAAGGTAATGCCTTTCCTAACAAATTTTGAAATAGGATGGTATGTGAATGACTTATATTACAGATGAAATGTTAGATCGTTTAATCAAGGAGGATGTACCATACATTGATTTAACGAGCGTAGTAATGGGAATAGAGGGAAAAAAGGGTATAATTGAGTTTCGGGTAAGAGAGTCAGGCGTGGTTGCCTGTACGGAAGAGGCAGCAAAGATAATGCAAAAGTTAGATATTAGTGTAAGTCAGTGCATTGCTTCCGGCACGTTTGTAAGCGAAGGAACTGTAATTTTAGCAGGAGAGGGAATGTCGCAGGCATTACATATGGCCTGGAAGGTTTGCCTTAATATACTTGAATACAGCTGTGGCATTGCTACTCATGCAAAGAAACTGGTTGATAGAGTGAATGAAATAGATTCTAATGTAGCGGTCGTAGCAACACGCAAATCTTTTCCCGGAACTAAAGAATTAATTATTAAAGCTGCTTTAGCCGGAGGAGTGTTGCCGCATAGATTAGGGTTATCCGAGACAGTTCTGGTTTTTAAGCAACATTTATGCTTTTTAGGCGGGAACCATTCGCTCGTAAACATAATGCCAGTTTTGAAGAGAAAGTGTCATGAGAAAAAAATTATCGTTGAAGTTGAATGTATTGAGGAAGCCAGAGAAGTAGCCGAAGCAGACGTTGACGGGATTCAGTTTGATAAAATTCCTTATAATAATCTTACAGAATATGTAAAGATTATTAAGGAAATCAACCCTAACATAACCTTAATTGCTGCCGGTGGAATTACTATTAATAATATTGAGCAGTACACTGGAACAGGGGTGGATGTGATTGCCACTTCGAGCCTTTTTCATGGAAAGCCGCTTGATATGGGTGCAAAAATGAGTATGTGCTAACTCCGACACGTTGTGTTGTTTCAAACAAGCTAAGAAACATAGTCCCTTTCCTCGTGTTTCGCCTGTGAATGGACAACTCAACCTAAATAGTATTAAAGAGTAGTGTGAGAATGGGTTACTCATAAAAAAGTTATCGGACGTAATGCCAAGTCAAGGTCATTAAGCGCTTACGACATTACAGCAAAAGGGCATATGGTCGTAATAATATAAAATGTGATCACATACCATGTGTAGGCTAAGCCTCGTTCCAGATTTCTCATAAAAATCTTGACGAACGTATTGCGAGAGTCTAAAATATAGCTTATAAAGAAAAATATTCCTATTATCAGATTGTTTATAGAGGTGCAGCCAACATGAGTACCTGTTTGATGAGGCATCAATGAAGACAGGGGAAGGGTTAGCTGCCGAAGCGAAAAGAACGGCGGTTTTTTTTACTGGGTCTGCATTGAATAAGTGCAGGACTGTCACCAATGCTGGTGAAGCGCTATCTCATCTGGGACGAACATGGAAATAGTATTCATGTTATTAAAGGCACCTGGCAGAGACATAGCCACGTGTCTTTTTTATAATTTTAGGGGGGGAATTTATGAAAACTTGGGTAAAAATTTTATGCGTGGTTATGGTTGTGGCCTCCATGGTTGTTGCGGCAGGCTGCGGCAGCTCGACGACTCAAGGTAAAAAAGCGTCGCTGACGGTTGCGATGGTCAATCCGCTCTCAGGAGATAGTGCGACCTATGGCCAAAGCCACAAAAATGGTTTCGAACTGGCTCGTGAAGAAATCAATAAGGCCGGCGGCGTGAAAGGCCAGTCAATTGAAGCGCTTTTTCATGATGATGCCGGTGATCCCAAACAGGCTGCTGCCGGAGCGCAGAAATTTGCCGATCAAAAAAATGTAGTGGCATTAGTCGGATCTTGTCTTAGCTCTAACACGCTTGCCATGGTTCCGATAACCGACAAAGCCAAACTCTCTCATTCTGTAGTGTCTTCAAGTACGCCCAAACTTTCCGGAATCAGTCCTTATTTTTTCCGGATGGCTGTGCAGGATGCTAAAATCGGAATTTTAATGGGTGATTTACTCGGACAAAAATTAGGGGCTAAACGGGTTGCTATCCTGTATCCAAATAACGATTTTGGTAAAGGCCTCATGTCCGTTCTGGAAAATCAACTCAAGCAATATCAGATTACCGTTGTTTCTAATCAGGCTTATTTAGCAACAGATAAAGACTTTTCCGCTCTGCTGACAGAAATAAAAAATAAAGGTATCGACGCACTTGCGGTTTGCGGTACTTATACTGACGGCGGTTTGATTGTGAAACAAGCGACTGAATTGGGTCTGACTGTCCCCGTTGTCAGCGGTCCTGGTTTATATAGCCCCAAATTTATTGAAATTGCCGGCAAGGCTGCTGAACGCTCCATTTCATTAGGCGCCTTTGTTTCTACTAACCCAGCTCCAAATGTGCAGGACTTTGTTAAAAAGTACAAAGAGAAATATAATATGGAACCAGATACCTTTGCCGCTTTAGGTTATGATCAAATGTATGTTCTTGCCAAGGCTATGGAAAAGGCTGGTGAAAAAGGCTCTATTACCAGAGAAGGTGTCCGTGAGGCTATGAGCCAGACTAACTATAAAGGTGTCACCGGGACAGTGACCTTTGATGATAAAGGCGACTGGGTAAGACCTTACTTATACATTACTGTAAAAGACGGAAAATTTGTAGTATATCAATAAGCCCAGTGGGAAGTGGCAGGCAATCTGTCACTTCCCACTTATAGTAGAGAGAGGTGAGCAGATGCTGCAGCAAATTATAAACGGGCTGGCACTTGGCGGTGTTTATGCATTAATTGCGATTGGTTGGACAGTAGTCTTTGGCATTGTCGGTCTTATCAACTGGACACATGGTGAAGTTTTCATGATTGGAGCCTTTGCCGGCTATCTTGTTATCACAGCATACCAGGTTAATTTTTTTGTGGCCTTAGCGATTGCCATGTTTATTGGCGGGCTTGTGGCTTATCTTATTGAACGCTTAGCTTATCGGAAGCTGCGGACAGGCCCTAAGCTTGCTTTGTTTATTACCGCGCTCGGCGCTTCCATCTTTATCCGCAATCTGGCGGCTATTATCTGGGAACCGCAAGCGCGAGCCTATCCGCCAACCTTTGAATCAACCGTTATGACTTGGCAGCTTGGTTCGACTGTTTTGACAGTCAATACGCTGCAAATTTTTATTTTTGCAGTTACTCTGGTAATCATGGCTTTTCTCCAGTGGTTTATAACACGGACTTTGATGGGTAAGGCTATGCTGGCGGCGTCACAGGATCTCGAAGCAGTAAGCCTGATGGGTGTTGACGTCAACCGTTTAATTACTATTACCTTCTGGGTTAGCGGCATGCTGGGCGGTGCTGCCGGCGTACTTGTCGGCGTGCTCTATGCTATTGACCCTATGATGGGTGCAATGGCTGGCTTAAAAGGCTGGGCCGTAGCCGTTCTTGGTGGCGTTGGCAGTATTAGCGGCGCTATGGTTGCCGGCCTATTGCTGGGGGTTATTGAAAATGTTTCGACAACCTTTATTTCCTCTGGATACCGGGATGCCATTGCTTTTGTTATTATGATTGCCACACTGATCATTAAGCCAACCGGCTTAATGGGCTTCAAGTTTGAAGATAAGGTTTAGGGGGTGAATGTTCATGGCAAAATCGGCAGTTCAATTTGCACAACGCTTGGCACACAAACCGGCAACTGCAGTTTTTCTAATTGCAATTCTGCTAGGCTTCACCTTTGTCGATTCCCTCAATCTGACGGAAGACTATTTGTTTCCTCCCTATGCCAAGCATATTTTATTTATTTCGCTAATTTACAGTGTTGTGACCTTAAGTCTTAACTTTGTTACCGGTTATGTCGGGCAAACCTCGCTTGGCCATGCTGCTTTTTTTGGTTTGGGCGGCTACGTTTCTGCCCTCACAACAAGTTTGCTGCATTTGCCTTATGGATTGGCTTTTTTACTGTCCGGCTTAGTTGCTGCACTGGTGGGGTTGCCGCTGGGTGCGCCGGCACTGAGAATAAAAGGTCCTTTTCTAGTAGTTGTTACCTATGGTTGCGGCGAAGTTTTTAAATATTTTGCCATCAATCTGGATATTACCGGAGGGCCGGCCGGATTGCCCGGCTTGGTGTCACCTACGATGGGCATCGCCTTTAATGATATTGGGGTAACTGGCAAAGAGGCTTTCATTGTCGCTGCCCTTATATTGTCGCTGCTACTGGCTTTTATCATGCACAGGCTGGAGGATAGCCGGGTAGGGCACGCTTTTACCGCCATCCGGCAGGACGAAATAGCTGCCTCCTCGATGGGCATTAATCCGGCGTACTACAAATTGATGGCCTTTGTCTTTGGGGCTTTCTTTGCCGGACTTGCCGGCAGTCTCTTCGTACATTACATGAGTTTTGTCAGTCCGGATATGCTCAGTTCTAATGAATCTATTATGATGCTGACTATGGTTGTTGTCGGTGGCGCCCGCAGTATTCCCGGCGCCTTCCTGGGAGCCTTTTTACTTACTATCACACCGGAGTTTTTACGATTTGTAAAAGATGTACTTGGCCTTAGCTATGATCCCTGGCTTGTATTGTTTGGTTTACTGTTGGTTGTTATGATGCGCGTCAAACCCCAGGGACTGTTAGGTACTGAAACCGTATTTCGCCGTTAGGAGGAACTACCATGCTGCTACAAGTTAAAAAGCTGTGTAAAAATTTTGGTGGCCTAAGAGCTGTTAATAATATTGACTTTTCGATAGATTCAGGAGAAATTGTAGCCATTATCGGGCCTAACGGTTCAGGGAAAACCACCTTTTTTAATATTATTAGCGGCGTTTTGCCGGTCTCATCCGGGGAAATTTTCTTCAAAGACCAAGATGTTACCCGCTGGAAAGCGTATGATATGGCAAGAGTCGGCCTTACCCGCACCTTTCAAAACATCCGGCTTTTTCCTGAACTTTCGGTACGAGATAATCTGATTATCGGCCGTTATAGCCAAAACTCTTCCGGCCCGCTTGACGGAATCTTGCATTCCAAAAAGCTTCGTCAGGAAGAGCAAAAGAACGACGAAGTTGTTAATGAAATCCTGGAATTTACCGGTCTTGCTGCCATGCGTAATGTACTTGCGACCAATTTGCCGTATGGTGCGCAGCGGCGCTTGGAAATAGCCCGCGCGCTGGCATCTGATCCGTCTTTGCTGCTGCTTGACGAACCGGCCGCCGGAATGAATCCCAAAGAAGTTGATCAATTGCTGTCATTGATTCGCTCACTCAAAGAGAGGGGGCTGACAATCCTGCTGATCGAACACCAGATGCGCCTGGTAATGGGTATTGCAGAACGTATGGTTGTATTTGACCATGGGGAAAAAATCGCCGAGGGCTTGCCTACGGTTGTCCGCTGTGATCCCAAAGTCATTGAAGCTTATATTGGAACTGAGGTGACTGAATGTGTTAGAAATTAAAGATATTAACGTTTATTATGGTCATATTCATGCCATTGTTAATGCGACACTTCAGGTTAACCAAGGGGAGATCGTAACAATCATTGGCGCAAATGGTGCAGGTAAAACAACAATTCAAAAAACTATCATGGGACTTTTGCATAGTCCGACAGGCAGCCTTACCTTTGAAGGCGAAGATATCGCCTCTTGCCCGACTGCTTCCATTGTAGGCAAAGGCATTGCGTTAGTGCCTGAAGGGAGACGGATTTTTCCTCGCTTAAGTGTGGTAGACAACCTGGCACTGGGTGCCTATAGCCGTAAAGATAAATTTGTTTCGCAGGATATGGATAAAATGTATCAGTTGTTCCCGCGGTTAGCTGAGCGGCGCAGCCAATTAGCCGGCACGTTAAGCGGCGGCGAACAGCAGATGCTGGCAATGGGCAGGGGATTAATGAGCCGTCCCAAATTATTGCTGCTTGATGAACCTTCCATGGGACTGGCACCAGTACTTGTCAGCCAAATTTTCCGCACCATTACCGATATTAACCGGGAAGGGGTTACGATATTGCTGGTGGAGCAAAATGCGCGGCGCGCACTAGCTATCGCCAATCGTGGCTACGTTCTGGAAGCCGGGAAAGTGGTGCTCGAGGGAGTAGCAAGCGAGCTTGCCTCTAATGATGATGTGCAAAAAGCGTATTTAGGCGAGTAAAGAAAGAAGTGTGGAACAAGCCCTCAAGGATAAAATGTTATCCGATTATTGCAGTAAAATAAAATATATGCTATTATTAGAATTAACAGCAAAATATTTAAATGCAATGATTGAGAAAAGTAGGTTTATTGCGCTTTTCAGAGAGCCGGTGGCTGGTGCGAACCGGTAAGTAGATTAACTGAAATACACTCATGAGCAGCAGGTCGAAAAGCAATGAGTAGGCTGCGCCGGAATGCCACCGTTAATAAGGCTAGGGTATCGGACTTCGGTTCCGTACCTGACATAAGTGGCTTGCTCTTGAGCAAGCAGGGTGGTACCACGGATTATTAATCCCGTCCCTGTAGAAATACAGAGACGGGATTTTTTGGTTGCCAATAGTCGCTGATGTAAGATGTAATCCGATTTCTCTAGTAGCAAGGTAGTAAAGTAGGATAGGGAGGAACAACTAGTGGTAATAACAGATATACTTTCCCGCAATGCCGAGCAGTACGGCAATGAAATTAGCCTAATCGAAATAAATCCGGAGCTGCAAGATAAACATGTAGTTTCCTGGCGCGAATTCGAGCTGATTGAAACAAATCCCTCAGCGAGTTTTCGCCGCGAGATAACCTGGCAAGAATTTGATGACAAGGCCAATAAGTTTGCTAATCTGCTCTTGAACAAAGGAATAAAAAAGGGCGATAAGGTTGCCATCCTGTTGATGAATTGTCTAGAATGGCTACCCATATATTTCGGTATTCTTAAAACCGGTGCAGTGGCAGTGCCTTTAAACTTTCGTTATGCCAGCGAGGAAATAAAGTACTGTCTGGAGTTAGCCGATGCTGCCGTGCTGGTTTTCGGCCCGGAATTCATTGACCGTATGGACACAATTAGCGATAAACTTGCTAATGTTAACATGTACTTTTTTGTAGGTGAAAACTGTCCTGCCTTTGCGCAAAGCTATGAACAAGTTACCGCAGCATGTTCTGCCGAAACTCCGGACATTTCCCTTACCGAGCAAGATGATGCAGCAATCTATTTTTCCTCTGGAACAACCGGTTTTCCTAAAGCTATTCTCCACACGCACCGCAGCCTATTATCGTCCTGCTATACCGAACAAAATCATCACCAGCAGACTCGCGATGATAATTTTCTCTGCATTCCGCCACTCTATCATACCGGTGCCAAAATGCATTGGTTTGGCAGCTTTTTGGCAGGAAGCAAGGCTATTTTGCTCCGCGGCATTAAACCACACTGGATACTGAAAGCTGTCTCTGAAGAAAAGGCTACCATTGTTTGGTTGCTTGTCCCTTGGGTGCAGGACATTCTTGACGCTATCGAAAGCGGCGAAATGAATCTAAAGGATTACGATCTTGACCAATGGCGGTTGATGCATATTGGCGCTCAGCCAGTTCCGCCAAGTTTGATACAACGCTGGAAAAAACACTTTCCCAGCCATCTCTATGATACCAATTACGGTTTGAGCGAATCCATCGGCCCAGGCTGCGTCCATTTAGGTATGGAGAACATTCACAAGGTTGGAGCCATTGGCAAACCAGGCTACAGCTGGGAAGCTATGATTATTGATGAAAACGCCCAACTTGTTCCCAAAGGAAGCGTTGGTGAACTGATTGTAAAAGGGCCGGGTGTAATGAAATGTTACTATAATGACCCGGAAGCCACTGCAGCGGTACTAAAAAATGGCTGGCTTTTGACCGGTGATATGGCACGCATGGATGAAGACGGATTTATTTATTTGGTTGACCGCAAAAAGGATGTTATCATTTCCGGCGGCGAAAATCTGTATCCAGTGCAAATTGAAGATTTTCTTCATCGCCATGATGCCATAAAAGATGTAGCCGTGATTGGTTTGCCCGACCAGCGTCTTGGTGAGATTGCAACAGCTATCATTGAGCTAAAGCCGGAATCTCCCTGCACGGAGAAAGATGTAATGGACTTTTGTTCTTCACTACCACGCTATAAACGCCCGCGTAAGATTATATTTGACATGGTTCCGCGCAACCCCACCGGTAAAATTGAAAAACCGAGACTTCGCGAAAAGTATTGCGTAGGCAGCATAGTAGCTCTACAAACCCAGAATTAATTGTTACGCGTATTTAATCATTGCACCATCTAAAATAAAATGATATAATGCATTAAATGGATCATCAAATAAATAAGTACCGTTATAAATAGTGATGCTACTAACGATAATTACACTTATTATTGCATCGCAAAAGTAGATAAGCAAAGGCGCTTAGATTTCCTCTTCGCAAGAATAGGAATCTCTAAGCGCCTTATTATTTGAAGATATTTTAAGCAGTGAAGCGCTTATTGTAAGGATTGAATTAACGAATCTAGGGAGGAATTGTAAAATGACACAAATTGATGACGTAATTGAATACGCCCGTGAGAATGCTTTGCGGGGGAATATATTGGATCGAGATAACATTATTGCTTTGCTGGAAATCAATCCAGACTCTTCATTAGTGGAGAAACTGGGGAAGGCAGCTAGAGAAGTTGCGGCCGAGATTACAGGAAATTCTGGTCGGGTGTGGGCATCAATAGGAGTTGATTATGCGCCATGTCCAGTAAATTGCCATTTTTGCTCTTTTGGCGAAAAATGGGGATTGATTCAGGAAGAATACAGATGGAGCGCAGCAGAAATTATTGATTTAGCTGAGAAATTTTTATATGGGGGCGCCAAATGGATTACGCTCCGCACCACAGAATATTATAGTCTTTCCGATGTAACCGCCCTTGCGAAAGATCTGAAGACTACAATTCCTGGTGATTATGGCATTGTAGCCAATACAGGAGAATTAAACGACCAAACGGCCAAATTACTAATGAATAGCGGTATCTCCATTATTTATCATAGTCTTCGGCTCAGAGAAGGTATCGATACTGGACTGTCGGTCAAAAGCCGCTTAGAGACGCTTGCATCTGTTCAGGCATCGCCTTTAGATTTAGCTTTTTTAGTGGAGCCTGTTGGAAGTGAACATACCGCTGCAGAACTTGCTGATGTTTTTCTAACGGCAATGAAATATGGCGCAAGACTTTCCGGGGCAATGGCCCGGGTTCCTGTTCAGGGTACACCACTTGGCCATATTCCTGCTGTTTCGGAGCGTAGGCTAGCCCAAATTGCAGCTGTGACAAGGTTAGCTGCCGGTAGTAACGCACCAGATATCTGCATTCACCCGGCTTCCGAGTTAGCCTTGGCATGGGGTGCCAATGTAGTAGTGGTGGAGGCCGGAGCGATACCTCGAGACACCGGCAATAGCAAGGATGAATGGCAACGTTTTGATTTGAATACGGCGGCAGCCTGGTTTAAACAAGCTGGGTACAAAGTAGATAGGGGGGTGTAACTTGGAATGTAAATCAGCTCCTCACAAAATCGATAAAGGGCGTCAATTGCGGTACGGTTTAAATGCCTACCCATGCCATCGTTATTTTCAATATTTGATAATCCACTGTTATTTCGTATTTAAGCAGTAATTCGTTCAAAAAAATTATTGATGATTTGGAAATAATCGAGCAAACCATAAGTTATGGCCATGTGCATTGCAGGTAATAAATAGAGTATTTTGCCATTTTTTACTGGAAAGATTACAACAATTGGTTGAATTACGTTATAAACAATTAAGCGCTGTAACCGCTTTATATTGGCCAAGGCTAGATGTAAAATACCCAATTATATGTACGCAATTAGAACGAATTTTACCGAAAACTATAATAGCAAAATATCATTGGATTAATTAACTAAAGATAAGAAATTACACAGATGGGGCTGTCGCATTAAGACAGCCAGTAACAACAAAAAAAATGACATCCGGCTAGTGCCGGATGCCATTTTTTGTTGTAAAATCAAGTTTGTGAACACTACAAAAATACAACAACCAAATTATACAGCAAACGGGACTGTATATCAATTGGTTATCCCTATGGATATTGAAGAAATGATCCCGGTAGATGATTCGGTGAGACTGATCAACGCGGTAATGGAAAGGATAAATGTATGCCGCGTACTCCCGCATGGGGAGAATCGAGTAGTCACCCAAACGTCTATTCAAAATCCTCGTTTACGGATACATGAACGGAATATATTCCAGTCGAAAATTAGAACGGGCTTGCCAACGCGATATTAATTATATCGCCAGACAGCCGGAAAGCTATTTTATAACCCCCCTCCAAAACCGATAAATTTTATGTCCGATAATATCTATTATGTGAAGTAAACAATAAAAAAGTGAGAGTCAGCCTAAAATCACAGGCTGACTCTGAACTATTTTGCACATTTAATACAGGAATCACAATTAAAAGGAAATTATGTAATTATGTGGAATATATATAATGTCTGAAAATATTTTGTTATGGGGTGTGCTAATATGTTTGTTAGAAAGTTTGCGTTTCAATTACTTGCAGGTTTAATGCTAGTTGCATTTTTATCGTCCGCTTATGCTGTCTCAGCACAAGCGGGAAACGAGCCTGGTTTAACGGCTACACAGTGGATTAAGATTGGCATTGATTATCATGATAACAAAAAAGATTATGATAATGCGATTGCTGCCTATAGTAAAGCAATCGAGCTAAATCCTCAAGAAGTAAGGGCTTATTTTAATCGTGGAAATACTTACAAACTTAGGGGACAATATGATTTAGCTATGGCAGATTATAAAGCAATTGAGCTAAATCCTCAAGAAGCAAGGATTTATATCGGTCGCGGTTTAGTCTTCGCAGCTAAAGGACAATATGATTTAGCTATAGTTGACTACAATAAAGCAATTGAATTAAAGCCACAAGGAGAACTAGAAGTACTCGTTTATAATAATCGCGGTTTGAGCTATGTCGCCAAAAGACAATATGATTTAGCTATAGTTGATTATAATAAAGCAGTTGAGCTAAATCCTCAGCATGCAAAAGCATATAATAATCGTGGTATTGCCTATGGAGCTAAAGGACAATTTGATTTAGCTATGGCAGATTATAATAAAGCAATTGAGCTAAATCCGCAAGAAGCAAGGTTTTATTACAATAAGGCAAACGCGTGTAGAAAAACTGGAAACAATTCTGAAGCAATTCAAGCATATAAGCTGTTTTTGCAGTATACACTACCTTCTTCTTCTAATAATCCTTATATTGAAACAGCCAAACGGCAAATTAGAGAATTAGGTGGAGTTATTTAGTTAAGAGCGTTATAGCTTTTTTAGTGCTTCTCCTGCCAGCTTGTCCGCTAACTCATTGCCAGGAACACCAGTGTGCCCAGCCACCTTATTGAAGTTAACCCAGCCTATATATGAGCGAATGAAGCTTGCATAGCTCTGGGTAGTTGTGTTATTGGTCTTCCACTTACCAGTTGCCCATTCAGATATACCAATATAGTCATGATGAATGGTAACGGAATCAACTTCTTGCTCTCCTGCCCACTGGACAGCTTTCATTGTGGCTTCTAATTCGCCAGCAACATTACGGGTGGCAGCAGCTTCTGCGTCCTCGCCAATTCCACTGGCTGTATGAATAAGTTCAGATGCGTGATATACCGCAAATCCCCAGCTATACTTCTTTTTGTTATTGTCATAACTGCCATCCACGTAAATATCATAATGCTTGCCTGTTGGTTTGTCATTCTCATTTTGGGTGACAGTGGGCATCGCCGGAGGTAATCCGTTAACATATTCTAGAGCTTCAATTTCGCTAAGAAAACTTTTAAATAATGCTCCAGGATAACCGATAACCTGCTTTTGACACTCTGACCATGTTTTATATACACCAATTGCTCTGCCAGCCTTCACACCATAATATTTCTGTTTAGCCATATTATATCTTCCTCTCAAATCTTTCCTACTCATTATACCTAATTATATACAAATAATATAGCTATTAAAGTATCTCCCAAACATAAAGGAAGAAACTAAAAGGTAACCTCCAGCTGATCAAGCACATGTTCAATTTTATTAAACATTGTCGCTTGTTCTGAGCCGGCAAATAATAAACCTACAGCATAATTATCATGGGTTAGAATCAAAGAGCCGCTGTCACCAGGCATGCTCATAGGCCCAGCTAAGACCTGATCGGTGAATATGCCATATGCACTGCTACTCATACCGACTTTAAAGGTTACATTTGTTGCCACTACCTGGTTGTAAGTTACACCGGTAGTTCGGCCGCTTTTTTTTATTGGCAACCCTACGGTTGCTGCTTTAACGCCGGCTACCACTCCGAATTCTAATATCTCAGCACTAATATCAGCTGTATTTACCGGTATTGCTAATGCACAATCTACAACATTAAACTTTTCACTTTCGCGTAATACCCGAATCTGGTATTGCGGCCGAAACCAATGAATGCATGTATTGAGAGCTAGTTCAAAGGCTCTAGCATATTTACAGTATGACGAATCAATTTCCTGATGTAATGGAACAAACTTCCATAGATGGGCGATGGTGTGGTTCTCCAAAATCCCTCCATCATAGATGCCTGGCTGAATAATTTGATCACCTATACTGGCACGATCATCGCTTCCGTTACTTATATTTGCCAATACATGATTGTTAGACAACAGTAAGACCTTGCCTGTATTTTTATCTTTAACAACAGCACCGAACGTTCCTGCTGAAATCTTATAATGTCCCAGACTCATCCCTGGATGCGCCGGACGCTTAAAGCTTACTCGTTCATTTAATAACCTAATATCGCCAACTTCGATTATGTCGGTAGGCACATTACCTATCACTCTTGGCACTATTGCGCTTCGCTTTAGTTGTGATGTAGGATACTTCTTTTTTACTAGTATAGTTAAGGCTTGTTTACCGGTATTCTCACCGCGAATCAATTTATGACCTTGACCAACTCCCACAATATTATTGTCTATATCATTATTACGTAATAAATCACGAAAGATTTTTGTTATATCTATTTTATTCATTTCTCCCCCACCCTGCTTAATTATTGTCGAAACTAATGTATGATATGCAATGGCAAAGTAATAGGAGTCTATCAGTAGCTTAGATTACAGTAATTGTTTGATTTCGTTAATTTTTTCGTTTGCTGCTTGATAACCCCGTTTTACAAACTCACTTGCTTGTTTCAAATCTTTATGATTTAAGTCAGCTACTTGCGGTCTAATGATGATATCTGCATACTGCTCTGACTTCATTAATGTAACTTCTCTGCCCATTATTTCAATACATTGCATTAATATTTCCCCAACAGAGTCAATCTCGTAGTTGGGTTGCCCTGTATAACCTAAATCAACAGCAATAATTTTATCTGCGCCCATGTGATCCAAGATATCAGTAGGCAAGTTATTTTTGACTGCCCCATCGACCAACGTCATCCCTCTGTATTTCTTCGGAAAAAAAACTCCCGGTATAGATATACTGGCTCTGACAGCTTCATACAATAGAGCATTATGATAATAGCGTGCGTTAAGAATGCTTCTGCTGCTTGGTAATGGAGATGTAAAAAAAACGGTATCGGCCGAATTTAAGTCTACTGCAGTTATAGCCAGAGGTATTTTTGTATCGCGAACTGATCTTTGTTGGAAAAATTTTGATAAAGTGGCTTCAATCCTGTCTCCTTTAATTATTCCGTTAGGTATTACCGACCAAAAACGGAACTTTCCGCTTAGCATCCATTTAACTCCATGTTTAAATAGATCTGAAGTTGTTACTTTTAGGTCTATCAAATCAGGAATATGGATACTTTGAATAATAGCTTGCATCTGTTGTGGTGAATAACCGCAAGCATACATGGTTGCTACTATTGCCCCGGCACTAGTTCCTGAAATATAGTCGATTGGTATGTTATGATCAACGAAAGCCTTTAACACCCCGATATGGGCAGTTCCTCTTAGTCCGCCGCCACTTAAGGCAACGCCTACTGTATGCCGGACGTCACGCGGACGATTATTAATCGTCACAATCATGCCATTCACCTCACATTCGTCTTTCGTATTATGTTATGAAAAACGTGTGAACTCTGATATAATTTACGCAAAAAAAACCAGTGACTCTGAAAAGTCGCTGGTTTAATTAAATATTCTTTTTTGCCAGAATGATCATGCGTGGTGTTTCTGAGCTATACGGTCGTCCATCAAAGCCACCGTATGTCTCTATAATAGATAGACCACTATTACTAAAAATATTAGCCATCTCGGGCAATGAGTAGGCTCTTAAAACAAATTCATACTGGGTTTTAATACCGGTAACCTGGTTAATTAATTGCCGCTTCATGGTAGCAATCCCGTTCTTTAGCTCAACTTTATAAGACAGTACACATTCGCCGTTAGGATGCCGCCAGTAGCGGTTTAAGTTATTGCGAACCATCCAATCCCGATTTAATAAATCAATGAGAAACAGACCATTGGGTTGTAATGCGTTAGCAACAAGTTTAATTATATTGGCATTCTCATCATCAGTAAAATAGCCAAAAGCCGCAAACATGTTGATAACGGCAGCAAAACTTTGATCATAGTTGAGTTCCCGCATATCTTTTTTGGTAAAGGTAATATTCACATTGGCTTTTTGAGCCTTTTGAACAGCAATATCTAAAAAATCTTGGGTAGCATCTACGCCTGTTACCTTATATCCCTGTTTAGCAAGTTCTATTGCATGTCGTCCATAACCACAATACAAATCCAAAATTGATTCACAGGGGTTTAGGTTTAAAACCTTTGTAATGAATCGTACCTCCAGCTCTGTGCCGGCTAAAGAATAGGTTTTATAATCCTCTAATGTTTCATGAGTCAACTTTGACACCACCAGTACATCCTTTTCATCTAATTATACAAACAAAATTTCTGTTATTCTACATACAAGGATTACCTTTGACTATATAGGCAACTTCGGTTTCTCGTAGAGCCTTTTGCAGCATACAGTGCAGTATCAGCCGCAGCAATAAGCTCATATTCTGAGTTAGCATTATCAGGATATCCCGCGATACCAATGCTGACTGTTAATGCTCCGTTAGGCTGAGCATTAACATTTTGAAAAGGATATTCAGCAATAGCCTGCCTTATTTGCTCGGCAATTATGTAGGCCTGTAAAATGAGTGTTCCCGGCAGCAGCACAATAAATTCTTCGCCACCATACCGGAATACACAGTCTGCTTCACGGCAATATTGACGAATAAGACTGGCAACAACCCGTAGTGCATCGTCACCATATAAGTGACCATTAATATCGTTATACTGTTTAAAATAATCAATATCAATCAATAGCAATGTTAGTGGCCGCTTATAGCGAACAGCCCGCTTGAACTCCTGTTTGAATATATTTTGAAAGTGACGATAATTATATAAGTTTGTCAATCCATCGGTAGCTGCTTCTTTGTAAGCCTGAGTTACATGGCTGGCATGCGATATCGTCATAGCAACTTGACTGGCTAAGGAACGCAATAAATCTAAATCATAAGGTTTGAGTGCTTGTTCTTTAGAAGATTCAACATCAAGAACGCCAATTACTTTATCATTAACAATAAGTGGTATAGCTACTTCACTAAAAGCATTTCTAGTGCCGGGAATATAGCGTGGTTCAAGTTCTATGTCTGGAACATGGATCAATTCTCTGTGTAATGCCGCACGACCGGCTATGCCTTCTCCTAAGGGAATACGCATATCCTCCTGATAGCCGCGCTGAGCTTTACAAGTTAAGCTATTAGTAACAGAGTCAAGTAAAAATATGGCAGCATTAACAAATCCTAGCTCTTGAGTGATGCCATCCAATATTTCCTCTAATACTTCTTTCTCATCAACGGTTTTTTGAACAATAGCAGTAATTTTGTATAATGCCGATAATTTTCTATGCGCATGATCCAAATCCATGAGTTGAAAATCAAGGTTGGCCATGGCAGCACATAGCTCTTGGTTTAATATTTCATGTTGTTCAGTTATGCTGCAAAACTCTTCATTAACCAGCACATTCTCAGTAATGTTTTCAAAATAAACTATAACACTTTGCTTTGGTGCGGGCGAAAAAACACAATGAAAATACTCCACTAAGTTTCGTTTAGAAATATGTTTAAATTGAGAAATTGTAGTATGTTGCTGCAAGAGTCGGCAAGTACTCAGTGTTCGGGAAATTAAGTCACTATTATCGCCGTCAAAAATTCTACGGCAAAGTGATATAAAGCTTTGACCTATAAACAGTGACAGTGAAGCTTGTGAACGGCCTGTTAGAAAAAAATCAGAAATAATACCCTCTGCATTTACGGTGGCAAGCACCGATGGCTTGGCATTAATAACAATATTTAACATTTCCGTATGCATTCCTTGGCTGCTCACAATTATCATCTCACTATAGTTAATATTCCTAATTTATAGAGTATTAATAAATGTTCGCTATGTTTGGTAAAAACTCCTTTTCGCCAATGGAATCTATTGCTATAATGTCATCGGTGAAAAGACAAAAACCACCCCCCATACCGTATTTAGCTAACACGACATGGGGGGTGATTCCAAAATTTCTTATTTTACAATTTGTATAGTATCGCCGGTGCTTACTTTAGCAGCGTTACCTTCATCAGTATCAAGATGGCACTCAAGCTGAAAACTGTCGCTAACTCTGGCTAAAACCTTATCAAAGATAAGGCCGCGTTCGCCGCCAAAAGCAACTTTTACGACATCTTTATCTTTTAAACCTAATTCAGCGGCATCAGCAGTGGTCATGTGAATATGACGGCAGGCTGCAACAACACCTTCTTCTAATTTTACCTCGCCTTTAGGCCCAACTACAGTAAGTCCAGGTGAACCTTTTAAATCACCGGAATCACGAACAGGAGGTTTAATGCCAAGTTTCAAGGCATCAGTGAGAGAAATTTCAACTTGAGTTTGTTTACGCTCCGGTCCAAGAATACGTACTTTTTTGAAAGAACCTTTTTCAGTAACCAAGTCGACCTGTTCTTCGCAAGCAAATTGTCCAGGTTGGGAAAGGTCTTTTTTTACAGTAAGCTGATATCCTTTACCAAAGAGGATATCCAAGTGCTCACGTGATACATGCACGTGACGGGCTGAAATGCCAACGGGTATTGCTTTAGACATGAAAAAATGCACTCCTTTTACTTATAATATATATTCTTCCTGCTATTCGATGATTTCCGAAAAATACACCACAGTAACAATATCACTGCAGGTTAACGCCTTATCATAAACAGACTGCAAAAAGGCGAGTAAATCATCGACGCTGGTAAGATCCGGATTTTCACCTTGTAAATCATCCATTGTTAACTGAGAAATAGGCTTAACCAAAACACGGTCAATCGCGGCTGTAAAGATTTTTTTCTTTTGGGAAAAGCGTTTGCCAACAGTTACCCAGACTACATCGCCTTCTTCGTATTTATTGGTCTTATCACCAAGCCGTATCGTGCATATTTTACGGCGGCAAACCAATTGACTGTGATAATTAGACGAATAAAAATTCAATGCTTTCATCCCAAAATCCTCCTATTAGCTAAAAGTTAGCCATTTTTTTATTCGGCTTACGGCTTCGGTTAGTCGATTTTCAGGCTGAACCAGTGCAATGCGAACATACCCTTCCCCACATGTACCAAAGGCGCTGCCAGGTATAACAGCAACTCCTGTATTTTGCAATAATGAGACAGTAAAATCAAAGGATGATTGTCCAGTCGGTACAGGAGCCCAAACATACATAGAAGCTTTAGGACGATCGACTTTCCATCCAAGTTCATTGAAACCGTCAACAATAATATCGCGGCGTTTTTGATAGGTAGCAGCTGTGCTACTAACACAATCCTGCGGTCCATTTAGCGCAGCTATGGCCGCCTGTTGGATTGGATAAAAAATCCCGTAGTCAAAATTAGACTTAAGTCGGCCTAATAGCGAAATTACATTAGCATTACCTACAACATAACCAATTCTACAGCCTGCCATATTATACGTCTTTGACAGAGAATTGAACTCTATACCAATATCTTTAGCACCAGGAATCGCTAAAAAGCTATCGGGTTGGTAGCCGTCAAATACTAAGTCGCTGTAAGCGAAGTCATAGCAAACCAGAATGTTATAACGCTTGGCAAAAGCAACTACTTCTTCCAAAAAGCTACGTGGTGCGGTTGCCGCCAAGGGATTATTGGGGTAATTCAAAATCATTATTTTGGCTCGTTTTAACACAGCTTCATCAATTGCCGTCAAGTCAGGCAAATAGTTATTAGCCGCAGTAAGCGGCATACGATACAGTTCGGCACTGGCCACCTGCGGCCCGGCGCTAAAAATAGGATAGCCTGGGTCAGGTACAAGCACAATATCACCAGGATTAACAAGGCACAAGGCAATATGAGCCAAGCCCTCCTGCGAGCCAATCAGTGAATGAATTTCAGTTTCAGGATCTAACTCAACGCCAAATTTTCTGTACCATTTGGCAATAGCAGTTAATAGTTCTGGTACTCCTTTGGATAAGGTATAACCGTAATTGAAACAGCAATCAACGGAATTCTTTAATGCTTCAACAATATGCGGTGCCGGTGCCATATCAGGACTACCGATACTTAAGGTAATAACATCTTTGCCAGCGGCCACTTCGGCTTTGCGTAAATCGTCTACCTGCGTAAAAATTGCCGAAGTAAGTGCTTGCATTCGGTTGGCTTGTTCAAACATGGTTGCCCTCCATTTGCTACAAATAAAACTAAACACTGTAATTTATTTTATTAATTCAAGATTAGTAGGACAAATCCTGTTGGGTATCAGAAAAAAACTAATTTATTTAGGCTGGATTAAACGCATACCGCGACGGTTAACCTCTGATAATAGGCGTTCCTCATCAATTGTAGTAAGCTGGTAATTAGCAAGCAGAATTTTACCGTCAACAATCACGGTATGAACATCTCGCCCGCTAGCAGCATAAGTCAATAACGACAAACGATCATGGCGCGGATACCAATATGGCTGCTGCATATCAAAGATAGTTATGTCTGCTTTATAGTTACTCTGAATTTTACCTGTTATTTTGCCTAACCCCAAAGCCTCGGCTCCATCGACGGTTGCCATGTCAACTGCCGCTTTGGCAGGAATCGCCAGAGGGTCTAACCGATGAACTTTGTGCAGCATGGCTGCCAGGCGCACTTCTTCAAGCATATCCAGGTTATTATTGCTGGCTGCCCCATCTGTTCCTAAGCCGACACAAATTCCGGCTTGCAACATATCGGGAACAGGCGCCACTCCACTGGCTAATTTCATGTTGCTGCCAGGGTTATGTGCCACCCGTACCTGTTTATCTTTCATAATAGCAATATCATCAGGCGATACATGAACACAGTGAGCAGCTAATACTCCACGGTCAAGTACGCCTAGTTCCTGCATTAAGGCAATCGGTGATTTGCCGTACTCTCTTTGGCAGTCAGCCACTTCACCAGCGGTTTCGGATAAGTGGATATGGATTTGTGACCCCAGCTTGTCAGCCAATGCCGTTACTTTTTTAAGGTATTCCGGCGGGCAGGTGTACGGCGCATGCGGCCCCAGCATAACGGTGATTCGACCGTCAGCTGCATTATGCCATTCCTTATAGAAGTTTTCACTTTCCACTAGTGCCTGGTTAGCGGTAGGAGCTACTCCGGCCATACCTCTTGCTAATACTGCACGGATACCACTTTCGGCTACTGCCCTAGCAACATCAGGCATAAAAAAGTACATGTCGGCAAAGCAGGTGGTACCTGACTTAAGCATTTCCGCAATGGCTAACTGCGTTCCCCAATAGACATCATCGGCAGTTAGGTTTTCTTCGGCTGGCCAAATCTTTGTTTGCAGCCAGTCCATAAGCATCATATCGTCAGCATAGCTTCTAAACAGTGTCATAGCTGCATGGGTATGAGTATTGACAAAGCCAGGGATAATTAACTTATTTTTGCAGTCAATAACGCTGTCGGCTTGGTCGGTAACAGAGCCAATTTGCGTGATAACTGAACCTTCGATGGCAATATCCGCTTGGCGCACTTGTCCGTCAGCACAAAGGACGTCGCCGCCTTTCAACAATATATTGATCATTGGTATGCCTCCCCTTTTAGTTTTCAGGACTAGGCTTTATGCAAATAGTCTTCTTGTTCAGCGCTAAGCTGGTCAATCCTCAAGCCCATAGCTTTGAGCTTAAGCGCAGCAACACGATTATCCATGTCAGTTGTCACAGTATATACTTCATTCTTCAGATTTGCGTGGTTTTCGGCAATGTGAAGAACGGCAAGTGTTTGCATAGCAAAGGATAAATCCATAATTTCTGTGGGGTGACCATCGCCAGCAGCAAGATTGACTAGCCGGCCTTCCGCCAGCAGATATAATTTCCGTCCATCTGCCATAACAAATTCTTCAATGTTTTTGCGAACGGTTTTGCAGCTTGTGGCTAAAGCAGTTAAATGCTCTTTGTTAATTTCAACATCAAAGTGACCGGCATTAGACATAATTGCGCCTGGTTTCATAACTTCCATATGTTCGCGGCGAATAACATCCTTGCAACCTGTTAAGGTAACGAAGATATCACCCCGTGCTGCCGCTTCCTGCATCGGTAATACGCTAAAACCGTCAAATACGGCTTCAATGGCTTTGATCGGATTGATTTCGGTAATAATAACGTTGGCTCCTAAACCCTTGGCCCGCATTGCCACCCCTTTACCACACCAACCATAGCCGGCGACAACCACCGTCTTGCCTGTTACTGTAAGGTTAGTAGTTCTCATAATACCATCCCAGGTAGACTGACCGGTACCATAGCGGTTGTCAAACAAGTACTTACAATAGGCGTCGTTTACCGCAATCATCGGGAATTTCAGCCGTCCGGCTTCTGCCAAAGCCCTTAGGCGCAGTACGCCGGTTGTTGTTTCCTCAGAGCCTCCCAGAATATTACCCAGCATATCGCTACGTTCGCCATGGAGCAGCGATACCAAATCGCCGCCATCATCGACAATGATGTCAGGTTTGGTATCTAGTGCCTTATGTAGAAACTCTTCATATTCTTCAGCTGTCGTATTATACCAGGCAAACACTTTGACTCCTTGTGAAGCCAGGGCTGCTGCCACATCATCTTGGGTAGAAAGCGGGTTACTGCCGGTTACGGCCACATTAGCTCCGGCATTTCTAAGTACCAATGCCAGATAAGCGGTTTTGGCCTCCAAGTGCATGGTAATAACTAGATTTTTTCCGGCTAGTGGTTTTGTTTTTGACAATTCATCATTTAACACATTAAGAACAGGCATAAACTCTTTAACCCAGTTAATTTTATCCATGCCTTGCGGCGCTAAATTGATATCTCTAATCATTGATTCCATAATGAAATCTCCTTCCTTTACTTGCAATGTTTGTTTAATTGGCTGATAGCTTCTTTATAGGGAGCACGTAATATACCATATTCCGTAATAATAGCAGCTACCAGATTGTTTGGGGTTACATCAAAAGCGGGATTAAATACTTTTACTCCATTTGGCGCCACACAATTGCCGCCAAACGTAGTTACTTCCGTTTCTGACCGTTCTTCTATTGGAATGTCATCACCTGAATTCATATTGAAATCAAACGTGGAGGATGGTGCTGCAACATAAAAGGGAATACCATGCTCTTTCGCCAGCACAGCTACGCTGTAAGTACCAATTTTATTGGCGACATCCCCATTTAATGCAATCCGATCAGCTCCGACAATTACAGCCTGTACCATGTTATTTTTCATAACCCACCCGGCCATATTGTCGGTAATTAAGGTCACAGGTATATTGTCTTGCATAAGTTCCCAGGCAGTAAGCCTGGCTCCCTGCAACAGCGGTCGGGTTTCATCGGCAAAAACCTGAGTAATATTTCCCTGTGTCCAAGCTTTACGGATAACACCAAGAGCTGTGCCAACGGCAACGGTTGCCAATGCTCCGGCGTTGCAATGGGTTAATATTGCGGTCGGCGCGGTAAACAAGCTTGCGCCATGATCAGCCATTTGTTGATTAACTTTCTTGTCTTGCTCGCTAATAGCAAGTGCTGCCTGTTCCAAAGCCAAGATAGCGGCTTTGGAACCGGCAGCCGGTGGCACTTGCTCAAGAACAGCCAGCATGCGGTCAATCGCCCAAAACAAATTCACTGCTGTTGGCCTGGTTTGCCGCAGGCAATTAGCTGTTTCCACTAATTTTTCCTTTAATTCCGGCATCGATACATTATGTTCACTAAGTTCTTGTGCGCCCAGCACCATGGCAAACGCGGCTGCCGCACCAATCGCCGGAGCACCACGCACTTCCAGGCGTCTAATGGCTTCGGCTACCCGCCGCCAGTCATGACACTCAATATATTCAACTTTATTCGGCAGTACAGTCTGATTTAATAAAGAAAGACTGTTATTTGACCAAGCAAGAGTATGCATGGGTAAAGTTATCCCCCTTACAGTTTAAAACCGCCATATTCGGCTAACGCATGTTTACAGGTACAGTCGGCTTGCGGATCCAGACCTTCAATCGTAGCTAAAATCAACTGTTTAATTTTTTCGGTATTCGCCTGCATAGTATCCAGCACTTCATGGTGAGTCAGCGGCTGCGATGAAATGCCGGCCGCAAAGTTGGTAACCATGGAGACGGTAGCATAGCACATTTCGGCTTCCCTGGCCAAAATGACTTCTGGTATATTGGTCATGCCAACAACATCTCCGCCCAATTTAGCAAACATCTTAATTTCAGCTGGTGTTTCAAAGCGAGGACCTTCCGTACAGACATAGGTGCCCTGCTGGTGGCAAGTAATAGCAAGCTTTTGGGCTGCTCCCAACAATACCTTACGAATTGACGGGCAATACGGTGTTGTTACGTCAAGATGAACGACACCCCTCTCTCCGCCTTCATAAAAGGTTGTTGTTCTATTCTTTATAAAGTCAAGAAATTGGTCGACTAGAACAAAATCACCAGGCTTCATGTCCGGGTTAAGTGAGCCTACTGCCGTTGTTGCAATAATATTTTGTACACCCATCTTTTTGATGGCCCAAATATTGGCTCGATAATTAATTAAATGCGGCGGAATCGAATGATTACTGCCATGCCGGGGAATAAAAGCAACCTCTTTGCCAGCATATTCGCCACTTTTAAAACTCACAACACCGTAAGGAGTAGGAACCCATTGTTCACGAATATTGTTTAAAATTTTCGGATCATATACACCAGTTCCACCAATGATGGCAATTTTCATAGTTATCACCCTACCTATTAAATTTCGCTATCACAGATTGTTAGTAAATCCTCAATAGTAGCAAGCTCATAGTCTGGTTTTTCAGCTAATAGTTGATCCCAATCTATTTGCGTCCAGCGAACTGCTGCTGTTTTAACGCCCGCTGCACGTGCGCTGGCCAGATCAAACGGACTGTCACCTACCATCAAACATTCTTCCGGTGCAACTTTGATTTCTGCAAGCGCCCGCAGCACCGGTTCAGGATGAGGCTTGTGCTTCTGGCACTGTTCATGACCAATGACGGAAATGAAATATTTATCCATGTCAAACAGTTTCAATCCACGAATAGCAGTGCTTTTTGTCTTGGAAGTTACTATTGCCATACTTATGCCTTGATTATAGAGTTTTTGAATAGTTTCCGGCACACTGTCAAAACCTGTTGTCAGTTCATCATGGTAGGTAAGGTTAAATTCCCGATACGTCTTAATCAATTCTTCCACTTTATCCGAACCGTAGTATTCCATGGCATCTCTGAGCGGCTTGCCAAAAAAAGCATAAATTTCTTGCGGCGTAAGAGCTCGCCCATAATGCTCTGTAAATGTGTGCTGAAAAGAACGGATGATCAAATTCGAAGTATCAATCAAGGTACCATCTAAATCAAATAAAATACCCTTAATTCTCAAATTAATCCTCCTGCTAGTAAGGCATTGACGGCGATAAAAGTTTGTCCATAAATTTACAAAACAAAAAACTATAAAACCTGTAAAAAAGGACATAAATCGCCCATTTTTTTTTACTCAAAAATTAAATAACTAAGTATTAATTCCAGCTTTTAAAAAAAATCCCTTCTTAGCCACTCGGTGTAAATTACAAATTTACGCCAATAAAGCCGCCTAATGCTCCCGCTAAGCTGCCTGCAGCAAACTTATTAACTAACATAAGCCAGGATACTTGCTCATGCCCAAGTTCAAGGCCAACTCCAGTTGAAAAGAGTACATATATAACGCCGACAGCACAACCTACCAACAAGCCTTTAGCGGCTATTTGCTTTGTGGCATAGACACTACCCACAAAAATGCTGGTCATAGTTACTGCTACCATTATATATTCAAGATAATTTTCAATAAATCCATCTTCAGACATCAGACTAATTACTGAGAGGCATACAGCACAAAGAAGTGAGATAGCAATACTAACAGCCACACCTTTAAAGATAGTCATGGGAATATTGGTATTATTCGGCTTGTTAGGGTTGCTTTTGATTCGATGGGATGTTTTGGCCATACTACTTCCTCCTGCAAAGCTTTTACTGTAAATTTATGCAGCTGACGGCCAAATATACCGGACTTTTATATAACTACTTATAGTCCCCAACTATCCAGTACATTCATGATTCCATAATTAGTCAAATCAAAATGAATCGGTGTAATGGATATCTTACCATTTTGTACGGCAACTATATCGCTGTCTGGAGCATTCTCAGTGTCAGAAATATGACCGCTCATCCAATAATAGGTGCGGCCACGGGGATCTTGACGGCGTTCAAAGGTGTTCTCGTAGTTGCGAACCCCTAGTTTAGTAATGGCTATTCCCTTTAGTTGGCACTGTGGTAGTGCCGGAACATTGATATTGAGTAAAGTATTGGGTGGTAAACTTTTGTTAACCATGGTTTCAATAACTTTTTTTGCAGTTTTGGCGGCTGGTTCGAAATCGAATTGTTGCCAACTGTCTAAGGACATTGCTATTGCCGGTAAACCGTGTAAAGCTCCTTCAATAGCAGCGCTAACAGTACCGGAATAGAGAACATCTGTACCCAAATTAGAGCCTTGGTTAATTCCTGAAACAATAATATCTGGCAAATCATCTTTCAATAGCGATTCTAAGGCAACTTTAACACAATCGGTCGGCGTTCCTACGACCCGCCATGCACAAATATCTTGATTATCTAAAAGATGTTCGTCGACCCAAATGGGGTGATGTACCGTAATTGCCTGGCTCGAAGCACTTTTTTCACTATCTGGCGCTACTACCGTAATTCGGGCAATTTGCGATAATTCTTGCCATAATGCTTTTATTCCAGGTGCATGTATGCCATCATCATTAGTCAATAATATATGCAAAGTACAACCCCCCACTATTATAATTGACCCATAAACTTATGGGTTTGTGGAATGACCCGGACATTGGTAAGCAATGTTAACGCATTTTCTTGATGAGCTAACATAGTATCAGGCAACACGAGCTCACAACCATTTAGCGGAGTAACTGGTTGAAGAATTACTGGAATATTAGTGTCGACAGAAGCTACCAAGTTAAATGCCTGCTGTAGCTCTTCATAATTACTCTGCCCTGTTACCACAATTTTTACAAAAACCTCTTTTTTTGCTGCTAGGCGTAAAAACTCTGCATGTTCCCGCCAATAGGCCTTTCCCGTGGTACTTGGTAATTTTATATCCATACTGATAATTTCAATATGTGGTAACACCATTGCCAGTTGTTCATACAAAGTGCCATTGGATTCAAGATAGATTGGAGCCTTAAGTTGTGGGGCTAATTCAGCGATCATCTGAGCCTGCCACAATGGTTCGCCGCCAGTCAGACTGATAGAATGATGGCGAATTGTCAATAATGAATTAATAAGATTGGCCAGCTTATTAGTTGGTAACGGATTCGATAGTTGGCAAAAGTCTCGTTTGCCTGGAGTTTGCTCTACTAAGGCAGTTTTGCATGCGAGACGGGATTCAGGCGTATCACAGTAAGTACACGCCAGATTACAGCCTGCCAGGCGTACAAAAATCTGCCTTGTACCTACATATAAACCCTCGCCCTGAATCGATGAAAATAGTTCTACAACCTCTATCATACGCTACCCCTGTGGACAATATTTGACAGCTGACCGGGGGGATTCCCACACCTCTACGCAGCGAACTTTAATATTCTGCTGGAAAACGGGTCGATCCGCCAGGGAGTCATAAATATATTTTGCTATATTTTCTGCCGTTGGGTTGATTGCCTTAAATGCCGGCAAATCATTTAGATAATAATGGTCAAGATAGTCGATGACCTCACCAACCTCAGCTTTCAGGTCTTTAAAATCCATAACCATGCCTAATTGATTAAGTTCATGACCGGTAACGGTAACTTCCACTTTCCAATTGTGTCCATGCAACCGACAACACTTGCCTGGATAATCCGGTAATTGATGGGCTGCCTCAAATTCGGCAATAATAGTTAAATCATACATAGTAACGCCTCCTTAAACAATACAATTAATCAGAATAGTATACTTTCGCAAATCCTATCGGTGTATTCCCTTATATTAATTATTAAAAAAAGATGAGTATTAACTCACCTTTTATTTGATAGCTTGCTTGCTTACCAGAGAATCTTTGGAAAACTCGTTAGAATTATTTAACAGCACATCACGATAACTAAGACTGCGTGTATGCTCAGTATGGCTCCAACTGCGCTCATGACGATGCAGATAGCCAAGGAAGGTTATTGGTATCCAACTGTAGATAAACAGCGGATAGAAAATCGAGTAAAACCATGTTTTCCAATTAGCCCGGATTTTGAACAGAACAATCGCCGGGAAAATATATTGGCCAACAGCAATGATAGTCCAAACTTCTAACGGTAAAACTTTATATAAGATGTTAGTATAGAAGGGAGTAATATGATACAGGTAACTTAACAAAACAAAAGTTGTTGATAATATTAAGAAATACGGCTGCACCAGATGTAGTATACCGTCCAAAATCCGGATATCACGTCGTTTTATACCTTCCGCCAATAATTTGGGGATGAATCGTCCGGCAACATCGAAATGACCTTGTGCCCAACGCTTGCGTTGATTCCAAGATTGTTTAAAGGTCAGCGGTTTTTCATCATAGACAATGGCATCATGTGCCCAAGTGGTACGAATGCCAATCAAGAGTACTTTCATTGTAAATTCCATATCTTCAGTAAGACAGGTAGCGCCCCAGCCAAACTTCTTCAGGATATCAGTTGAAATGCACATACCCGTGCCGCCTAAGACACTGGATAAGCCTACGTTATATTTCGCCAAATGCCAAATATGGTTTACCACCCAGAAAGAAATCGCAAAGGTGGCCGAAATCCAAGTATCATTCGGATTTTTGGCGTCAAGATATCCTTGAATAACTTTTTCTCCTTTACATAGACGATTATTCATCTCTAGGAGAAAATTCGGATCCACTAGATTATCTGCATCAAATACTACTACGGCATCATACTGTTTAGGTTGCGCAAATAGTTTTTCAAACATCCACTCCATAGCATACCCTTTACCGCGCTGCTCAAGATTAAATCGTTCATGAACAATCGCCCCGGCCTTTTTTGCTATCGAAGCTGTTTTATCTTTGCAGTTGTCGGCAATAACGTAAATATCATACAGTTCACTAGGGTAGTTAAGCACGTGCAAATTTTCTACTAATTGACCAATGACTTGCTCTTCATTATGAGCAGCCACGATAATGGCAAAGGTGTTCTTGGGAGTTGTAATTTTATCTTCATGTTTCTTAACAAGCCCAAAAAATGCAAGGATAAAATAGTACAGCGTAAAAAATACGATGATAAGCTGCATGGGAATCATTATGTAATCAAAAATATAATTCATGGATTTATTCTCCTTACAAAATCCTGCGATATTAAGTAGCAAGGATAATTCACAGGACTTATGAACGGTTTCCTAAAACTTTTCATATAAATCATATGCTGATTTTAAATGTAAATGATTCATTTTTGCTGTTGGGGAAAATCTAACTAGCGGTTATATCAGATTAACGCTTGTCAAAAATTCCAAAGGTTGTATTTAAGATACCAAACAGCGCATAAACAAAAAATGGAACAAATAAAACAGCATTGAATGTCAGAAATAAAATATATGCCCCGACGGCTACTGAAATAATTGCTGGAATAACGCGAATAGGTTCGCCGTCTTTTCCTTTAAAATCTGGATAGCGAATGGTGCTCACCATTAAGTAAGCAAAAACAGCTACCATTAAAGGGAAAAACCAACCAGCCGGTTTCATATCAAGCATGACAAAAGTAGCAATTACACAGCCACCTGCAGGGATTGGCAAACCCATAAAATAGCCTTTTACGGTGCTGGTATTAACATTAAATCGAGCCAACCTTAGCGCTCCACAGGTTGCAAAAGCAGCCGCTATCAAGGCACCTCCCTGGAAATCTTTCAACATATAGGCATACGCCATAATGGCAGGAGCCACGCCGAAAGATACTAAGTCACACAGGGAATCGAGTTCTTTTCCAAAGTCGCTGCTTACACCAAAATACCGGGCTACCCGGCCGTCCATACCATCTGCTACCATGGCGGCCACAACGAACAAGGCTGCAGAAAAAAACTCGCCTTGAAACGCAAAAACAATAGCAAACATACCTAGAACTAAATTAACTGCAGTTACTATATTAGGAATAGCGTTTTTCACTCTTCCATTACCCTCCCTATTACTGTTTTTCCTCCTTTTACTCGATCCCCCTTCTTTACTAAAATTTCAACGTTTGTTGGAACAATAAGTTCAGTGCAAGAACCAAATTTAATAAGGCCATAACGTTCCCCTTGCTTTAAGACTGTGCCTAAAGTAACCCAGGAAACTATGCGCCGAGCCAAGATTCCGGCAATTTGCGTAACCAATACGCGCATTTTGCTATTTTCCAAACCGATAGCATGCCGTTCGTTTTCACATCCAGCTGATTCTTTATAAGCAGGTTTAAATCGACCACAAGTATACTGCTGATATTTAATTTCCCCTTGAACTGGGCTACGATTAACATGCACATCAAAAACTGACAAAAAAATAGTAACTTTTATGCCTTTATCATTTAAAAACTGGTCATCATACACCTCTGCAATGCCCATTACTTTGCCATCAGCAGGCGACATTATCAAGTTATCATTATCAGGCACATTGCGTTTGGGATTGCGGAAAAAGAAAGTAACAAATGCTGTCAATACTCCAGGAATTATAGCCCAATGGACCCCCAGATTTAAGGCAG
Source organism: Bacillota bacterium (assembly GCA_023443285.1). Taxonomy (GTDB): domain Bacteria; phylum Bacillota; class Negativicutes; order Sporomusales; family Sporomusaceae; genus Sporomusa. Next base: position 41,594 of record JAEZVB010000050.1, read on the forward strand.
CAATAATTGTGACCAGTCCAAGTACAGCGATGTATATGTATCCCTCTTTTACTATAGGAGTTTTTACCATCTATCCACCTCCCTGCGACAAACCTCCTCGTAGTTTTCAAGCAAAAAAGCAAGTTCAGTATATCAGTATAATATACTTAATTTACTTTGTCTAATATTTTTTCCCTAGAATGACTTTTAGTGCAAACTTGGGCAAAGCCAGCATTCTAATGGCTCGCTGTGGCTGGCAAAGCAACCGGAATAACCATTCTAAACTGGTACGCTGCATCCATAACGGCGCACGCTTAACAGCGCCAGCCATTACATCCAAGGTACCGCCAACGCCCATACATACTGGGACATTAAGTTTTGTTAAATTTTTAGCCAACCACTTTTCTTGCTTTGGAACCCCTAGAGCCGCCAGCAAAATATCAGGTTTGGCTGCTTTTATTTTTTGAATGATAGCAGGCTCATCCTCTGCAGTAAAAAATCCATGTCTTGTCCCAATTATACATAAGCCGGGGTAACGTTCAATGGCCACCGTTTTGGCTTTTTCAACAATTTCACTCTGACTGCCAAACAAAAATACCCGGTATCCTTTTACAGCAGCCTGCGCTAAAAGGTTTTGCGCCAAATCATAACCTGCTACCCGCTCTACCATAGTATATCCTTGATGTCTTGCCGCCCATACTACACCAGCCCCATCTGGTACTACTAAATCTGCGTTGGCTAAAATAGCAGCCAGTTCGCTGTCTTTTTGAGCCAGCATAACCATTTCGGCATTGGCGGTAGCCACTAAATGCGGCGTTTTTTCTGCAATAAACTGCTCTAATTTGGCCACAGCCTCAGACATGATTACATTATCAATAGAAACATTTAAAACAGTTGCTTTTATACCCACTGAAAACTATTTACTCCTTACAATCAAATTAACTATCCTAGCACATTGTACCACAAGTTTAAAATGACGGCAATCTTGACCAAGGCCATTTCCAGAAAGGCTGCTTATTTTGCTGCTGTTGTTCGGGCGGCTCAGACTGATTTTTGTCAGGAGTAACCCTACCACGTACTGCCGTCGGCTGCGTACCTCGAATAAAAGCGCTATATTCAATTTCTTTGCAGGCACCGTCTGCCAGCTTTCCCGTATTTGTACAAATGGGAACACTAGTTACTATATTGGGAGGAATAGTAAAATCGGTAAGTGGTGTACCAGTTACTATTTTAGACACCATTTTCCCCCAGGAAGCTGACACTTCTGTACCGGAAATGCCCACCGGTTTACGGCTGTCATTACCAATATAAATACCAACTACAATATCGGGAGTATAACCAATAAACCAGGCTGTCTCATAATTATCAGTAGTACCTGTTTTGCCGGCAGCAGGACGGCCAAGATTGGCTGGCGTTGCTGTCCCATCCTGCAGTACGCCTCTAAGCATATCGGTTAAAATGTAGGCCGTTTCCGGAGTAAGCACCGACTGTTGCTCTATTCTGCCTTCTTCAAGCACCTGATTATTTTCATCAAGTACCTTTACTATTACCATCGGCTTCGACAGTATGCCGCTATTGGCAAAGGCCGTATACGCCGTTGTTAATTCCCACAAATTCACTCCCTGTGTTAATCCGCCCAAAGCTGTTGCCAGATTGTTATCTTCCGGCGTCAGTGTCGTAATACCCATAGCTTTCGCAAGATTGAGAACCTGGTCAATGCCTATTTGCTGCCCCAGCTTGACGGCCGCCACATTGACCGACCAACGTAGCGCTTTTTTCATGGTTATAGGACCACGGTATTTCTTATCATAGTTAACGGGCGAATAGCCATTTATATTAATTGGTTCATCAACGATAATTGCGTTAGCCGTAAGACCCTGATTAAGTGCGGTAGCATATAGAAATGGTTTGAAGGCCGATCCTGGCTGCCTAACTTCCTCAAATACCCGGTTGATTTGGCTTTCTTCATAGTTGCGCCCGCCGACCATTGCTTTCACATATCCTGTTTTGGGATCAAGCGCCAGTACGGCTCCCTGCATTTCCAGCAATACCGCCTCGGCTGCTTGTTGCTGCTTAATATCAAGTGTCGTATAGACCTTCAATCCACCTTTATAGACTCTGTCTGCCCCATATCGGCCAACTAATTCCTTAGCAACATAATCGAGAAAATAAGAGGCTTGTACCACTCGCTTTTTTTTGCCGGCAAGCATAATGGGCTCAAGCATCGCACGATCGGCTACACTTTCAGAAATATATCCCTCTTTAACCATGTTACTTAGCACCATGGCTCGGCGTTCCATAGCTGCCTTCCTATCAATATAAGGCGAATAAATATTGGGTCCCCGCGGCAATCCCGCTAATAGAGCGCTTTCGGATAAAGTCAATTCTTTGGCATGTTTGCCAAAGTACATTTGTGAGGCAGCTTCCACGCCATAAGCTCCTTCGCCGAAATATACCTGGTTTAAGTATGCCTGTAGAATTTCTTGCTTTGAAAACCTATAATCAATAACTAACGCCAGTATTGCTTCTTTCACTTTCCGGATAAAGGTTCGCTCTTGTGTAAGAAATAGGTTTTTAGCCAATTGCTGGGTGATAGTACTACCGCCTTCTACCAAACTACCACGGCGGATATTGACCACGACAGCACGCACAATCCCGATAGGATCTACGCCGAAATGTTTATAAAAACGCGTGTCTTCGTTGGCGATAATGGCTTGCTGAACATAAGGTGATATACTGTTAATATTTACTACTATCCGATTTTCTTCAAATAATTTTGAAATCAGCTGACCGTTTATGTCAAAAACCTGAGTAGCAGACACTAAATTCAAGTCATTCAGACTGTCGATTCCCGGCATTCCCCAAAAAGCAAAGCAGGTATTAACGGTCATTACTAATATAAGAAAAATTATGCTAATTCGAATGCAAGTTATTTTCATGACATACACTCCTCTTAGCAATAGTATCCCCAAGCTTCCTTACTTTACATGCAGGAATCGCACGTATTATAGAGAATATACGAAAAATAGACATAGTAATTTAAATTATTCTAAACAGGAGCTATAAATGAAACATAAATCGAGAATCTTTCAAGCAGTTTGTGGTTTATGTGCTATTTGCCTTACGTTATTAGTATCATCACCACTGGTTCTACTTGCTTTCCCAAAACTCAACTCGCCTGTCCCAGTATCCGGTGCTCCAACGGATCTGGAAGATACTCAACCTAAACCCGAAAGCATGTATACCATACCTAGCAACGTAATGGACGCTTATTATATGAATGAAAATCCAGATAATCCCCCCATCCCGGCAAAGCCGGTGTATGACATATTTACCGTAGCCGAACGGCAAACCCAGGGATTAACATTAGAAGTACCGAAAATAAGTCCCTATTACGCAGAAAAGGTTGTCTACCTTACTTTTGATGATGGTCCAGAACCTGAAAACACGCCTGCTGTTCTTGCTCTGTTGAAAAAGCATGAGATTAAAGCAACTTTCTTTGTTGTAGGAAATCAGATTGAAAAGTATCCTGAGATTCTACGTCAAATTTATCAAGATGGCCATGCCATTGGCAATCATTCTTACAATCATGTGTACCGTGAACTTTATCAATCTCCCAACAGTTATTTTTCCCAGCTTCGTCATACTGATGAAATAATTAAAAAGGTAATTGGCGTACGACCACGTATCTCCCGTGCGCCCGGTGGTTCGGCCGGCAGTTTTACTAAAGACTACTGGGATAATCTAAAGAAATTAGGCTACACAGAAGTGGGCTGGAATGTTAGTTCAGGAGATGCATCTAGTGCCAAGGCTAACGGAATAGTAAATAATATTGTTTCCCAAATGGAAAACAAGCATTTATGGAGTCATGCGACTTTACTTATGCATGATGGCCGGGGCCATGCTGAAACAGTAAAGGCTTTACCTGAGATTATAAAATATTATAAAGATCGCCATTTTGAGTTTCGAGTAGTTAATTTTGAAACACCCTCACCTTGGTAAATCGGAAAAATGCTTTGGACAAATGTCCAAAGCATTTTTTGTTTAGTATTGTTATCAGCCACTATAGTTCGGGGCTTCTTTGGTTATGCTGATATCATGCGGATGGCTTTCTCTGAGACCAGCACCAGTAATCCTAATAAATTGGGTATTGGTGATGAGCTCCTGGATATTACGAACACCACAGTAACCCATACCGGCGCGCAAACCGCCAATTAATTGAAAAACAGTATCAGCGACCGATCCCTTATAAGGCACCCTGCCTTCAATTCCTTCCGGCACCAATTTGTCCATGTTCTCCTGGAAGTAGCGGTCTTTACTGCCTTCAGCCATGGCACCCAATGATCCCATACCGCGGTATACTTTATAGCTGCGTCCCTGATAAATTATGGTTTCTCCGGGACTTTCTTCTGTCCCGGCAAGCAAATTACCAATCATTACAATCTGAGCACCGGCAGCAATTGCCTTAGCTACATCACCAGAGTATTTGATACCGCCATCGGCAATAACAGGTACATTATATTCACGAGCTGCTTTTGCACAATTATAGATGGCCGTAATCTGGGGTACACCAATCCCGGCAATTACCCGGGTAGTACAGATGGAACCTGGTCCAATGCCGACTTTAACAGCATCAGCCCCTGATTCTATTAAAGCACGGGTTGCTTCGGCAGTGGCAACATTACCAGCAATAAGATCTACATGGGGAAACGCATTTTTAATTTTGCGTACAGATTCAAGCACACCTTGGGAGTGACCGTGCGCAGTATCAACAACAATAACATCAACCTTCGCGCCTACAATGGCCTCAACCCGTTCCATCATATCTGCGCCTACACCTACAGCAGCTGCTACCACTAAACGCCCTTTAGCATCCTTGGCAGAGTTTGGATACTTCTGCGCTTTCTCAATATCTTTTATAGTAATAAGACCTTTTAAGTTGCCATCACTATCTAAAAGCGGCAACTTTTCAATTCTATGCTCTCGTAAGATTTCCTTGGCTTCTGTCAGTGAAGTACCGACAGGCGCAGTAATCAAGTGTTCTCTGGTCATACAGTCGCGGATTTTGCGGCTTAAATCAGTTTCAAAGCGCAAATCACGATTGGTCAAGATACCTACCAGTTTACCACTATCAGTTACAGGTACCCCTGATATATGGTATTTCTCCATAAGATCATGTGCATCTTGCAAGATGTTGCTGGGTGATAAGAATATCGGATCAACAATGATGCCATGTTCAGAACGCTTGACTTTATCAATCTCGTTAGCCTGCCGGTCAATAGGCATATTCTTATGGATTACTCCTACCCCGCCCTCACGTGCCATGGCAATTGCCATTCGAGCCTCGGTAACAGTATCCATTCCGGAGCTAATGATAGGAATATTGAGCTTAATGTTTTTGGTTAAGTAGGTAGATACTTCAACATCTCTAGGCAAAACGTCTGATTTAGCAGGTACAAGCAGTACATCATCAAAGGTTAAGCCTTCTGGGCCAAATTTATTGTCAAACATTAACAAACTCCTTTCGTGAAACATGATCGTAATAAGTATTTCCCAATATAATAACATAAATAAACTTACCAAATCTACAACTTTCTATGTAATTAAGAAAAATAATACAAAAAAAATATAATGCCTGGCAAAATTACCAGGCATTACTTCTAATTAAGAACATATACTTTTACGTTTTGGACACCGAAATCATAAGCTTTATCGACCGAGTGCATTGCAATATCAATACGGTTTCCCTTAATTGCGCCGCCAGTGTCCTCGGCAACACCGTACATGCTATTACCATCAGCAAATTCAATATATACCCTTGAACCAAGCGGAATAACATTGGGATCAACAGCAATCACCCCAGGGCGCACCTGAGTACCCATGTGGGTTAGATTGCCCCATTGTCCATTATCATGTGGCCCGGGTGCATAGGCAGTAGCCTTTATATCTAGTGCGGCTTTGTAACGTCCTGGTCCTTTACCACGCGAGGTTTCCATTTTACGGCCACCTTGTAGGCTTTGTAAAGTTTCATGTCCGGCAACCCCATCGGCGATAAGATTATTTGCTTGCTGAAAGCTTATTATCGCCTGTTCGGTAGTTTCACCAAAAATACCATCCACAGTCAAGTTACTATACCCTAAATCAATAAGCTTTGCTTGCATTTCATAAACGTCTTGGCCTTCCATACCTACTTTCAGAGTCTGATCGCCGAGCCCGGCAAAAACTACCGGTGTCCAGCTGGCAACCAGTAATACTGCCATTGTAACAGTACTGGCAAAGATTTTTTTGATGTTTTTCATAGAAAACACCCCTTTCTACGGCCTGCGAGGTTAGCTGACGGGTTCGGGACAAAGGGAAATCCCTACCGCAAATGCGGATTCACCCCAGAAATGGTTCCCCCGCTTTCCTTTTTTGCTAGGAAATTCGGCATGGTCACATGATACAGGATAGTTATATTTTACGCAAACTCCGCTAGAAGGAATTATTGATAGATACTCATTATTAAGTACTGTATCCTTGAGATTGCTTGTCGATACGTATCCATAAATAGAAATTTCACAAAAGCATAAACTAAAGCTGGGTGAGTATATGGTAAAACATTGGTGCAAGGCTAAAAAACCGCACAAAATCTTCCAATCACAGCCTCAAGATACGGAAGCCACCGAAAGAAAATATGACGTTATTGTTGTCGGTGCCGGGCCTGCTGGGCTAACAACCGCATATTTTCTGGCTCGCGACGGTCTTAACGTGCTTGTTATCGAACGCGGCCCTTATCCTGGGGCTAAAAGCTGCGGGGGTGCCAGTATTATGGCTGAGCATACCCATAAACTTTTCCCCAACTTTTGGGAAGAATGCCAGTGTGAACGCTTGATTACTGATCAAGCCTATTGGCTGATGACTGAGGATTCTGTTTTATCTACCCGGTTTCAGAGCGCCCGCCTTGCTGCTGCACCCTACAACCGCTTTTCCGTCAAGCGTACTAAGCTCTATCAGTGGCTGGCAGATAAAGCAACCAAAGCCGGCGCGCAAGTGCTTTATAGCCATACGGTAAACCAAGTCCTATTTAATGATGCAGGTCTAGCTTCAGGGGTAGTAACGCTAAACTCTGATAACAAAACTTTTTTAGCAGATATCATTATTTTGGCAGATGGCGCTAATTCTTTACTGGCTGAACGTTCAGGCCTGGCAACAAGAGTAGACCCGGCCAATATATCCCTCTATGTAAAAGAGACTATTGCCTTGCCTTCCAGGCTAATTGAAGAGCGATTTAATCTTTCGCCAGGTGAGGGAACAATCATCGGGTTAATTGGTTATCCTACTGCTGGTTTTAACGGCACTGGCTCCATACATACTTTCAAAGATAGCATCAATATCAGTGTAGGTATGGCAATAACTAGCTTTTCCCTAGCAGGATTCAATCCTAACGATTTATTAGAGCGCATAAAAAAACACCCTCACATCAGACAACTGATTGCGGGGGGCGAAACGATCGAATATGGCGGATCGGTAATTCCAGAAGGAGGTTATCATGCTATTCCCCCATTGGTTCACCCCGGCTTGATGATTGTTGGCGATGCCGGATCCTTGGTTAATGGTACCCATGGTATAAACCTGGCCATGTGGTCAGGCTTTTACGCAGCTAAGGCCGGTTATGCCGCCAAAATCAGCCGAGACTATTCGGTTCGAAAGCTTTCATTATATACAGAACTTTTACAAGAAAGCTTCATTATCCAGGATTTGAAAGCTAATGCCGGTGCTGCCAAGCTAATGCTTGACCTACCCTATGCTTTTGATCTCTATTCCCGCATGGCTAACGAAACAGCTTATCAGATATCACGAGTATATACCATGCCCAAACGTGCAAAACGGCGGATGGTATATACAAAATTAACAAGCATGCAGCCCTTATTCAAAATAGTATCTGACGTCTGGAAAACCTGGAAGGTGATTCGCTAAATGCAATTACAGTATAAAATTTCTCTTATATATTTTGATCCTGATGACAACACACAGCATGTTACCATACAAAACCAGGAGCATTGCACTGAGTGCAAGGAAAAACATTGCCTAACCCTCTGCCCTACCGGCGTATTCAAATGGGACTGCCAAATTGACAGTCCCATAATGGTTTATTATAAGCAATGTATTGAGTGCGGCGCCTGCCGGCTGGTCTGCAAGTTTGACAACATCCTATTTGACTACCCGTCAGGAGGCAAGGGCGTAGTTTTTCGGGAGGGCTAGTCTTTTCCCAACATGAAGGGTGCAAAACCAAGTTCCCCCCAATAGTAATTGCAGTAAATTTGGATAATACTATTTAATCGTCGAAGTAAGATTCTTTTCACATGACTAAGTGAATTAAAAAACAGCCGACTTTGGGGATGAGCACTGTTAGTAGCCGCCTGCTGATAAAATTGGGCTGTTTTATCGATTTCTATGGAAAGCTGCCAAAGAGTTATTAACACCTGTAAGCTGGCGTTAGTAACCTCCTTGGATAAGGTAAGTTGCTGCCATACGGTATCTGAACCTAGCAACTCGGACTCATTCACCTGCGGATAAGCAGCAATATCAATATTTACTGTGTTAGCCACTGCTAATAGCTCCAGCAACGCTTTCTGGCTTTGCTCAATAAGCGTAATTAACGATGCAATGTCCGCTGGCGCATCTAGCTTGGCCACTTGATTAATGATAGCTGTTTCAATTTCAATAGCGAATTGTATAGGCAGCATTCTCGGGCACCACCTTTTTAAAGATTAGGCCATTTCGTAAACGAAATGGCCTAATAATTTATTTATCAGACATCAATACACCTGCTTTGGCAATATGCTGAGCAGGAGCTTCTCTAAGTACAATAGTTACAGCCTCTTTAGGGCACTTGGCGGTATCAACAATGGCTTCGGTTACTCTTTTAACCATCTCACGCTTTTGTTCTAAAGAACGACCCTCCACTAAGTCAATTTGTACGATTGGCATTTGGTTCACCTCCCCCTAAGCAGTTTTGATTTCTATATAGTATTTTCTTTATTTTTAAGTTAAATTCCTGCCAATAGAAACTCTTTTTAGACTGACATAAAAAGCTTCGCGAGTAACACTTTTCTGCTACTTTTCATACAGTATAGTAACATACCTGTTTATTAGATATTAAAGGGGGTCTATACTTATGAGCATATTCAAAGAACTCCGCAACGAATGCTTAATTAGGGAACTCGAGCATGAGTTAAACACAGACGTATTATTGTTCGGTTTTGACGGTATAGTTTACTTTGGAAACCTACAAAAAATTGAAGACTGCCGTGTAGCCTATCTGTCGCCGGCCATCGAAGCTGAATCTAATGTTGAGATCCTTTCTCCTGGTGGCGAGGTTGTGGATGTACGGTTCCTGCAGGTTGATTTGTGGCAAATCATTGCAAAGGCTACCGGCGTAAAGACCAGTCCATTTGACAATGGTCCTGGACTTATTGGTGACGCCGCGCAAGAAACGCAAAGAACCGAAGAAAGCGAGCGCCAAGAAAGTCATACCTTGATTTGTGTTTTAAGACGTATGATTGGTGACGAAGTAGTTATTACCACGCTTGGTGGTTTCATATTCCAAGGAACGCTAGGCAATGTTGACGATGAACTGGCGTTTATCTCTGTCGATGAAATTTTTGGCCCAGCTACCTCCTCGGGAATTTCTGATGATGTAGTAAGTACAGCAGTAATTAATCTTGAAGCCATAACCTCAGTATCCCGTTCTGCGGAAAGTTGTTGTTCGCACCATCGGTAAAGTAAAAAGCTGACAAATACCATGCTAATGTTAGGGTAAAAGACTCGGTGAATTTTTTTACCGGGTCTTTTATACTGGAAACTATTTTTCGGGGAGGTTCGCCAACATGCTACTGGCTGTCGAATATTTAGGAGAAGTGGGAGTCGGTGTTACTTTGCCCCAGTTCTTTCGTGCTTGTGATGGAAATACCTATGTAGTAAAATTCCAAAACAATCAGCTTCGCTCAAAGGTATTAGTCAGTGAATTATTAGCAGCTAAGTTAGGTACAATCATGGGTTTATGTTTTCCCCCAAGCGATGTCATTGAAATAAATGAGCGGCTAGTGAATAAAAACCCCTGCCTTCTGGATTTAGGTTTGGCGCCCGGACGATATTTTGCTTCTCTGTATTTAGAGCGTGCAGAATATGTTGGGAAAGATAGATTATCGAAAGCCAGCAATGTATCGGCAATGGCAGGTGTACTATTATTTGATCATATATTTCACAATGCAGATCGAGCTAAAAATCAAAAAAATCTCCTACTCAGACTTGAAGATGAGCACTATACAGTTTATGCCATAGATAATTCCCATCTGTTTCGATCTAGTCGTTGGGACATAGATTCCCTTCAGAAACTTGGAACAAAAATAAAGATCTATTATTACCAGCATTATCGCAACTTGCTTAAAGACATTCTTTCAGCTCAAGATTTTATTCCCTATATCGAGATAGTAAAAAAGATTAGCAATGAGCAGATTGACAGCATTGTGCAAGAAATCCCCAAGGAATGGCTACCAGATGAAACAGAGCGCCAGACCCTGGCTACTTACACTAAACTCCGTAGAGATATGGCAGATGAAATCTGGGAAAAACTTAGCAAATTCATTCCTCGCAGCCGTGGTGGAAATCGCTGGCTATTTTCTTCTTCTCCGCCACCAGAGAACAATATAAATAAGTACCACGAGCAAGGTAATAAATATTAGCCGCCCCATGTTCTCGCCAGCAAAAACAATGTCATGACCAAGGAGAACTTTAATAATAACTGGTGGTAATTTACCCAATAAAGTTGCCCACCAAAAATCCTTAAATGACATTCGGCTAATGGCGGCAACGGCTGTAATTATACCAGACGGTGCCAGCGGCAATAGTCTGGCTATCAATAATGCTTTAAATCCATTTTCAGCACTATAATCATCAACCTGTTTTAAATACCGGCTTTTAGTAATCCAGCCTTCAACAGTATGTCTAAAGAAATACCGGGCAAATACAAACATAACGACAGCGCCAATAACTTCGCCAGCCCAGGATATCATTGTGCCCCAGAAAAGTCCAAAAACAATACCTGCTGCTCCTGATAAAATCATAAACGGAAAAACAATTGTAAAGGTCATAACAACAAATAAACTAATTGTGACAAAAATAGAGCTAGCGCCAAAAGAGCGAAGATACTCTGCTAGTGCGGCAATATCACCTTTCTCAATAATTCCATATGCATGGTGAAAAAATTCGGGTTGCCACATGTAGGTAAATCCGATTATTGCTGCAATAGCAAACCAGCCAATTAATTTGTTCATTAATACCATCCTGTTCTCTAAAAACAGCGCTGTATGGCAGCGCTGTTAATGTCTATTCCCACTGAGAGATTTCTTTTTGGAAGATCGTGCAAGAGCCACCTAACCAATTGGTGCAGTCCGTGCAACGTCGCCTAAAATCTTTATCTGACACGTTAAGAAGCGAATATCCATATCCCATAGCATTAATAATATGTTCAAACTCCTGACATTCTTCGGCAATACTGCTAAGCTGCTTTTGTGTGTAATTCCCCATTTTTCCACCACTCCTCACGACTATTTGTCTTTAGTGTGCGCGAGGTGCTAAAAAAAATAAGAAATTTTTTAAAAAGTTTTAGTGAAACCATGTATAAATACTGTCTAGAATGCCAATATTATGAATGTAAATTTTCTCCTCTCCCATAATTGACGGCCTTCGGGTCGTCCCTTTTTTTGTCTATCGGCAAAATATCATATTAAATTTTTCTCCAAACCACTCTTGCAGTGTTTTCCAGACCTTGTCTAAATAAGAAGAAGAGCATACCGTCTCTTGCGCGGCACGTCTGGCTTCCAGCAATATGTCTGTATCTCTTACAATATCAGCAATCCTTAAATCAGGCAAGCCATGTTGATTGGTGCCAAAGAACTGTCCCGGTCCGCGTAGCAGCAGATCCTTTTCAGCAAGTACAAACCCATCATTTACCTGCGTCATAATCTTAAGACGCTCAAGAGTTTCTTCATTAGTACTGTCAGATAATAAAATACAATAGGATTTATGCTCTCCCCGGCCAACTCGGCCACGCAACTGGTGGAGTTGTGCCAAACCGAAACGGTCAGCTCCTTCGATAATCATAACTGTCGCATTGGGCACATTAACCCCTACTTCAATTACAGTTGTGGCAACAAGTGCATTAATTTCGCCGCAGGAAAAAGCCGCCATGACAGCCTCTTTTTCCTGGGCTTTCATTTTGCCATGTAACAAACCGCAAGCAATGTTTTTAAAATAAGTTGCTGAAAGCTCTTCATGAATTTTTACTGCCGACTGAGCCTCTACTTTATCTGATTCATCCACCAGCGGACACACGATATATACCTGCCGTCCGGCCTTGATTTGTTCGAGTGCAAATAGGTACACCTTTTCCCGGCGGCTTTTTCCCCGTGAGTAGGTAGCAATTGGCTGCCGTCCAGGCGGCAGTTCATGGATAACGGATACATCCAGGTCGCCATATACAGTAAGCGCCATAGTCCTCGGGATAGGTGTTGCGGTCATAATAAGCACATCTGGTTGGTTGCCTTTGCCTTCCAGCTTCGCACGCTGGCGCACACCAAACCGATGCTGTTCATCAGTAACCACCAGACCTAGCTGCGCAAATTCAACATCATCTTGAATAAGCGCATGGGTACCGACAACCACATCAATTAAGCCTTCCTTAAAATGGCGTAAAATTTTATCCCGGGCACGCCTTGTCTGTTTCCCTGTCAGTATGGTCAATCGAATACCCTGCGGCGATAGTAATTGAGCCAAGGTGTGATAGTGTTGTTCGGCTAATATCTCAGTTGGCGCCATCATTGCGCCCTGGTAACCGCTGTCTACTGTTTTAGTCAGAGCAATCGCGGCAATAACTGTTTTTCCTGAGCCGACATCCCCTTGAACCAACCGCTGCATTGGGGTAGTATCTTCCATATCGGCTTTTATTTCTTGTAATGTTTTCAATTGGTCATTAGTCAACGCAAATGGCAGGCTTTTTTCAACTTTGGACACTAGCAAGCCGTCAGGTGCATGTTTAATGCCTTTAGAACTACTTTTAGTTTTTTGCTTCAAATAAGCCAAGCCACATTGCAACAAATACAGTTCTTCAAACACTAAGCGGCGCCGCGCTTCAGACAGAATCTCCATACTTGCAGGAAAGTGAATATTGACTACTGCCTTTTGGCGAGTCATAAGATTATGTTTAACTACTATATTGTCAGGAAGAGTTTCAACAACCACAGACGATAACGAATTTTGAAAAAACTCCACCGCTTGCAGGGTAAGAGAGCGCAGGCGCCATTGCGGCAGATCATCGATAGTAGGATAAACAGGAATAATGTGGCCAGCACCAGCAGTATATTCAGAAGCTAGCTCAATATCTGGTTTATTTATTTCAAGAATAGACTGGCGACGCTGAATTTTTCCTGATATAATAAGCTCCATCCCAAGTTTGTATCTGTTTTTAATATAAGATTGATTGAACCAGGTAAGCTGAACGATACCAGAAGAGTCACGGACGATCATTTTGAGTATTTTAAGACCACGCTGCGATCTTTGTTCGTTAATAGTAATGACTACCGCCCGGAAGCTTTCATATAAGCCTTCAGTCAACTCCGCAATCAGTTTAAGCGAACTTCGGTCTTCGTATCGGCGCGGATAATGGCTTAGAAGCTGACCAATAGTAACAATCCCCAGTCTGTTAAATTTAGCAGCATTGGCCGGTCCTACGCCTTTTAAATATTGAATTTGGTTCGATAGAATATTTTGAATGAGAATCACCTTACGATTTATTGGTTTCCACTAGCAAATCATTTAACTCTGCAAGTAAAGCTTCAATATCAATATCATGCATGTAGGCACCATTTTCTATAGTTTCCGTCATTGAACCCATGCAGCCAATGCAACCCATACCATATTTCATGAAAATTTTGCGAGCCTGCGGATGTGAACGCAGTGCATCAATTATCGGAGTGCTTTTGGTAATCATAGTTAAGCCCCCCTTTATTTACTTATTTCTATTTTCAATATAATACGCTCAATTCCTGCTGATGTACACTAATTGCAAGGTATTTATGAAAATATCATACGAAAATTTTATTTTCCCTTGCATATCATAACTAAATTATGCTAAAATAGTCATGTTGACTACATGAGAATAAAATCCTACAGGAGGTGGAAATAGATGGCAAATTTATGTGAGATTTGCGGTAAAGGTGAGCGTTCGGGCTTCAATGTCAGCCATTCCAACCTTAAAACCAAGCGCACTTGGAAACCTAATATACAAAGAGTTAAAGCATTAGTTAAAGGTGAAATTAAACGGGTTAATATTTGCACCCGTTGCCTGCGTTCCGGTAAAATCCAACGCGCGGTATAATTAATGTGAGCAATTAAGGACTTGAGATCAAGTCCTTTTTTATTATCCCAAAAAACCAGCGGTGCTTATACCCGCTGGTTTTTTGTTTAGTCTATTTTCTTAATTTGTAGCAATTTCTTGCAAAATAATTGCAAGCTCAGCTGAAGAAAACTGGTATTTTTCGCTGCAGAAATGACAACATACTTCTGCTTGTCCTTCAGCAATCATTGCTTTTATTTCGTCAGCTCCAAGACTAATTAGCATGTTCTCTACCCGCTGCCGTGAACATTGACAGTTAAATGAAAGCTCTAATGGATCATAGGTTTTGATAGGCAGTCCGGCAAATACCGTTTCTAGGATACCAGTGGCATCTTTGCCTTCACTAATCATCTGGGAAACCGGCGGCAAATGCTGCAGATTGGCTTCAAGCTGCTCGATTGCATCCTCTTCTGCGCCAGGCAGTGCTTGAATAAAGAACCCGCCTGCCGCCGCGACGGTTGTATCAGGCGCGATCAAAACGCCTAAGGCAACGCTTGACGGCGTTTGTTCAGATACGGTAAGGTACTGGGTTATATCTTCTGCTATTTCACCGGAAACCAGTTCAACGCTTCCGGTAAAGGGCTGCTTTAGTCCGACAAAGCGGGTAACATAAATGTGCCCTTTGCCTACTGCCTGTCCGACATCCCATTTACCTTGCTTCAAAGGCAGATCGACAAAGGGATTTCTGACATACCCGCGTACTGAGCCGTCAGGGTAGGCATCAGTGACTATCTCTTTTAGCGGACCATCTCCAGATATTCTCACAGTCAGGCTTTCCTGTGTTTTTAAGTTAGCTGCTAATAACAAGGCACCTGTCATGGTACGCCCCAGTGCAGCTGTGGCAAGTGGAAAACACTCATGCCTACGTCGTGCTTCTTCCACTAGGTTAGTGGTAACAGCCGCAAAGGCACGAATTCCGGGCGTTGTCGCCCGGATAAGATGATCATGCATAGTAACCTCCGAATGTTAGGCCAAAACCTCAGACTGAAGTGGCTGGCCTGTTGCTATTTCTAGTATTTCAACTTTGTTGTCCTTTATCCAAGCAATGGTACCAAAACCGTCCTGTCGTTTAGTCATGCCAGGTGAGCCTGGGTTTACATAGATAATTCCATTATGCTTTTCCATGGCGGCAATATGGGTATGACCGGTAATGAAAATATCGGCTTTCATTCGCTGTGCCAGTTCATGTTTTGCTTCTTCAATAAGGTTATGGCCGTGAGTAACAACAATTCGTAAGCCATTAAACATTACATAAGTATAGGGCGATTGTATCGGCAAATTGAGAACCATACCATCGACTTCAGCATCACAGTTGCCACAGGCGGTTACAATAGGAACCGGACAGTTATTAAGAACCTCTGCCAGTTGTTTAGGATTATATTCTGCCGGAATAACATTACGCGGACCGTGATAAAGCACATCTCCGGCATGAATGATTAGGTCGGCATCGTGAAAATACGCAGCAAATACTTTATTCCAGGTTTCTAGACATCCGTGAGTATCACTGATTATGCCTATTTTCATAGTACCCCTCCCCGGAATTATAATCCCTTGAGCAGATTAGCCATTTCAATAGCGGAAACGGCAGCATCAAAGCCTTTATTGCCAGCCTTGGTGCCGGCGCGCTCAATAGCTTGCTCAATGGTATCGGTGGTAAGTACGCCAAACATAGTGGGAATACCGCTTTCTAAACCGACATGTGCTACCCCTTTGGAAACTTCGGCACAGACATAGTCATAATGACTGGTGCTGCCTCTGATAACAGTCCCAAGGCAAATAATAGCGTCATATTTTTTGCTTGCGGCCATTTTTTTTGCAGCAAGCGGAATTTCAAAAGCACCTGGCACCCAGGCAATTTCCACATTGTCTATGGTTGCACCATGGCGCTTTAGCGCGTCTATTGTGCCTCCAAGCAGTTTGCTCGTAATAAATTCATTAAACCGGGCAATAACAATACCAAATTTTAACCCCTCAGCGACTAAAATTCCTTCATATGTTTTAATTGTTTCCATTAGTTCTTCGCCTCCTCATATTGTTTCAAAAGATGTCCAAGTTTAGATTTTTTTGCCGACAAATAACGATTGTTGAATTTATTAGCCATTATTTCGAGTGGCACCCGTTCGCTAATAGTTAAGCCATAGCCTTCAAGCCCTACTCGCTTGCGAGGATTATTAGTAAGCAGACGAATACTGGTTAAACCCAGGTCTGCAAGAATTTGCGCACCAATACCATAATCCCTGAGATCAGGAGCAAAGCCTAACAACTCATTGGCTTCAACAGTGTCTTTGCCCTTGTCCTGAAGCGCATAAGCCCGGATTTTATTAGCCAGCCCAATGCCCCTGCCTTCCTGACGCATATAAAGCAGCACCCCGCAGCCTTCTTTCTCAATACACCGTAAGGCATGTGCCAATTGATCTCCACAATCACAGCGTAGTGAACCTAACACATCGCCTGTCAAACATTCTGAATGGACTCTGACCAGCACATTTGGATTGTTGGCCACATCCCCTTTGACTAAAGCGATATGGCACTGGTTATCAAGCTGGCTTTCGTAGGCGATCAGTCTGAAGTTGCCATACTTCGTTGGAAGGTTAGTTTCGGCCGCCCTAGTGACAAACCGTTCGTGCTTTTTACGATACTTTATCAAATCGGCAATTGTGACAATCTTTAAGTCGTGTTTTTTTACAAACTCCATTAACTCCGGTGTCCTGGCCATAGTGCCATCTTCATTCATAATTTCACAGATGACACCGGCAGGATATAACCCGGCCAGTTTTGCAAAATCGACAGATGCTTCGGTATGTCCGGTACGTCTAAGCACACCACCCTCACAATATCTGAGCGGAAAAATATGTCCAGGACGCCTAAGGTCACTTGCTACGGTTTTTTTATCTAACATTGTCTGGATTGTCATAGCCCGTTCGTACGCTGATATACCGGTAGTTGTAGTTTTTGCATCAACCGATACCGTAAAGGCTGTACCATGATTATCTGTATTCTCTAGTACCATTTGCCCGATACCAAGTTCATCCAGTCTACTGCCAATAACCGGCATGCAAATAAGACCTCGCGCATGAGTTGCCATAAAATTGATGACTTCAGGTGTAGCTTTTTCGGCTGCAACTAATAAATCACCTTCATTTTCCCGATCTTCATCATCAATGACGACAATCATTTTTCCATTCTTTACATCTACAATAGCTTCTTCAATGGTATTGAATTTCATGTAAATTCCTCCGTTTCGTGTGCCAATGCCATTATAGCAAAAGCCTTATAAAGTAAATCCATGCTGTTCGAGAAATCCTAGCGTTATTTTTTCGGTTGGCTTGGTGGTTTGTTGCAATCCCAGCAACTTTTCCACGTACTTACCGATGACATCTGCTTCCAGATTGACAGGTTCGCCAATTGCTTTCAATCCTACTGTGGTCATGGCTGCCGTATGCGGAATAAGCGATACGGTAAACCAGTTGTCACCATAATCTACAACGGTGAGGCTTGTACCATCTATAGCGATAGATCCTTTGGTTATGACGTAGCGCATAACTTCCGCGCCAGCCCCAATACGGACAATAACGGCATTATCATTTTGTTCTTTGGCCAGAATGGTTCCTACTCCATCTATATGACCACTAACAATATGGCCGCCCAAACGATCTCCTACTCGGAGCGTGCGTTCAAGGTTTACTGTATCACCCGCTTTGAGACCAGCCAATGCCGTTCGGTCGACCGTCTCAGGCATAACATCAGCAGTAAACCAGTCCTTACTAAACTCAACTACTGTCAGGCAGGTACCGTTTACGGCAATACTGTCACCTATTTTAACATCAGCAAGTACCTTACTGCCAAAAACCGAGAGACGAACTGATTTAGCCCCTCGCACAATTTGCTTAATTTTCCCCAATTCCTCCACAAGCCCGGTAAACATCTCGTCCCTCCCGTCCGGTTATATAACCACTTATTAATATGTCTGTACCGATGGATTGTGTCATGATATCCTCCATCAATATAGCTTGATCTACTCTTTCTACACCTATGCCACCAACCGGACTAGGAGCAGCTTTACCACCAAGTATTTTGGGAGCTACAAAACAGTAGACCTTGTCAATTAGATTATCTGCGAAGAGCGATGCATTGATAGTCGCACCGCCTTCAACAAACACACTGGTTATCCGGCGCTCTCCCAAAGCTTTGAACAATTGACGCAAATTAACACCGCGTGGCGTCTGTTCAAGCACTAACACCTCTACCCCCAGGTTACGTAGTGCCTCCACCCGCTCTGGTGGTGCCTCCTGACCCACGGCAACAATGGTTGGTGCCTGCTTGTCGGTTACTACGTTAGCCGCCAGAGGTGTGCGTGCCATACTATCTACGATAATTCGTACCGGGTTGTGGCTGCCTTCCGGCAAACGGGTGGTCAATTTGGGGTTATCGGCAAGTATTGTGCCGACACCTACCAATATACCATCATAGATATTGCGAAGTTTATGTACATACTCGCGGGCATCTGAGCACGTTATCCACTGCGAGTGTCCAGTATAGGCGGCAATTTTACCGTCAAGCGACATCGCCGTCTTTAGAATAGCAAACGGCATACCAGTGGTAATCCATTTTAAAAATACTTCATTGATCCTGGCGGCTTCAGCTGCTAGTATTCCTTCAACTACCTCAATACCGGCTGTGCGAAGCCGCGCGAGGCCATTGCCGGCAACCTCAGGGTTAGGATCAGTCATGGCGACAACAACTTTTTTTACGCCAGCTTTAATTAAAGCATCGGCACAAGGCCCGGTTCGGCCATAATGGGAGCATGGTTCAAGGGTTACATATATTGTCGCACCTCGCGCTAATTCACCGGCTTGTGCTAAAGCATGAATTTCCGCATGCGGGGTACCGGCCTGACGATGCCAGCCTTGGCCGACAATGTGACCATCTTTTACAATAACGGCACCCACTAATGGATTGGGGCTAGTTCGCCCTGTTGCATACTGCGCAATGGTAAGTGCCTGTTGCATGTAGTATTCGTTCATAGAGCATCCTCCAATGAATCGGAAATATAAGAAAAGACTTTGATAATATAAAAAACTGTTGATTAGCTTTGGGGCTATCAACAGTTTAATAGGCAATGTGGTTGGGAAATGCCAATATGGCAGACCTTACGCCTTTTACCATCCAGACTATACTGTCGGCTCTGGACTTAAACCAGATCAACCGTAAAAACGGCTCGCGGGCTATACCGCCGGTCAGGAATTAAAAGATTTTACTCTTTTTCACCTTGCCCCAAAGGCTTTCGTATGTAGTTTTGTTCAAAAAATAACTTTCTACCAATATGTTACCATAAATCAAAAGCTTACGCAAGACCTCGAATGTCTCTTATTGCCTGCGTCATATCTTGCGCTCCGTATACTGCCGATCCAGCCACTAAAACATTTGCACCTGCTGCAACTACTTGCCGGGCAGTACTTGCATTTATTCCGCCGTCCACTTCAATGTAAGCGGTGAGTCTACGCTGGTCAAGCTGTGCCTTTAAACGAGCGATTTTATCAACGGCTCCCGGAATAAACTTTTGTCCGCCATAACCTGGATTAACACTCATGATAAGAATCATATCTACATCCTCAAGTACATCTTCAATTACAGCTAACGGCGTAGACGGGTTTAAGGATACACCAGCCTGTTTTCCGTGCTCTTTAATAGTTTGAATCAAGCGATGCAAATGAGGAGCAGTTTCGGCATGAACAGTAATAATATCAGCTCCGGCCTGTACGAAGGGTTCGATTAAATCCTGCGGATTTGTAACCATTAGGTGAACATCAAACGGTAATCTGGTTACTTTGCGAATAGCAGCGACAACCGGCGGTCCAAATGTCAGGTTAGGCACAAAATGCCCATCCATAACATCAATATGAACCCAATCAGCCCCAGCTTCCTCGATCTTAATGATCTCATTAGCCAACTGCGAAAAATCAGCAGATAATATTGATGGTGCGACTTTAATCATAGTATTTATTTAGTATCCTTTCTTGCTTTCTCTAATTTCATTCAATATTTCAAGATAAGACTGATATCGCTCTGCATGAATATGCCCTTTTGCTACAGCCTGTTTAACTGCACATTGAGGTTCCTTATAGTGAATACAGGAATTGAATTTGCAGTTAGGCGCTATGGGTGAAATCTCCGGAAAGTAATCCATTAGATGGGCTTCTTCCATATCAGAGAATTCAGTAAAGCTGAACCCCGGAGTATCTACGACAAAACCACCACCTGCAAAGGGCAAAAGCTCTGCAAACCTTGTGGTATGTTTACCACGACCAATTTTCTGACTGACTTCACCGGTAGTAAGTGCAAGACCAGGCTGAACAGCATTAAGTATGGTAGATTTTCCAGCACCTGAAGGGCCTGCAAAAACGGTAATTTTGTCATGTAGCTGTGCGCGCAATTGCTCAATACCTGCACCTGACTTAGCAGCTACGCGGAGAACCTTGTAACCAATTTGTTCATAACGCTCCACGACGTTAGCCAGCGCATCAGTATCCGCCAAATCGATTTTATTGACACATATAATTATCTCAAGCTCTGAGAATTCAGCAATTACCAAAAATCGGTCAATTAAAGCTGGATTAATGTCAGGATTAACAGCGGCAAAAGTCAAAACAACCTGGTCGATATTGGCAACCATGGGACGCTTTAGCATGCTACGTCTAGGCAGTATCTCCTCAATAATGCCTTTTTCTGGTCCGGTTAGTGTATAGGTCACTTCATCCCCTACGATAAGGGAAAATCGGCCTTTCTTAAACCGACCGCGCAAATTGCAAGTAACAATTTTGCTGCCTGACTGTATATAGTAGTAACTATTATAGGCTTTTACTACAATACCGTTCTGCACACATGGCCTCCTAATCAAAATAGTTAAATTGTTTGCTCTTGCAGCAATTTCTCATTTACATAAACTTGAACGCGTACCTGCCCGGTGCCCTCCACTGTTTTTTCAATTCGTTCACCCGGTTTGTGTGTGCCTTCATAAGCAATTCGACGGCCATTGGTGTCAGTTACTACAATTTGCAGGGTTTGGCGTGCTGGTCCGTCCGGTACGGTTACTTGGACGACCGCTCGCCTTACTGCTCCTGGCACTCCTTTGGCAACAGAGAAATCCACTGTCGAGCCTTCCATTACTTCTGTAGCAGGCGGCGGATTTTGACCTACAATAGTTCCTGGAGGATATTTGTCGTTTGCTGTTTCTGTTATTTTCCCTTGCTTGAGTTTTAAGCTTTCCAGTTGCGTTGCTACTGTGCTTAAGAGCGAGCCTTGGAAATCCGGCAACGAAACTTTCTTAGGACTAGTTCCTTTGCTAATAACAATATCAATAGTTGTGCCTTTGGCTACTTGCGCTGGTGGACGGGGATTTTGGTTAATAACCGTATCTGGCTGCGAACCTTCCGCAAATTGTTCGTCAATACGCCCTAGTTTTAAACCAGAGTTTTTAATCTGCAACTCAGCATCACGGCGACTGAGACCACGCAAATCTGGAACCACGGTAATTTCACCGCCTTTGCTGACAACGATGGTTATTGTTCGTTGTTCTTTGACGGTCGTTCCTGCTTCCGGCTGTTGAGAAATAACCTGTCCAGCCGGAACTTTGTCGCTAAAAGCATCTGAGACAGAAACTCTGAGGTTGTTGCTGATAAGAATATTTCGGGCAGTATCTACCTGCTTGCCTACAACGTCCGGTACCGTAATCTCATTGAGACTCCAAAATTTACCAAAGCCTAAAAACGCCGCCAGTGCTGAGCCGAGCAACACCATAAGTAATATTCCCCACAACCAGGGTTTGGAAACTTTGGCCTCATTTAATACAGATGCGGGATGATTATTCGATTGCCGTGCAGGACTTAATTTAGCCTGTTCAGCTTTCTCCGAAACCGGCGGTAATATTTGGGTAGGAAAATCAGTGTGAGATAACCGGCGAGTATGGTCATCCCGTAAATAATTTTGCGCTAATTTAAAATCAGCAATCATTTCTCCAATCTCAGTGAATCTGGCAACTGGTTCCTTATGCATAGCTTTAACAACAATAGCCTCGATCAATGGCGGTATCGAAGCATTTAATTCCCGCAGTGGCTTAGGTTCTTCTTGGAGATGCTTAAGGGCTATACTGATTGGTGATTCACCGGTAAACGGCACATGACCTGAAAGCATTTCATAGAGTACAACCCCTAACGAATAGATGTCGGATTTTGCGCCGACAGAAGTACCTTTAGCCTGCTCTGGCGAAAAATAATGTACAGAACCAATAATTGTACCCGAATTGGTCATCGTTGCCGAGGTAACAGCGCGGGCTATACCAAAGTCAGTTACTTTGACTCGCCCCGAACGAGTAATAAGAATGTTGTGCGGTTTGATATCACAATGCACTAAATTATTTTGGTGCGCGTGTTCAAGTGCTTCTGCTATTTCCATAGCAATATGTACCGCAGTTTCTACCGGCAAGGGTGCTTCCCTGTCAATTTTATCTTTAAGAGTTTCGCCGGAAATGTATTCCATAATTATATAATAAGTTTGTTCATCAAAACCAACGTCATAAATGTTAACAATATTAGGGTGAGAAAGCTTAGCTGCCGCCTGTGCTTCCCGGCGGAAGCGACTGATAAACTCTTCATCATCAGTGAATTGGGAACGCAGTACCTTTACTGCAACTGAACGGTCTAACAGTTTGTCATGAGCGCGGTATACGTCGGCCATACCACCGCCGCCAATTCGTTCCAATATTGTATAACGATCATCAAGTGTGCGATTAAGCATTAATTCACCTCCTTAACGTAATGCCTGCAATATAATTTGTCGGGCAATTGGTGCGGCTGCCTTACCACCTGAACCCGCGTTTTCGACAATTATGGCTACTGCAACCTGTGGATCCTCAGCTGGTGCAAAGCCAATAAACCAGGCATGTGAAGCACCATGCGGATTTTCTGCTGTACCTGTTTTACCGGCAACCTGTATGCCACGTAATGCAGCTGCACTGCCAGTACCTTCTTCTACTACAGTCACCATCATATCGACTATCTGACTAGCCAACTTGCTATCTGCTGGTGATAACCAGACATCTGGTTTGGTTTCTCTTACAATAGTACCATCTGGTGCTACAATTTTTTGCAGTAAATATGGTTTCATCATATTTCCCTTGTTAGCAAAAGTAGACGCAAGCATGGCCATGCGGAGCGGTGTGACCAGAAGACTCCCTTGTCCAATGCCGGTTTGAGCCAAATCACCATCACTCAACCGGGAAAAATCAGGAATGCTATTAGCATTTTCCTGAATATCCCCTTTGATCATTTGGGTAAACCCATAGCGTTCAAAATACTTGGCCATTTTGGGGCGGCCAAGATCAAGTGCTAGCTGACCGAAAGTAACGTTACAGGATACGGCAAGCGCTTGTTGCAAATCTAATTTGCCATGAGCCCTATTATTATCTTCTGTCAATGTATAGTCAGGACCAATTTTGAGAGATCCATTACAGGTAAATTGATGATTTTTGTCTACCATTCGTTCGGCTAATGCCGCTTCGGCCACCATTACTTTAATGATCGATCCTGGTGGATACAATCCTTGCGCAGCCCGGTTAAGGAGCGGACTATTCGTAGCTTGTGAAACGCTCTCCCAAGTAGTGTTAAGAGTATTCGGATCAAAACTCGGGCGGCTGACCATTGCCATGATTGCCCCTGTCTTCGGTGACATGACTACAATTGCACCCTTTTTGCTGTCGAGAGCCTGGTATGCTGTTTGTTGCAACTGGGCATCGACAGTAAGCACGACCGTATTGCCCGCACTACTTGAAAACAATTGACTGATTGCACCTAAACGTTTTTCCGGATTAATTTGTCCTGATAAATACCCATCAAAAGTACCCTCGATGCCTGTTTTACCATATTTGAGGCTATCATAGCCCACCACATGGGCAAAGACTGCATCATACGGATATTCTCGCCGGTATTCGCTCTGCGAGAGCTTACTAAAAGCCAAAATTTCTCCATGTTTATCTGTGATTTGCCCCCTTTCCACCTTGCGAGCTGCCTCTGCAGTACGCCGGTTAAGCGGGTGAAAAGCAAGTGCGGTGCTCTCAAAAATCTGAAGATATATTACATAACTAAGCAACAACACAAGTAAGCCAATTGAAAACAGCCCTACTTTGTAAATACTTTTGCGTATTGCCTTATGTGGAATATCATTTTTATTCATTGGGTGTTTGTCGCCTCCGATATGGCAAATAACATACCCAGCAATATAAAGCTTGAGACCATAGAGCTACCTCCATAGCTTATAAGCGGTAGCGTTATGCCTGTCAGCGGTAAAAATTTAGTAACACCGCCAATAATGATGAAAACTTGCAATGCAGTAAGCACACCTAAACCACTTGCTAATAACATGGTAAATGGTATTTGCGAAGCAAGTGCTGTACGAAATGCACGATAAACAATAAGAATATAAGTAATGATTACGGCACTGGAGCCAACCAGTCCTAGCTCTTCAGCAATAGCTGCAAAAATGAAATCGGTATGTACTTCCGGGATAATGTTGGGATAACCGAAAGTTAAGCCGCTACCTAGTAGTCCACCAGAACCTAATGCAAACAGTGACTGGACAATCTGGTATGAACGTCCGGTAGGATCTGCCCAGGGGTTTAACCAAATGTCAATTCTAACTTGCACATGTGGAAATAGGAAATAGCAGATAACAGAGCCAGTAAAAAACAAGGCAAGTGCCAACGTTATATATCCCCACTTACTACTTGCCATATAGGCCATAATTACTGTAGTACCAAAATACAGTAAGGCAGATCCTAAATCCCGCTGAACTATAAGCATAGCCATAGTTAATGCCCATAACGCTATGAGAGGTGCGATGAAGCGCGGATGCGGCAAAGTTAGCGGACCGTAATGTCGGGTAGCATATGTTAACAATTGACGCCGCTCGCTCAAGTACGCAGCTAAAAAAATAATAATTAGTAATTTGGCAAACTCGGCAGGTTGAAA
Organism: Bacillota bacterium; assembly: GCA_023443285.1. Classification (GTDB taxonomy): domain Bacteria; phylum Bacillota; class Negativicutes; order Sporomusales; family Sporomusaceae; genus Sporomusa. Next base: position 67,028 of record JAEZVB010000050.1, read on the forward strand.
CCTTACCGGCCCTAAAATAATCCAGTTTTTGTTACCACCAATGTCCACGCCAAACGCGATTGTAACCAACAACAAAACAATGCCCGTTACTCCACAAATATATTTATACCTAGCAATATCCTCTGGTTGCCGGAAAATAAGAACGGTAATGATAAAGGCGAGTAATCCTGCAGCTAACCACATAGCTTGATGGATAAATAAGTCTGGGCGTAGCCTTAAGATAAGTGTTAACCCAATAGAAGCTAAAAATACTGCTAACGGCAACAACACCGGATCTGCATAGAAAAAACGGCGTCTTATTATAACAGAAGTAAGTATCCAAAGAACAGTTAAAATAATAGTAGTGCTAAGACCCTGGTATGAAAACTGGTGATCTGCCAGTGTAACTGCAAGGTAGCCATTTATTAAAATAGCACCTGATAGTAGTAGCAAGCCTAGTTCAGTTACTTTTTTCTGTCTCATTGTCATTTGTCAAATTGCAGTAAAATAGCAGTAATATTGTCATGCCCACCTGCTTGCCTAGCTTGATCAACAAGTGCATTCACTATTGTATTTGGATTGTTAGGCTGTGTACATACGTTAAGTATGGTATCTTCGCTGAGCATATTGGTTAAACCATCAGTACATAATAACAAATTGTCACCTGGCTGCCACAAAAACCTACCTGAGTCTACTCTAAGGGTATCACTAGTACCTACGGCACGTGTTAATATATTGCGATGCGGATGAACTTGCGCTTCTTCGCTGGTTATACTGCCGTTTTGCATTAACTCCCAAACCAACGAATGGTCAGAGGTTATCTGCTGCAGCGTATTCTCCCTTATTAGATACAGTCTGCTGTCACCTACATGACTCCAATAGATTTCAGCATTATCAAGGTATACAGCAGTTACTGTAGTTCCCATGCCCTGACACTCACTTTGAGTTTGGGACATTTGATAAATACTGGTGTTGGCCTTAATAATTGCCTCTTTTAACGCTTGTTCCCAGTCTGATTGGTTTGCATTTTTTTCTACGTATTCCCGGATAGTTTTGGCCCCAAGGTTACTGGCAATTTCTCCGGCAACATGTCCGCCCATCCCATCAGCAACTACAAACAAGTGTGGTGGCAAAAAAACATAACTATCTTCATTGGTTTTTCGTACCATACCAATGTCTGACTGTGCAAATGCCAGCATGGAAGTCACCTCTCAAACTTAAGCGTAACTGCCCCAATTTGAATAATATCACCATCTACTAAGGCAGTTTCGTCTTCTATCTGTTGACCATTAACAACTGTACCGTTTGTGCTATTTAAATCAGTTAATAGATAGTTGTGTTTCAACCTAGATATACAGGCATGCTCATGCGATACAAAACTATTGTCAATTACAATATCATTATGCTGACTGCGGCCAATGGTTAAACTATCTATTATTGTGAAACTAGTCTTTTCTACAAGCTGCTGCTTATCTTCAATTATCACTAGCCTTGGTACCGAAAGACAACCAGCATCTGCTTCAGCTTTGCCATGAACAACGGAAGTCCCTATTTTATTAAAAGCTAGACTAGCCATGTCACGGGTTGCTATTTTCACAACACGATACAAAAAGTAATAAAGCAGTATTACAAGGCTATACTGTAAAGCTATTACTGCAATATTTAAAAGCTGCAATTTACCAGGCAATTTTACTTCACCTCATATAAAATAACGGTATTGCCTACTTTTATTTTATCACCATTTTTTAGATGCTTATGAGTAACACGGCTTCCACCGACATATGTACCATTAAGGCTTTTTGCATCATGGATAACATGGCTGTTGTCTTCATACACAATGTAAGCATGCAGCCGTGAGGTGTTCATATCTGTCAGAGGAAACTCATTTGTATTCCGACGACCAATATTAATCCTGTTTGTCGTGCACTCTACTTTTAAGCCAACATCTAAGCCATTAATCACAGACAAAAAAGCATGTACATATTGCTGTCCAAAAGGCTGAGGCAAAACTATGGATTCCAGCTTATCAAATACCTTAGTATCACTAGTGATCGATGTATCTTCAAGCCGATGAATGCTTTCATCACAAGAAGTTTCCGTAAAACTTGACGAGATGCGAAAAGCTTGTTTTGCTAATTTCTCATCAGCAAAAAGTTCAATTTGCGGTCCACCGGCCATAGTATAGCCCTTGCGGCGGCTCTCCTCGATCAAGTACGCAGACAATTCGTTGCAAACAGATTCTGCATACGGCTCTAGCCGTCCATAATCTTCATGATTAATATAAATGGCGTAATGGTTAGGAACATAGACGTGAGAAATACCAACCGTGCGCTCATCTTCCATCTCTCTGGCTAATTGTTTGGCAATTTCAATAGGCTGTAAACTGCTGGAAAATTGCTTATTAAAGAACCCTTCAATATATTTTTCAAAAAAGCTCTCAATATTGCGGACATACTTCATTCAAAACACTCCCGCTAAAACTGCATAAAATGAAACCAGGAAAATGCCTGACACAAATTAAGTCTTTTTTAATTATATGCGATATTGACAATCAAGTCAAAATCAACCATCATTATGACACACTTTGTGTCGCAATTGTCCGCATGCAGCAGCAATATCGGCGCCCATCTCCCGCCTGATAGTTACATTAATTTGCGCTCTTTTTAAGAGCAGCTCAAATCCATTAATATCACTTAACGAAGGACGAAGCAAACCGCGTTCCGGTACCGGGTTAATAGGGATTAAATTGACATTTGCCAACCTTCCTTTAAGAATGGCTGCTAGTTCCTTGGCATGGGACGGCTGGTCATTTACGCCGGCAATCAATGCATATTCATAGGTGATACGTCTGCCGGTTGCTGCAGCATAACGATCACTGGCAGCTAAAACCTGTTCAAGAGGATAACGATTATTGACTGGCATAAGTTTGGATCTAAGAGGATTATTGGGCGCATGGAGTGAGATCGATAACGTAAGTGGCAATCCCTCGCCAGCAAGCTTGTCAATGTTAGAGACAAGTCCTGAAGTCGATAATGTGATATTACGGTAACTCAAGTTTAGACAGTATTCTTCATGAATAAGTCGGATAAATCGCAAAACATTGTCATAGTTAGCCAGTGGCTCTCCGGAACCCATAATTACAATAGAATCTACTTTTTGATCTTGCTGTTTTAATAACTCAGAAATATACAGCACTTGCGCAAGAATTTCACCGCCAGTAAGATTTCGCACCAGTCCCTTAAGCGTGGAAGCACAAAAGGTACAACCCATGGCACAACCTACCTGGGTTGAAACGCAAACACTGTTGCCATAGGAATGGCGCATAAGAACGGTCTCGACGGCCATATCATCTGGAAAAGACAATAAAAATTTACTTGTTTGACCATCAGTTGATTGTTGCTTTGCCTTTAGATCCACTTGTGTAATCGTATAATTAGCAGCCAAGCTAGCACGTTGTTCTTTGGCTATATTGGTCATAGCGTCAAACTGATGTACATTATGTTTATATAGCCATTCGGCAATTTGCTTGCCCCGGTAGGCCTTTAGCCCTAGTGGTTTAATATGTTCGGCAATCTCAGAGGCAAACAAACCGAATAAGTCTGTTTTTTCGTTGGTTATCATCTTGTTACCACCTTATTTTTGCCGTGTCATACGGGCAATAAAAAATCCGTCTATCCCATCAGTATGCGGCCAAAACTGGAGCATAGTTTCATGCCGTTTGTTTACCGGCAAATATTGACCTGTAATGTCGAGTGTGAAGGTAGGATGAGCCTCTAAAAACTTGTTAACAATATCCTGGTTTTCTACAGGCTCAGTTGTACAGGTGCTGTAAACCAAGACACCGCCAGGTTTTACGCATTGGGCAGCACTGGCTAAAATAGCTGCCTGCAACCTCGGCAGATCTCGAAATATTTCCTCAGATTTGCGCCAGCGTGAATCCGGCTTGCGCCGTAGTACTCCCAGCCCAGAACATGGAGCATCTACCAGAACTCTATCCGCCTTAAGTGGAAACTCAGTACCTAAGTTAACAGCATCAAGAGCCTTGGTCTCAATGCTTGTTAATGCCAATCTCTCGGCATTTTCGCGAGTAAGCGCCAACTTATGCTCATAAATATCAGTAGACAAAACTAGCCCGGTGTTGTTCATTAAGGCAGCAATGTGGGTAGTTTTGCCGCCCGGCGCACCACAGGCATCAATAATAAATTCGCCTGGTTGCGGATCAAGTATATGTGCAACCAGCATAGAACTCTCATCTTGTACCTGAAACAGTCCTGCTTGCAAAGACTGAAGTGTAGCAAGACTTGGATGTTCGTGACAGATAATGCCTTCCGGCGTCCAATTTGACGCCTGGCATACTACGCCCTCTTCAGTCAAACGCGTAAGGAGTGCATCACGATTTGTTTTGATGGTATTCGTGCGAATCGAAAGCGGCGGTATCGTATTATTGATTTGACATAGTTCTTCACAGGCCGCTGCGCCTAATCGTTTAACCCAGCGTTTAATCAGCCACTCAGGATGATAATATCTGAGCGCAAGATACTTAACAGGCTGTTTTTCTTTGTTAGGATAAACAACTTTTTCCGGACTGCGGGCTGCATTTCGCAAGACACCATTGACAAATTTGACAGTACCTGCATGTCCATATTTCTTGGCTAATTCAACCGCTTGATTACAGGCCGCTGATGCCGGCACTTTTTCAAGATAAAACAGCTGGTACATACCCAGCCGTAGAATATTCTTAATAATAGGCGCTACTTTATTAAGCGGACGGCTCAAATAGCAACTGAGCATCCAGTCCAAAGTAGCGCCAGTTTTAACAGTACCATATACTAGCTCAGTAATAAACCGCCGGTCTTGGTCAGCAAGTTGTCCTTGATGTGCCTGGCGATTTAGTTCTTGTGCCAGGGCAATATTGGCATAAGCACCATTATTCTCTACTGTGTTGAGTATTTTTAAAGCTATTTCCCGGGCATCTATTTTTTTATGCGTCATAATAATGCACCATCTCTAATTCTTCCTTAAATTATCTTTAGGTAAAAAACTTTGCATGGCTTCTTCCACCTTGGCTAGATTAACACGGGTATTGCAGCAAGGACCAAATGGCCGCTCATTCAACACGCCAATTACCGGTAATGGAAAGACATCCTGAATACCACTCGTAAGATCACGTTCACAGGCAATTGCCAGGACAGCTTGTGGTCGGATAGATTTTATTACTTTCCGGGCTAATGTACCGCCTGTTACCACTGCCAAATGGGTACCGTATTTTTCCGAAAGTTTTGCCAAATCGCCAATCTGGCAATTCCCACATCGATGGCAATTCGATACGTCTCGGGTGATTTTATAAGGACAGGTCTCCTGTTGTAAACAGTGTGGTGTCATAATCAGCAGTTTGTCTGGTTGTACTGTTATTCGCTTTTGCTTGATTAAATGATTACTTACCTCAATAAAGGATCGCTCAATCCGTTCTTTATCGACATCAAATAACTTACCAATGGAAATTGCCATAGGAAATAACAGGTTGATCGCCGACCAGGCAAGACCTTGAAAGATTCCCAGTGTCCTAAAACCCAAAATAGCCAGTATAATACCGGTAACACCGCAGGCAATCGCTAAAATAATAGTTGCCAAAAATGCACCTAAAATCATTGGCAAGTACGTGCTGATATTGGCTAGCCCCGGCAGACTGACAACCCATATACCGTAACTTGACACTGTTGCTATGCATAAACTAACAAGAATCAGTGTTAAAAATAAACGTTTGCGCGGTTTGTGTATTATTTCGATCACACCTGACACCTTCTTATTCAAACATATTGCCTTTTGTCAGACAGTAGCCGCAAACAAAGTCGCTTGCCTTCATCCGACGTTTAGATTCAGGCTGCACTTCCAGTAACTCAATTGTTCCTTTACCGGTTTCAACAACAAGTCCCTCTTGGGTTAGCTGAACTACTTGACCTGGCTGAGAGCATGCTACTGATTCGTTATATACTCTAGTTTGCCAGATCTTTAATGTTTTATTTCGGTATGTGCTGAAGGCTCCCGGCCATGGATTCAGCCCACGTACTAAATTATGGATAGCAGTTGCGGGCTGGTGCCAGTCTATGCGTTCGGTGTTACGGCAAAGTAGTCGCGCATAGGTAGCTTCTGCCTCATTTTGGGGCTCACGCATCGCATTGCCAGCTGTTATTTGTTGCAAGGTTTCTGACAGCACTGTTACACCTAAGTCTTGTAATTTGTCATGAAGACTACCTGTGGTATCACTTGGCAAGATTGGTATTTCAGCTTTTGTGATCATATCCCCGGTATCCATGCCGACATCCATATACATTGTAGTTACGCCACTTACTGTTTCCCCATTGATAATAGCCCAGTGGATTGGAGCTGATCCGCGATATTTGGGTAAAAGCGAAGCATGCACGTTAATACAGCCATAAGGCGGTAAGTCTAATATCCTTTTGGGTAAAAACTGACCAAAGGCAATAACAATGATAACATCTGGTTGAAGGGCACAAATCTGGTTATAAAACTCTTCGGTTTTTATGCTGTCAGGCTGCATAATAGAAAGATTATAGTTTAAGGCCGCTTGCTTAACCGGCGAATAGGCCAGTTTCTGTCCGCGCCCCTTAGGACGATCAGGTTGAGTGACAACTGAGGCTACATGATAGTCCTCCCTAACCAGCATATCTAGGCAAGGTACAGCAAAATCCGGTGTTCCCATAAAAATCGTACGCAATTTCTTCATCTATACTACCTCTTATCCCTTGTGCATGGTTTTCGCCAATTCAATAAATAAAATGCCATTGAGATGATCGATCTCATGCTGTAGCGCTCGCGCTAACAAACCTGATCCGTTAATTTGAATCTTTTTACCAGCTCTATTTAATGCTTCTACTGTTACGGTAGCATATCTTTCAACCTCACCATATATACCGGGAACACTTAAGCATCCTTCGCTGGCAACCTCGCAGCCTTCGCTAACTATAATTTTAGGATTAATAAGCTCGATAATACCTTCGCCAACATCAATGACAATAAGCTGTAGAGAAACACCAACCTGCGGTGCGGCTAACCCTACGCCATCTGCAGCGTACATAGTTTCAGCCATATCATCAAGTAATTGTTTAATCTTGCGATCAATCTTTTCTACTGGCACAGCAATCTGTTTTAAAACTTTGTCTCCTGCTTTTTTTATTTCAATTACGGCCATTGTGTCTTCCTCCTCACTTCTCAGGGCATCAAAAAAATTGTATCATAGATTAACTCATCATGAAAGCAGTTCATGTGGATTATAGAACATTAACAGGATCAATATCAATAATGACATTTTCTTGATTCGCTATATTTCTAACGCTAAGTAGTTCGGTTATTGTGGGCAAATCTTTGGTTTTAATAAGAATATTGACCCGAAAGATATCTTTGACTTTATTTACGGAGGCAGGAAAGGGTCCGATAATGTCAGTGTCGTTCCTAGCGAAAGAGTGATTAAATTCTGCTGCTAATTGGTTGGCATGACGATGGGCAATGGTTTCATCACTAGCTTGTACCGTTATTTTTATCAAATTCGCATAGGGTGGATAACCCAACTGATGGCGAAAGGTTATCTCTTGTTGATAATAGCTTTGATAATTGTGCTCTGCCCCGGCAGTAATCGCGTAGTGCTCCGGATTATAGGTTTGCAGGACTACTCTGCCATTTTTGCTGCCACGTCCGGCTCGCCCGGCCGCTTGTGTTAGCAAGGCAAAGGTTTTTTCAGCTGCTCTAAAATCAGGTAAATTAAGGGCTGTGTCGGCCGAAATTATACCAACTGCCGTAACATTAGGAATATCATGACCTTTAGCCACCATTTGTGTACCTAAGAGAATATCATAGATACCATTTGCGAATGCAGAAAGAATATTTTCATGCGCCATTTTGCGTCGAGTAGTGTCTTGATCCATACGTGCAATTCTAGCCAGCGGAAATAAGTCTTTAAGAGCTTCTTCTACCTTCTGAGTGCCGGCACCAAAAAAACGGATGTAACGACTGCCGCATTCAGGACAAATGTCCGGCACAGCATGTTTTTCTTGACAATAGTGGCAATGCAGGACGCTGGTGGGAGCATGATAAACAAGCGAAATATCACAATGTTTGCAGGTTAGAACATGACCACACTCACGACACAAAACAAATGTCGAATAGCCGCGACGGTTAAGGAGAATAATAGCCTGTTCCTTTTTGGCAAGGGTTTCTGTTAGCAAGTTCTGTAGTGCAAGTGAGATAACGCTGCGGCGACCCTGAGCCAATTCTTGCCGCATGTCAACAATTGCAACGGTTGGCATCGGCATATCATCTATTCGTTTATTCATGAAAAGCAATCTATGTTTTCCTTGTAATGCATGATAATAGGTCTCAATAGCTGGTGTTGCACTACCCAATACTACAGTAGCGCCGGCAAATCCAGCTCTTGCTAATGCTACTTCCCGTGCATGATAACGGGGTGTTTCCTCCTGCTTATAGGTAAACTCATGTTCTTCATCAATAATAATTAACCCTAAATGACTAGCTGGCGCAAATAAAGCTGAGCGAGCACCAATTACAATGCCAGCTTGCCCTGTCTGCAGTCGGCGCCAAGCATCATATCGTTCACCTACAGAAAGTTTACTATGCATCACTACAACATCTTCGCCAAAAGCCGCTCTAAAACGAGCAACGGTCTGGCTTGTTAAGGCGATTTCAGGTACCAAAACGATAGCTTGACGGCCAAGGCGGCGGGTTTCAGCTACAGCCTTGATATAAACTTGTGTCTTCCCGCTGCCGGTAACACCGTGAATTAAAAAGGATGTGTGTACACCGGCCTGTATTGCCGGTGTAATCTGGTCAAGCGCCTGTATTTGTTCTGGCGTTAATGTCAGTTCGCCAGCTTGCTGCCGACCGCCGGCATAGCTGTTACGCAACACAGGTACATCGCGGCTCTTGATAAAACCTTGGTCAATAAGATTATTTACCGTGGCTGAAGAAATAGCAAGCTTGCGCAAATCGACTGATGTCAGTTCGTGCTTAGCTAATAACGCATTCAGCAAACGACGTTGGGCAGTTTTATTTTTAGGCAGCGTTTTTTCAATCTGAGCGGCAACTTCTCTCTTTACGGCTAAATCAAAAATTCTCATTGTGGCAGCCTTGCCACGTTTAGTAACAGTATCAGTAGCTATAATTAGCTTGTGCTGTAAAAAGAATTTTATCATGCCCGCAATATCGGTTGATTTTTTCATGAGGTCACTTAATGTGACCGAGCCGTGCTCATAGATATACGTGAGTATAGTCCGGTATTCTTCAGGTTTGGTGCTTAGTATAGTTGCCGTATATTTCCCATCGAGTGTACTCGGTGCCTGATATTCTTTTTTAGTTTTAATACCTGACTGCCCCGGGATAAACAACCGCATTGCTTCCGCCAAAGAGCATAAGTAATAATTATGTAGCCAGTTGACCGTTTGGAGCATATTATTATCAAACCAAGGGTAATCATCTAAAACATCAATAATAGGCTTTAATCCCTCTGGATTCTCTGCTGCCAGACCAATAATAAAACCCTCTACCTTACGATTGCCGAATGGCACAAGAACACGCCAGCCTATCTCGGCAATTGATAAATGCTCGGGAATAATATAAGAAAAATGCTTATCAATATTTCGCGTAGGAATGTTAACAATTATTTGAGCAGTATTTGACATTTTTTCACCTAATATATGCATTCATATTGAATAAAGAGAAGAGGACTTGTTCAGTCCCCTTTTTAACTAAAGTATATATTCGCTTTTAGCTATCAAATACCTGCTACAGGTTTTTCATGGTAGCGAGCGGTCATTCCCAATCAAACCCGGTGTCCATTGGTAGTCGTTTAAAAAAACGTTTAATTCTTCTCTTTCTTATCGGGGTAAACCGTAACTTCACTAGCTTCTCCTAGCCTTGAATCGAGTAGCCGAGAGATTGTAATGTCTCTTCAATATATCCGCTCGAAGTTATCGATTCATCGTGATTTACCGAAACTTGTTTAGAAGTCATATCTACCTTAACAGAGGAAACACCATGCAGATGGGACAGCGTATGTTCAATACGATCCCGGCAATGGTCGCCTTTAAGACCGCCAACACGGTAAACTGATTGTTTAGTATTATGGTAAGTAGCCAATGGAATACCTCCTTTTAACTGAATTAAATGTCCAGCAATATTAGTATTACCATTGGCAATTAATTAATTAGTTAAGCTTTATAAATTAGCCTCTTTGCGAAGAAATTCGGCTTTATCAGTGCGTTCCCACGGCAAATCTACGTCAGTACGACCAAAGTGGCCATAGGCGGCAGTTTGACGATAAATAGGACGCCTAAGGTCAAGTGACTTAATAATACCTGCAGGTCGTAAATCAAAATGTTTGTTGATGAGCTCAACAATTTTATCTTCTGCCATTTTACTAGTACCAAAAGTTTCTACCATGACAGATACCGGGCGGGCAATACCGATAGCGTAGGCTAATTGAATTTCGCATTTGTCAGCAAGGCCTGCAGCAACAACATTTTTCGCAACGTAGCGAGCCGCATAAGCTGCTGAGCGGTCAACTTTTGTGGGATCTTTGCCTGAGAAAGCACCACCACCATGACGAGCCATGCCGCCATATGTATCAACTATTATTTTACGTCCGGTTAAGCCTGCGTCGCCTTGTGGGCCACCCACGACAAAGCGACCAGTTGGGTTAATATAGTATTTGGTCTTGGCATCCAATAGTTCTCCCGGTACTATTGGCGTTATTACTTTAGCAATAAGATCTTTTTCAATAGTCTCGCGGCTAACATCAGGGCTATGTTGGGTTGATACTACTATTGTGTCAACACGCACTGGTTTTCCGTCTTCGTATTCAACAGTGACCTGCGTTTTGCCGTCTGGACGCAAATAACTTAGTTCACCATTTTTGCGAACTTCGGATAATCGTCGTGCCATTTTATGTGCTAACGCAATCGGTAGTGGCATAAATTCTGGGGTTTCATTAGTCGCATAGCCAAACATCATGCCTTGGTCACCTGCGCCAATAGCCTCGATAGCGTCCATATCACCTTGTTTCGCTTCAAGGGCTTTGTCAACACCTAAAGCAATGTCGACCGATTGTTCGTCAATAGACGTTAAAACGCCGCAGGTTTCGGCATCAAAACCATACTTTGCACGAGTATAACCAATATTCTTAATGGTCTCACGCACAATTTTGGGAATATCGACATAGCAATGAGTACTGATTTCACCCACTACGTGGACGATACCAGTGGTAACTAATGTCTCGCAGGCTACTCGCGCCTCAGGATCCTGAGCTATTATGGCGTCAAGCACACTGTCGGAAATTTGATCTGCAATCTTATCAGGATGGCCTTCAGTTACAGACTCTGATGTAAACAGAACACGTTTCTTTGCCATGAATACAATCCCTCCAAATTAATAATAAAAAAACTCCCGCAAAGGGAGGTGTGTTTTCCACTCCCATCTCGCGGTTTTCCGCCGGAATTGGCACCGTTTCCAACATAATTAGATATGCTAGATGGTTGCCGCGGTTTCATCGGGCCAGTCCCTCCACCAACTCTTGATGAGTATAGCTTATACAATTTTCACGTCAAAAAAGATTTTACCCTAAATATACAAATAAATCAAGTAGCTTTTGTTTGTATTTTACTTATTTTATCTATAAGGATCTCAGCAATATGGTGTTTGCTAAGCTGTGGCAGTTCTTCGACATTACCATTTTTGTAAATAATTTTTACTATATTGGTATCAATATTAAACCCTGCCCCTGGCAAAGTAACGTCATTGGCAACAATCATATCAAGATTTTTTCTGGTTAATTTTTCCTGGGCATGAGCCAGAAGGTCTTGGGTTTCCGCAGCAAAGCCAATTAGCAATTGCTGTTTTTTTCTTTGTCCTAGGTCAAGCAAGATATCCGGATTTTTAACCAGATTGATGGTTAGTTTTTCTCCAGACTTCTTTATTTTTTGTTCAGCTACCAATTCTGGTCGATAGTCAGCTACAGCTGCCGCTTTGATTACAACATTGACAGTGTCAAATTCCGCAAGTACTGCAGCATGCATTTGCGCTGCAGTCTCTACCCTTTTTATGGTTACTCCGAATGGCTCAGGTAGATTTGATGGACCAGAAATAAGTATTACATGGGCACCTCGTTTTGCTGCTACCTCAGCCAGAGCATACCCCATCTTACCGCTGGAACGATTACCAATGTATCTGACCGGATCAATGGGCTCACGAGTACCAGCGGCTGTAATAAGTATGCGTTGACCTTTTAAATCCTGGCAAGTATGTAAAAGGCCAATAACTTTATCCGCAATTAGTGCCGGTTCAGGCAAGCGACCTGGCCCTTCAACGCCACATGCCAGCATGCCAATCGCCGGTTCGATAATATGATACCCCAGTCCTGCTAATTTTTTTAAGTTTTGCTGCGTAACAGGATTAAGATACATATTGGTATTCATTGCTGGAGCCAATACGATTGGTGCTTTGGTAGCCATAATAGTCGTAGTAAGAATATCATCAGCAATGCCATTGGATATTTTGCCAATAACATTAGCAGTAAGAGGTGCAACAAGAAAAACATCAGCCCAGTTGGCCAATGCAATATGTTGTATATTCCACGTTTTTGGTTCTTCCCACATATTCGTTACTACCGGATTACCACTTAGCTCGCGAAAAGTTAACGGCGTAACAAATTCTGTAGCCGCTTTGGTCATAATAACCTGGATATTACAACCTGCTTTTTTTAAACGACTGACAACATCAACTGCCTTATATGCTGCTATACCACCACAAACTCCAATAACGATGTTTTTGCCTAAAGACATCAGAACTCCTATTTAATACCTGTTTTAGTGCGCTCATAGGTAATTTCTCCTTGAGCAACTTCTTCAAGAGCAATTGTCACCGGTTTATTGGATTTGGATTCAGTAAGCGGCTGTTGTCCATCCATAATTTCACGCGCCCGTTTGGCGGCTAACACTACCAGAGTATATTTACTGTCAACCTTTTTTACTAAGGAATCTAATGATGGATTAATCATGGCGTTTCCCCTTAATTATTATTTAATGGCATTGGAGCTAATTACCCAACGCTACCAGTGCGATAAAGATTATCAATTAAAGCTGTATTGCGTACTGTCCGCAATTTTTCTGCAGCAATAATTATTTCCATTTTCTGTACAGCTGCCGACACCTGATCATTTGTTACAATATAGTGATAATTATGTGCATGGGCTAACTCGCCACAGACACACTGCAAACGTTTTTTGATGACATCAAGGCTGTCAGTACCGCGCTTATGAATCCTATCAGCAAGTTCATCCAGCGAGGGTGGGAGGATATAGATATAAACACCTTCAGGGAATTTGCCCTTTACTTTCATAGCACCCTGTGTATCTATTTCTAGTACGACATCATAGCCTTTGTTTAGCTGCTCAAGTACATAGTGATGGGGTGTCCCATAAAAATTCCCATAGACTTCTGCCCATTCCAGAAGGTCATCATTTTCTATCATGGTTGTAAACTTATCTTTTGTAACAAATAAATAATTTACTCCGTCCACTTCCCCAGCTCTGGGTTCGCGGGTTGTAGCTGATATAGAGTATTTCAAGCGAGGGTTGTTACTCAACAACTCACGACAAATGGTGCCTTTACCAGCGCCCGAAGGACCGGAAACAACTATTAATATTCCCTTCTGCGTCACAGGCTGTCTCCTCTCCAAGCTTATTCAGCAGTATCATCACTAGTATCTTTACTAGTTAAGCGGTGCGCTACTGTTTCAGGTTGTACTGCTGATAAAATGACATGGTCACTATCGGTAATGATTACCGCACGGGTTCGGCGTCCATATGTAGCATCAATAAGCATCCCCCGGTCGCGCGCTTCTTGAATAATACGCTTGATAGGTGCCGATTCAGGGCTGACAATGGAAATAATCCGGTTAGCCGAAACAATATTACCAAAACCAATATTAATTAATTTTATATCCATTATAACTCCTCCTATAATTCATAGGTTACTTAGATGGAATGCTTCTGTATTACTCTATGTTTTGGATTTGCTCTCTGACCTTCTCAATTTCACTTTTAATTTCAACAACAATATTAGCAATGGTAGAATCGTTTGCTTTGGAAGCAATAGTATTGGTTTCTCGGTTAATTTCTTGAATAATAAAATCCAGTTTGCGACCTACTGCATCAGGGGCTTTAATTGTTGAATAAAACTGCGTCAGATGACTTTTGAGCCGAACAATTTCTTCAGTAAAATTAGTTCTGTCAGCAAATATGGCAGTTTCCTGAAGCAATCTAGTTTCATCGGGCTCGGCTCCTACGGCGGCTAATAAGTCTCTCATTCGCGATAACAATTTTTCCCGGTATTCAACAAGAATCTGCGGTGCCCTTTCTTCTACAGCTACAATATATGTCTGGAGCTTATCGACCCGCGCTAATAGATCCTGCTCAATATTGGCACCTTCCGCTTCGCGCATTTTCATAAGATTGCCGATTGCCGCTTCAATAGCCACAAGCAGTTTAGGCCATAATTGCTCTATATCTTCAGATACTTCTTCAACTTTGAGAACTTCCGGATATTTTGATAAATGGTATATATTGTCAGTAGCTGGCATTTTTAATAAGTCAGCTAATTCTCTCATTGCATTATGGTAAGCCATTGCCAATTCTTTGTCAACCCTTACTGCCTTTTTCTTTTCCCCATATTCGTCTACTGTAATAAACGCATCTACTCGACCACGTAAGATGGTGTTAGATATGGTTCGACGAATTTTATCCTCCAGACTGCCCAGGGTTTTAGGCATCCGAATAACAATTTCATTGTAGCGGTGGTTTACGGCTTTAATTTCCACAACTATACGGTGATTTGAGTCAATATACTCTCCCCGGCCAAAACCGGTCATACTTTTGAGCACGAACCTGCACCTTCCTTTGCGTATGTTATTATTAACGGCTGACGCGATTTTAACCGTAGTTTTTTTAATTTACTTCGCTTTGCTCATAATAAATCCCTTTTTCACCAAAAAATATAAATGGAGATCATCTCCATTTATGAATAATTTATTTGAAATTAGATAATTCAAAGTAAAACCGGCGCTCTTGCTTGTCTTTGGTAGTTACCGACAGCGTAATGGGTTTGCCCATTACTATGTCTCGCTCATGGAAGTAGAAGTAGAACTGAGCGGTAAAGCGCGGCTCGGTTGACGCTCCAGATATTCTCACGGGTGGATTGGTTACCGCATGATAGGGCTTAACGATTTTTTTATCCTGTTTAATGATAACCTGCGCCTTATCACTGAAGTTGTCATCTTTTCCATTGACAATTATGCTAAAAACCATACAACCAGCATAGTCTGCCAAAATTTTTTCGCTGTTAGCAAGTTCGACAGGCTGCTTGTTCCTTGATTTATCACGGGCGTCGTGTGCTAAGAGTAAAAAGGGTGTATACAAATACGCTCTTTCTGTCGTTTCATTTATGATTGCAGCTTGTTCTTCATATACCAGCCAGGGATGAAGAAAATCGGTAAGAGGCTGTTGGCTACGTTTTGTACCATATTGTTGCGCTTCTATAATAACATCTTTGTTTATCAAGGCAATTGCATTAGCAGATAGCGACACAGAAAATAAGATGACTACGCTGAGAATACCAGTAACAAGCTTCACCGCTACACCTCCGTTGATAATGTCTTGCCGTATAGATATTATACTTCGGAACAGAAAATTCCTTTTTTTCTGAATCATTAATTAAAGAAAACACGACTTGCACCGAGCTTTAGCGAAGGCAAAAGTCGATGTTGCCCTTATCCTGCTTTAAGATAGTTATCCTTTTTATTATAAGAAAACTAGCCGGCTCTCTAAGAGCCGGCAGTCTTATAAAAGATAATTGCCTCTAAAGACCTCAACGGCCGGACCAGACATAAAAATATGATTGTTTTCAGCCCATTCAAGGTAAAGGTCTCCACCATCCAATTCTACCGTAGCTTGACGATCAGTGTGATCATTTAATACACTGGCAACTAGCGAAGCGCTGGCACCTGTGCCACAAGCCTTGGTTATGCCAGCACCACGTTCCCATACGCGCATTCTAATAGTTTGCCGGTCGATGATCTGAACGAATTCGACATTGGTCTTTTTCGGAAACTGAGAATGCGTTTCAATATTAGGCCCAATCATTGCAAGATCAACTTTAGTAATATCCTTAACAAAGATAACGCAATGTGGATTTCCCATAGATACACAGGTGATATAGTAAGTCGCCCCGTTGATATCAAGCGGCATATTTACTACTTGCTCATCAGCCTTTCCGATAATGGGAATCTCTTTTCGCAAAAGCCTTGGCAATCCCATATCAACCCGGACAGTTGCTAATGTATCGTTTTTAAAAACAAGTTCAGGCGTAATGATTCCCGCTAGCGTGTCAAGGGTAATAACTGTTTTTTTAGTCAACCTGTTTTCGTAGAGATATCGTGCAACACACCGAGTAGCATTACCACACATATCTGCTTCACTGCCATCTGAGTTAAAAATCCTCATTTTGAAATCGGCAATTTCAGATGGCAACAATATAACAAGCCCATCGGCCCCAATTCCAAAGTTTCGGTCACATACAGCAATTGCTTGTTTCTGGTAATCAGTAATATATTCTTCCATGCCATTGACAATTACAAAATCATTGCCTAATCCATGCCATTTAGTAAACTGCATAGCTATTTCCTCCTAACAGTATATCTATCGGTTTTGTGGTACAGCGGCTCGACGAGCAGGACGACGTTTAAGCATATGTTTGCAGGCATTTATGATTAGTGTCCACCCAGACACTACTAGCAC
>JAEZVB010000080.1 GCA_023443285.1 Bacillota bacterium
GCCAGCCATAGACCCTATCAGGAGCAGCCAGCCACAAGGCAAATTCAGCATCGTCCGCAGGAACTACAACTGCAATAATTGCGGCGTAAGGCAGGAAATAGAGCGCCGCATAACGAAGTGAGCCATAATTCTCCATGAGGCTATTGGAGAGTTATGGCTCACTTTTTGTAGAATGCGGTAAGGAAGTGGATCGCTGATGAAGGCTGTTGAGATAGTGGCACTAACGCAAGATAGGTTGGCAGAAGCCTTAGAGGTATTCAAAGCCAGCGGTTGGGATGAAAATAGTCTGTATTATGTTAAAGCTGAAATGCAAGCCTTTGTGCAGGGGGATATTATTGGTTATGTTCGTGCCCACTTTATAACGGCAATGGTTGAGAAACAGGTAATTGGCGTAGCCGCCTGGGCGCCGTCCATGTGCTCTTTTTGGCTTTATGAATTATCCTGGGCTACCGTATTACCAGCTTGGCGGCACCGCGGTATCAACGCATTGATGCTTACTGAGCGCTTGCGCCAGATAGGGACTCACCGCGGTTCCGAGGCCTTTAGTGTGATGGTTTGCACCTGGGATAACCCCATGTATGCGCAGGTGGGTTTTGTACCCATGCAGCCACAGGGGAGGACTTCGCCGGATAACAAGGGAAAATGCCTGCTCTTGGCTCAGTTCCCGGCCAAGGTCAACGCAGAGCTATAGAAAACCAGCGGGTCAGTCATCAGTCAAAAACTCTACCTGACCGTTAGCAAATGCTTTTATTCGGGCAAGTGATTCGACGCGATACCCGGCTTCAGTTAGTTTCTGAGCGCCTGGTTGAAACGATTTTTCGATGACAATGCCAATGCCTACTACTCGGGCTTTGGCTTGTTCGACAATATGAGCCAAACCGGCGGCGGCTTCTCCATTTGCCAAAAAGTCATCAATAATAAGTACATGGTCTTCTGGCTGGATAAACTGCTTGGAGATCATAATACTGTTGCTTTCTTCTTTGGTGTAAGAATATACGTTGGCCGTATATACATCATCACCGGTGACTTTGGGTTTGCGCTTGCGAGCAAAAATGACAGGTACTTTAAGAATGAGTCCTGTCATAACGGAAGCAGCAATTCCAGAAGATTCGATTGTTAGAATTTTGGTGATTTTTTCGCTGGCAAACCGGCGGACAAATTCTTCACCAATTTTCATCATAAGCTCAGGGTCAATCTGCTGATTCAAAAACGAGTCGACCTTGAGCAAAGCGTTATTTATGATCAGACCATCAGTCTGAATGCGATGTTTTAATAAATCCATGACGGCCTCCTAGATTTTGTTAGGAAAAAACATGTAAATCTTTGATTATTAAGCCTTATTGTAACAGCAATTTTGCGGGGTTGTCAATAAATTACTACAATCAGAGTACTGTGATACAAAAAGCGGGAAGCAATTTAATGGAGCGCAATAGGAAAGTCAACAAACAGCAGATTTTGGCCACGCTGGAGGAGGGTAAAGATGGATTATAAAGCAATTTTATTTGATTTGGACGGTACCTTAACTGATCCGAAAGTGGGAATTACTAAATCGGTGCAGTATGCGTTGGCAAAATTCAATATTGAAGAGCCCGACTTAGATAAGTTGGTACCGTTTATTGGGCCGCCGCTGGTCGAGTCTTTCCAAGAATTCTATTCGTTGAGTAAGGAGCAGGCTGCAGACGGGGTAGGGTATTACCGGGAGTATTTTACCAAGGACGGCATGTTTGAGAATGCTGTTTATCCGGGGATTAAGGACATGTTGGCGCAATTGGCAGGGCAAGGTAAGACCCTAATTGTTGCCACATCCAAGCCAACTGTGTATTCAAAGCAGATTATTGAGCATTTTGGCTTAGCGCAGTTCTTCCAACTGGTGGTGGGCAGTAATCTGGATGGGTCACGTATTCATAAAGCTGAGATTATTGCTTGTATCTTAGCAGAGATTGTTGGCGTTGACCGTAAGGATATGGTGATGGTTGGCGACAGAAAGCATGACATTGTTGGCGCGCAAAAAAATGAGATTGCTTCCATTGCTGTTAAGTATGGGTATGGAACAGCAGCAGAACTTACAGCAGTCAAGCCGACATATATAGTAGAAACTGTTGTTGAACTTTCGGAAATTCTACGGAAATAGTCTCGTTAAATTTGTAAATAGCACAAATTAAGGTTGGCCTCCTGCTAAAAACTGCATTACATTGAAATAGTAATTTGGCAGAAACTATAATAATAGTTCGGTAAGGAGGCGACTTTGAAAATGAAGCATAAATTGCATCATAAAAACAGTAAAACCCTCAAACGCAGACTCAAACGAATGGCGGCGGCAGCTGCTGTTGCCGGCGTTGCGTTTGTATCGTCTGCTTTTATGCCAGGTTTACCGGCTACAGCCCATGCCTCAGCCATGCCTGATGTTACTGCTCAGCCTGACGCTGCTGTGCAGCAGGTGAAAACCCCAAAAGGTATATACAATATCCAGTCAGAAAGCAGGATTCCGCTGAAGAAACAGGCGCGAATGCAAGCTAAAGCGCAGGCTAAAGCACAAGCTGAAGCGCAGGCTAAGGTGGCGGCAAAGCGCAGCCAGCAAGTTAAAAAATCAGTAACAGCTAATAATACAGACATACCGCATAAACAGGTAAAACATGCCCAAAAGGTTGCCGCAACGCCTGACACCCCAAAAACCTCTGCCGGCGCTCCCAAAAATGCGCAGCAGGTTTTGGAAGTTAAGGCCACCGCGTATGCTCCTGGTCCTCATGACAATGCACAATGGGGTGACAAAACCTTCCTAGGGACAACCGTTCGTCCCGGTATTATTGCGGTTGACCCTAATGTTATTCCTCTCGGTTCGCGGGTGTATATCGAATATCCTGACGGAACCGGCCACTATGCAACCGCAGAAGATACTGGCGGGGCCATCAAGGGCAACCGTATTGATGTGGCCGTAAGTTCTGTGGATAAAGCCTATGATTTTGGCATCAAAAATGCAAAAGTATATGTTGTAGGGCCAAAAGCCTAATAGGTAAGCCCCCGCCGGTCTGTGTGGACAAGCGGGGGTATTTATTTTCCATTATCATACAAGAAAGGGAAGGGTTTTCTTGGCAATGCTAGAATACAGTAAACAACAGAATTATAAAAAAATAACAAATAATGCAATTAAATGTATTATTTGCATTGTCAGAATAATACTATTGCGAAAGCTTGGGGATATCATGGGATTATCTAATCTGACAACTAGGTTAAACATAAAAGCGGTTGTCGTTATTTTAGCCTTTGTGCTGTTTTTTTCTACCTACCAACAATGGGTGGCTTTTGAAGAAAGAAAGATAGCACGGGTTGCAGTCATGGATAACTATACTTCCTATCTGGAGCGAACGCTGCCTGTCCGGGTGTTGGCTGAGGCAGAGGAGCAGGATGCGTTCAAAAGATCAACAGAAGAACAAGTGCTAGAGTTCAATGATAAATTGCAGCCAACACTGCATAATGTCTACATACCTTCGGGTTTTGAAAGGTATGGTGTATATTCCTCACGCCTTAAGCGAGTAGTCGCCATGGGGCCAAAGCTTGATAAATCCTTGCTATTAACCGCAGACTCTACAGTGTTTGGCGATATGTTTCAAAGTAATACGCCAAAATATGGGCAGCAGAACAATTCGGTACTCTGGTATGGTGCACAGATATTATATTTTGTACGGCCAATTCACTATCAAGATGAAGTGATTGGCTACATCTTTGTCTGCGATAATTTGGATAAGATGAAAGAGGGTTTATGGCGAAATAATCAAAAGACCTTGGTGGGTGGTCTTGTAGCCGTTGTTGTGGTAATTATGATATTCCAGGAGATATTTATCCGTCTAAAGAAGGAGCTTGCTTTATTTGCAGATGCCATTGTTGAAGGACGAGGGAAAAAGTTTCAAAGTAAAATTGCTGAATTAAATCCGGTTTTGCACTATATCAGCGAGCAAACCGACAGTATAGCGCGGCTTGACCGCTTAAATGTTATCGGCGAGATGGCCGCCAGTATCGGTCATGAGGTGCGTAATCCGTTGACCACGGTGAGAGGCTTCCTGCAATTTATCGGCAATAAAAAGGAATTTGAAAAATACCAATCGCATTTTCTGTTGATGATGGATGAACTTGACCGTGCTAACAGTATTATTACCGAGTTTTTATCCCTAGCTAAAAATAAGGCTATGAATTTTAAAGAATGCAATTTGAATACGATTATCCGCGAAGTCAATCCGCTGCTGGAAGCAGATGCACTGCGGCATAATTGTCAGGTAGTGCTCAACTTGCAGGATATTCCTTCACTTATTGTAGATGTAAGCAGCATGCGGCAGCTTATATTGAACATTGTCCGCAACGCCATCGAAGCTATGCCCCAGGGTGGGACAGTAACCATTAGTACATATAGCAGTGGAGCCGTGGTCAAACTTGTTTTTTGCGATGAGGGAATGGGTATTGGTTCGGAGATTATAGACAAACTGGGAACTCCTTTTTTCACTACCAAAGATAATGGGGTAGGTCTGGGACTGGCTGTATGTTACCGGATTATACAACGGCATAATGCTAAGCTGGTTATCGAAAGCCCGGAACAAGGCGGTGCAATGTTCACAGTTGCTTTTACGCAGGCAATTAAATGGCGTGAGGGGTGAGGACATGGCCGAAAAGCTAATCACTCTTTTCTTTTTAGGGTTCAGTGTAGTTTATACCTATAATGCATTTGCCTTGTCATTTGGCAGTTTTATGGCACCTAAGGCTGGATTTTTGCCAGTGATAGCAGGCGGCATGGCTGTGGCCTTAGCTTTTGTTCTTGTTATAAACACACTCTGCCAAAAAGGGAATCGGCTTAATATTAGTTGGCAAAAGCTAATTTTTATTGTGATCGGTATATTTGTTTATATTCTACTGCTCAAGTTAGCGGGATACATAGCTGCCGTTTTTATTTGTTTGCTGTATTTGCTAAAGGTGACTGAAACAGGCGGTTGGGGTTACCCCTGTTTGTTTTCGGCGGGGGCAGCGGTAAGCTTCTATTTTGTTTTTGTAAAATTGTTGGGTTGTCATTTGCCGTAGGTCTGGAGTGAATGATGTGGATGTATTAGCCATGCTTGTTAGTGGGTTTTATGTGAGTATGTCGCCGGTGAACCTGCTGGCTTGCACAGTAGGGGTGTTTATCGGTACATTAGTGGGGGTATTGCCGGGAATTGGCCCGGTAGGTACTATGGCATTACTACTTCCTTTTAGTTTTACGATGGATGCTACCACCTCGCTCATTCTATTTGCAGGAATTTATTATGGATCGTTATATGGTTGTTCTACAACATCTATTTTGTTGAACGTTCCCGGTGAAGCTTCTTCGGTAGTTACTTGCATTGATGGCTATGCTATGGCGAAAAAGGGAAGAGCCGGTGCCGCTTTGGCAGTTGCGGCAGTAGGTTCCTTGATTGCCGGTACAATGGGGCTTGTTGGTTTGAGCTTTTTTGCGCCGATCATTTCCCGGTTTGCCTTGAATTTTGGACCTTCGGAATATTTTGCTATCGCTGCAGTGGGGTTACTGATTCTTATGAAACTAACAGGCACGTCTATGCTTAGAGCCGGATTAATGGTAGCAGTGGGGATTATGCTGGGGACGGTAGGGCTAGATAGCTTGACTGGTGTCAGTCGATTAACCTTTGGTGTGGACGAATTGCAGCGTGGTATGGAGTTTTCTATTGTAGCTATGGGACTGTTCGGCATTGGTGAGATTTTACACACTCTGGTACATGCAGAAGCTGTCGGTGGAGTTCAATCTGTCACATTTCGCGAATTGTATCCGAACAAAGAAGAATGCCGCCGTTCAATAAAGCCGATTTTTCGGGGGGGAGTGATTGGTTTCTTAGTAGGTTTACTGCCTGGACCGTCAGCAACTATTTCGACATTTGTTTCTTATGATGTGGAAAAAAGAGTAAGCAAGCATCCGGAAGAGTTCGGACAGGGTGCGATTGAGGGAGTTGCCGGTCCGGAATCTGCAAATAATGCAGCAGCATCTGCAACTATGATTCCGTTATTAGCTTTGGGTTTGCCGTTTTCTTCTGTTGCAGCCATTTTACTCAGCGGATTTATGGTTCATGGGATTGTGCCAGGTCCGACACTAATGACACAAAACCAGGATTTGTTTTGGGGACTTATTGCTAGTATGTATATTGGTAATATTATATTGCTTATTGTGAATTTGCCGCTTGTAGGGTTATTTACCTATATTTTAAGAATTCCGATAAAAATTCTTATGCCTATTGTTTTGATCATTACATTGACAGGTGCTTATACCATTAATAATAGCTTTTTTGACCTGGGTCTTATAGCTGGTTTTGGTATTCTTGGCTTTTTTATGAAGCAGACAGGTTATGAACCGGCGCCGCTGCTTCTTGGTCTTATGTTGGGGCCAGTACTGGAAAATGGTTTGGTACAAAGCTTGATTATTGGTGATGGGAGTATTTGGTTTTTCCTTTCACGTCCGCTTTCAGGTACTATTCTTTGGGGCGGAATGGCTTTGCTGTTTTTCAATATATTTACTTGGATTGCGAAGAGAAGGTAAAACAAAAAAATATAATCTGAATGGGGGGGTATTGTGACTGCAAACAAGGGTATTCTTATTCTGGTGGTAATCTTTTTAAGTATTGCGATTGTGACGGGGGGGTGTAATATGGGAGCGAAGGAAAGTATGGTATCTCAAAAATATCCGGAAAAACCAATTACGGTTATTGTGCCATTTGCTGCTGGTGGGAGTACCGATTTGGTAGCAAGAGCACTGGAAAAGTCTGCCCCCAAATATTTAGGGCAGACA
>JAEZVB010000147.1 GCA_023443285.1 Bacillota bacterium
ATTCCGACAATTAATAATATCAATGATATAGTAACGATCATAAATAATACCTTGAACAATGAGTTCTTTGGCCTGAACGAGATCAAGAATGAAATCCGTGCAATCGAAAACAATGTATTCAATCAAGCGACAATAAATATCATCAATGAAGTAGTGGGCGGCATAAACGATATCCTCAACAATGAGTTCTTCGGCTTAAACGAGATTAAGAATGAGATTCGAGTTATCGAAAACAGTGTCCCGACGATTAACAACATCAATGATATAGTAACGATCATAAACAATACGCTGAACAATGAGTTCTTTGGGTTGAATGAAATCAAGAATGAAATTCGCGCGATAGAAAACAATGTATTCAATCAAGCGACGATCAATATCATCAATGAAGTAGTGGGCGGCATAAACGATATTCTCAATAATGAATTCTTTGGCTTAAACGAGATTAAAAACGAGATTCGAGTCATCGAAAACACTATTCCGACGATTAATAATATCAATGATATAGTAACGATCATTAACAATACGCTGAACAACGAGTTCTTTGGGCTAAATGAGATCAAGAATGAAATCCGAGCTATAGAAAATAATGTGTTCAATCAAGCGACGATCAATATTATCAATGAAGTAGTAGGCGGCATAAACGATATCCTTAACAATGAATTCTTTGGCTTGAATGAGATTAAGAATGAGATCCGACTAATAGAAAATACGCTAAATAATGAGTTCTTCGGCTTAAACGAAATCAAGAATGAGATTCGGGTAATCGAAAATAGTGTTCTGACGATTAATAACATCAATGATATAGTAACAATCATTAACAATACCTTGAACAATGAGTTCTTTGGGCTAAATGAGATCAAGAATGAAATCCGAGCTATAGAAAATAATGTATTCAATCAAGCGACGATCAATATTATCAATGAAGTAGTAGGCGGCATAAACGATATTATCAATAATGAATTCTTTGGCTTGAATGAGATAAAGAATGAGATTCGAGTAATCGAAAATAGTGTCCCGACGATAAATAATATTAATGATATAGTAACAATCATAAACAATACCTTGAACAACGAAGTCTTTGGCCTGAATGAAATTAAGAATGAAATTCGTGCTATAGAAAATACGTTGAATAACGAGTTCTTCGGCTTAAACGAAATCAAAAATGAAGTACGGGTAATCGAAAACAGCGTTCCTACCATTAATCAAATCAACGATATTGTAACAATCATCAACAATACCCTGAACAATGAATTATTCGGACTTAACGAAATCAAGAACGAGATCCGAGCCATCGAAAATGGAATTGGCAACATTATCATTAATACTGATATTAGTTCGATAAATAACGTTCTCAATCAGATTAACAATACCGTCAACCAGATTAACCTCTCGGTTAATAACGAGGAATTTGGCCTGAATGAGATCAAGAATGAAGTGCGTATATTGGTCAATCAAGCACTTGCTCAAACTCCGGCAGTCACAACCGGACCGGTGTTGCTTGACAAGAATGCAGGGAACCTTGCCTTTAAGGCAATCAACACATCACCAAATGCAGTTAATCTTCACTTCACGGTCTGGAACTGGGATCAATGTGACCCGGTCTGCTTCGCAAATAAAATTATTCCTCTAAATTCACTGTGTGTTAATGATACGATGGTGGATTTCACGCCTCAGGGCCAACAACAGATATTATCAAACTACGAAGTCACTGTTTCCGGCATTGTGCCAGGAGTATATCTATACACGACTACGTTACTTTCAAACGGTAGCTTCGTGGGAGCAAACACCTACCGCAGCGGTGACTTCCTCCCGATAATCTTTAATCGCGTTTGCTCATAGTTAATCGGTAACAAGCAACCCCGGCCTACCAAAAAGGCCGGGGTTGCTTAACTATACTGCTTTTGTTAGTCTAACAGCAAAACTCGTGAATAAACTAGTACTGCAGACAAAAAACGTGTTTGTAACTACGTTAAAGCGAGGTCATGTACATGAACTCAGGTGTATGTGAAAACGTGAATAACACCACGTGGACAAAAAACTGTTTGCTAAAATATATTGTGGAGCCTTTTATTAAAGATGTCACCTGGCATTGGCACCAGAACCTATGGCAGGCAAAAGAACTGGCAAAAATCATTGGCGAGTATAATTATAATGTCGATGTCACTCAATATAATGATCCGAATGCACAGCTTAATAAAAAGTATGATTTACTTATTGATAATTACCCGCAGAACATTCACCTGTACAATGATATTTTAGCTGAGGATTGTTTGAAAGTATACTATAGCACCACTGCCGGACCAACTTGGCAGTACCGCCAGGAAAGGGAGCGTCTTGATGGTTTATACGCTCGCCGGGGTGTAAAGCTGCCGCCACGGTTTGACCTGTCACCCTATGATCGAAATATTGACTTATATGATGCTATGTTTTTATTTGGAAATGAGTTTACGCCAAGTACCTATGCTGAGTTTCATATCCCCAAAGTATTTTTAATTAAGAATACCGGCTACGCTAGTTTAGTTGGTAACAATTTGACGAATAAAGATCCTCGCACCTTTCTGTTTTTTGCCAGCCATACACAGGTGCTGAAGGGCCTGGATCTACTGTTGGAGGTATTCGCCCAGAATAAAGACTTAAACCTCATTATTTGCAGTAACTTCAAACCAGAGACAGAGTTTTGTAAGGTCTATGAAAAGGAACTGTTCCAGTCGTCCAATATTATTTCACTAGGATTCATCGATATTGCCAGTGAACTGTTTAAGAAAATTACGCAAGTAGCAAGCTTTGTTGTACTGCCCTCGTGCACGGAAGGTATGGCCGGTAGTGTACTTACCGCTATGTCCGCCGGTCTTATCCCCATTATTAGTCGGTGGTGCGGTTTAGCGGAGGATGAGGCGATTTATTTTGAAGACTGCAGTATAGATTGCATCGCTCAGACACTGACGCACTATTCCAAGCAATCCGAGGAGTGGATTGCAGCCCAGTCCTTACAGGCAAGCCACATAGTGCAGACACGCTACAGTCCGGCAGACTATAGCGCCTCTATACGGTTGGCAATGCAAGGGTTACTACAATACGAGGGGTGAAAAAATATGAATGTAAACGAATTGTTTGGGATATTGCAGGCATTTACCACCCAGTATTCTGGGAATCCTGAGGTGATACCCTTTTTTGAAGAAATTCATCGTTTAGGGCTTATTGGCATGGGCGTTGGAGGGGGAAGTAATGTTGAACATAGCGGAGAACTCGGAGCACTAGAATATGTAAAAAAGAAGTTGTCCCATTTACCGAGTTTTACAGTGTTTGATGTAGGAGCCAATGTGGGGGCATATTCCTTGAAGGTGCGAAATTTATTAGGTGAAGATGTTGAAATATATGCCTTTGAGCCTTCGCTAGTAACATTCCAAACATTAGGGAACAATCTGCTTGGCAAAAGAATACATTTGCATAACTTCGCTCTCTCAGCTGAGTCTGGAACAGTAACTTTATTTAGTGACTCCGAAAACTCTGGTCTAGCCTCCTTAGCAAAAAGAAAACTGGATCATTTCAATATACACATGAATCAGACCGAACAGGTTTCTGTTAGAACTATTGATGATTTTTGTATCGAAAATAGTATTGATAAAATCGGATTACTGAAAGTAGATGTAGAAGGGTGGGAAAAAGAAGTATTTAAAGGAGCTAGCCGAATGCTTTCAGACGGAGCTATCTCTTTTATTCAGTTTGAATTTGGCGGGTGTAATATAGATACGAAAGCCTTTTTTCAGGATTTTTGGTATATGTTTAAAGACGATTTTTATTTTTACAGAATTGTTTCAGGAGGGCTTTTCCCGATAAACAGCTATAAGGAAGAATATGAATGTTTTATAACGACTAACTACTTATTGGAAAGCAAGAGCATGGACATATAAGTTTCTGTGATAATCATCAACCACAAAAGCACACTAATTGTCTGAGTGACAATTAGTGTGCTTTTGTAAAGACTGCATAACATTTAGGGCTTAGGGAGTATTTCCCAATTCATGGTTCATTCTATATCTATGCAAATCTTTTATAGCTAGTTTTTTTGGAACCAAAAGCAGCCGCAGGCATATTTTTGTTCGTTGACAATGCTTATAGGAAGATCTATCAACAAGCCCAGACTTTGATTATCTGGAACTATTGCATATTCTTTCAAAGTACAGTCAGTAAAAAGTTCAAGAACTTGCTGAAAAGCGTAAATTCTATGGGCATTGTAACAAATTCGCGGTGATCCAACGGGAACAACCAATAAGATTGATCCTCCTCTTGCAACAACCCGTTTGATTTCACTGAGCGCTTTCAAATCACCGTTATAACATACAGGATCTCCGTACCTACCTAAGCCAATATGCTCAATTACGTGCATACAAGACAGCGAGGAGATCGAATTATCTTCGAAGGGCAAGCTTAATAGGTCTGCATGCTGGGAAGTCAAGTTTGATAAGCGCAAATCGGCGGGGCGATAGTCAAAAAATTTAACAGGAACAAAGCCTGAAACAATGGCAGAAAAATATAAGGATGAGGAAATATCAACATGTACAATAGGCTTTGTTTTGGCTAATACCCTGGCCGCCCAGGCGGTATGATAAATGTAATGACCGTCAAACAATGTCTGACCGGTATCATCCTCTAGACATGGATATAAATCATCACACTCTAGCTTGAAACGTTTTATGGTACAACATTCCTGATTCTTCAGTTCCTTGAAATAGCTGACAAATGTGTTTTTATCCATCTAAGTCTCCTTAATTCAGAAAAAAATTTCTTGCTTAAACACCAACTTTACTTCCTGGTGACATGCATTAGGTATAAAACCGGCATAATGCTCGATAGCTATACGATACCCATCCTTAAACAGCTCACTAAGTTCGTCAGCAGAATGGCAGATATCTTCACCTGCCCGATTGGCAAATACATGTTGTACTTTGTTCACCGGATTACAGAAGGTTATTGAATAAGGATAACAAAGTAGATATCTTTTTGCTAAAAACAGCTCTTTACAATTTGCCAGCCAGCCCTCAAGTGTATTAGGATTGCTAAAGGGCAGCTGAGCTAACAGTTCGAGCAGGTCTGAAACTCTATATAATGTACTTGATACCTCAAGCGGGTAGGCAAAGTCCAGTTCCGAGATCGTCCAATCAAATTTTAATAACCCATCATGTTGAGTGAATTCAGGAAGTTGTTGCGAAGTGCGTGCAGGATAACAATATACGGTATTTTGGCCTAATCGTAATGAAAATCCGAGTATATCGTTACTGCGCTTCATAGCAGCTACTATCTGCTCAAGTGAGAAAGCACGGACAAAAAGATTATCATCGACGAGAAACAGCACGAAGTCGTAGTTCTTCAGTATGGCGCAAACTTGACTCTTGAAATCAATTTCCCTGATAAATTCAACTAGCGGATGTTCTGCAATAAGCGTATGATACTGTTCTTGATGTGCTAGTGTCGATGCTTTATATAGTACAGTGAGTTGTATACTGCAAAGATCACTGCAGTGAAATTGCAAAGAGCGCAAGGTTGCATCAAGCTGCATAGCCCGGTCTTTACTAAATATAAGACCAATCCCCCGAACAGACTTCTGTATATTCATGGGTTTGCGTCCTCCCGTTGTCTGCGGCGTTCGTTTTTCAATTGCTTGTAAACTTTCTCATACTTTCTGACCATTACTTCGGTTGAGAATTTCTTTTCTGCGGATTTCCTTGCCTGGACGCCCATTTTTGTGGTTTGTTCGCGGTGGTTAATAACATAGCGAATACATTCTGCCAACTGTTCAACATTCTCAGGTTCGAATAAAAGGCCGCTGCGCCGCTGTTTTACTTGTTCCTGCATGCCGTTTACTTTGCTGCAAATAACAGCACAGCCTGAGGCCATGGCTTCAATTACAGCGAACGGAAAATTCTCGAGACGTGACGGTTGAAGGAACACATCAAATAAAGGAAGCTGCTGTTTCAGTTCCTCCCGGGAAACATGCCCTTGAAAGGTGACAGGCAACTGATGTAAAAACGCAAATTCACGCAGCCGGGTCATCTCCGCGCCATTGCCGAACATGGTGAGTTCGTAGGGTAAGTGTTCATCCTTTAATAAAACCAGGGCGTTTAGCAGAACATCATAGCCCTTTATATAGTTGAAAAATCCGGAGGTTGCAAATTTTATTGTGGGATTGGACTTTTCTTGCGGAGTGAAGTACGAAACATCTACGCCGTTATAAATAACCTGATGCTTTTCACTGGGGATAGGGGGTAAGTTTTTATCTACATAGGAACTTACCGTGATAACTTTATCAGGTAAATTCACTGCACTTACATCATAGTCGAGGAAAAACTTGTTGAATTTTGAATCATATCCGCAATTCCTGCTTTCGCTATAAATGCAGCCATGAATAGTTCCGATCAGCGGAATTTCGGGATAGCATTCTTTGATAATAGGGTTCAGTGTGCCATTTTGTGAGTGGATAACATCATAGGTAGATAAATCCCACTCGCGGAACATGGTTTTAAAGGCATACTTTATTACCTCATCCCATAAAGGGATGTCTCCTGCAAATTTTTCTCGTAATGTCTTTGAAAAATGGGCGATCATTGCGAGTGACTCTTGTTTCAAATTGTAAATGTCTGAAAGACTGAGCAAATCGGCCTGATGCCCTTTCGTGCTCAGTCCAGCCCGGAGTGTCCTGAGGTATGTATCCACGCCGCCAGGGCAGGGATGAGAATTGAAAGAAATAAATAGTATTTTCATTATCCAGTCCTCACATCTTTGTTGCTTTATAGGTCAAAAAGAGTCCTTAAGTCTGTTGGGCTTAGCCATTGTTCCTGCCAGAATAAGCCTTCATCCTTTAGCCAGATATAGCCTTTTTGCAGCGGGTACAGCAAAGCCCGACCCCACGGACAGATAGCCTTGGGCCACCAAGGCTCATTTCTGTTGCGGGCTTGTAAGCTCATCAACTGAGTAAAAACGCAGCGGCCAAGGCTTGTGCTGTAGTCTAGTATGAAAGAACTTTGCCGGAAGATTTCATAGGCCGTTAGTGTTAATTTGACGGATTCTGTGAATATCTCTAGACTGTGGGCAGGCAGGTAGCCGTGATTAAAGAGCGCGGCTGCTACATCCTGGGGAACATCGGTTCGTAAGTGACGTTTGATTGATAGAACAACTAATTGAACATAACCGGCGTTGATACGGTCTACGGAGTCTGTCTTAGTTAGACTGTGTGAGTGAGTGCGCCAAAACGATAGTTGTTCGGGAATCATTTCCGCCGTGCCAAGACAAATAAGGCGGGAATAGAGATCCATGTCTTCCCCGAGCCGGAAAGCCGGGTCATAGCCGCCACAGTTCAAGGCAGCTTGCCTCCGAAACATGACGGTAGAATGCCCGAGGCAATTGCCGAAAATGAGCCGCCAGCGAATCTCTAGCGTGTTTAGCGCCAACTCTGCTGCGCCGATGAGATTATTATAGTGGTCAATGATGCCAAAATGACTTGCTAGCAAAACCGTATTCGGATGTTCATCAAGCCAGGCTGCCTGTCTTTCCAGGCGGTGCGGGGCGGCTATATCGTCAGAATCCAAAACCGCGATATATTCACCACGTGCTTTGCGAAGTGAGGCCGCTCGGCAGTAGCCGACACCGTGGTTGCTTTCGAAACGTAGTACACGTATACGGTCATCACGGGAGGCATACTGATTGTAGATTCTGTCGCTGCCATCGACCGACCCATCGTCAACAATAAGAACTTCAAAATCGGTAAAGGTTTGGTTTAGCAGGCTGTCCAAACAGGCCGTAAGGTAGGGCGCCGAGTTATATACAGTGGTAACGACGGTAACTTTGGGGGTACGGGCTATTGTATTTTCCATTTTGAGCATCCCCCTTTCCAGTGCATTGCTTGCTCCATATCAGAATATGTTTGCTCTGGGGAAAAGGTGCAAAAAATGTACATCCAGTACAAGGCTGCGTGCACTGGATGTCCTTTGATGGGTTAAAAATTCAGTTATTGCAAAACTCCTTCATTCGGAATAGGCTATAGAGCAATATCCAACATGGCCGCTAAGCAAGGGTAATGCTTGTCTGAGGGGGGATAATTTTGAATATTTGTTTCGTGTTGTTCTTTAATCATCATTATGACGAAAATCTGAAAAAATTAGATAGTATATACCAGAATAAATTCTCATACATCCGGTATCTTATGCCTTTTTATAGCGGATTAAGAAAGGACGTAATACCGGTATATGACAGTTCAGAAGTATTTCAGGGTTTTTTTGCGCAGGCTCTGCCGCATATTTATGATGACAGATTTACGCATTACATTTTTTTAGCAGATGACCTTTTATTAAATCCCAATATCAATGAAACTAACATACTGGATGCGTTGGGGCTCGATGATGACACGGCTTATATAAAAGGGCTGGAAAGCCTAGCAGATGCACATTTTCAGTTCTGGGCACATGCAGTCAAAGGCATTAATGTATTTACAGATTTTTGCTACAAAAACTCGTTTTGTCATTATCAAAAAGAGCTGCCGTCTTATGAGGAAGCCATTACACGATTTGAGAGACATGGAATTTGTAACTGTACATTGACTGAAAAGAATTTCCTTATGCCAGAGGATGCTGCAGCGGCTAAGGAAACCCTAGCCGAATATAGATTCCATGAGCAATTATGTAATAGAGTACTGTTTGCCAGCCTGCAAAATACAGTAAAAGTGCAAAAGGAAATACCAATGCCCTACCCTTTGGCTAAAGGCTACTCTGACTTAGTTATCATTCCCACAACCGTAGTAAGGGAATTTTGCAGACTTTGTGGCGTTTTTGCAGCTATGCGATTATTTGCGGAAATTGCAATACCAACCGCTTTGCTGCTTTCTTGTAAAAAATATCGCAACGAGTCTCATGCTGGGATAAAGGGCTGTGAATTATGGGATTATGCAACGCGACAAGGGCTTGTTGGGCAATTTCAGGGTCGACTGGATCTCCTGTTAGATAGTCTTTCAAATACAAACCAACTATACCTGCACCCCGTTAAATTAACAGAGTGGAGGTAGACAGCTTGAACACTTTTGCTATAATCACCAGTATAAACTATCCTACACTTGCGGTTAGTCAGTTTAGTCAAAAAGCAGAAATAAAGACCATAGTTGTTGCCGATAATAAGACTCCTACAGACTGGGTAGCTGCTAACACCCAATTATTATCTGTCTCCGAGCAACTGTCGCTGGGTTACCAAATTACTAACTATCTCCCGTGGAATCACTATAGCCGAAAAAACATTGGATATATTTATGCTATAAAACATGGTGCAGATATTATTTACGATACAGATGATGATAACATCCCTACTGAGGACTGGTATATACCAGATTTTTCAGGCCGGTTTTCAGTGCTAGCTGAAAACCAATCCTTTATAAATATATATCAGTACTTTTCAGAAGATAAAATATGGCCCCGAGGGTTTCCTCTATTATTACTGCGAAATGATTATCAGGAAAGTTTTACTAACCTTGTTATGCAGCCTGCCCAAATCGGGATATGGCAGGGATTGGCCGATTCCGATCCGGATGTTGACGCAATATACCGGATGACGATAGGAAGCGAGTGCTTTTTTAAAAAGAAAGAACCCATTGTTTTAGGGCGAGGGACTGTCTGCCCGTTCAATTCCCAGAATACTTTTTTTCAAAAAGAAGCGTATCCGTTGCTGTATATACCGTCGAGTGTTTCTTTTCGTTTTTGCGATATTTTACGCGGATTAGTCGCTCAGCCGATTCTATGGGCTAAAGGGTTGAAACTAGGGTTTACTATGGCGACGGTTTTTCAAAAAAGAAATCCGCATAACTTTATGAATGATTTTAAGTCTGAAATTTCTATGTATCTAAATTGTGAAAAAGTAGTATCAACTGTGGCTGCCAATATAAAAAGTAATTATTCGGTCAAAGAAAATCTGGTAACTGCTTACGAAAGCTTGGCGAAATTGAAAGTTGTTAAGAGAAGGGAACTGGATATAGTAACTGCCTGGGTGAAGAGCATAGAGTAGCAAGCCAGGGATGTGACCTGCAGAAAATGCAAAAGCAAGACGTACACCATCGTTACTTCCGAAGAATAAAATACTGTGGCAACTGAAAGATGGGCTTGGTTACAGCTTATTGCGGGGGGGCAGATGATGGATGATTCAAATGATTTAGAGATATTTATATCTGTACTGAAAAATCATGAGGTTTTAGAAACTGTGCAGGTTTCTAAAACCGATGGCTGGGAGACGGTATGGCAGAGGTTTGATGAAACATGTAATTCGGAAGTATTTAACGATGAGATGGAAAAACGGATATACATAGACCTTTTTTTGCACCAGTGCCTAAGTTCCATTTGTCCAGTTGGGCAAAGCGATATCCTGTTTCAGATTATTGAGAAATGGTTTAATTACCGGAAGCCGGATAGCCGCTGCGGTCACATTAAAAAGGATGAAAAGATCGCGATGATTCACTTTTTGGTAAAGCTGCGCGGCTACTTATTGGAATATCTGACAAACACAGTATCGTTGACAATAGATCCAACTAGTTTGAGCGAAGAAAAGCAGCGACTGTTGATTGCCTTGTGGCGGCAGGTCTTTTTTGAACCTTTTTCGGCTCTATGTCTTTACTGGAATCCACCCAAAAAGGAACAGGACGATTTGAATGAAAGATTTATAGCAGGTGGCTACTGCGGCCTTATGGCTGCCAGTATGTTCCTTCCCTTTCAGGCTGACGACTATAACATCGACATTGAGAACCTGCTTGATGCGCAGATACCGGACGGTATTAAGACCATCCTGATGCTATGGATGGTGAACACACCCTACTTTCATGGAACCGAAAAACATAGGGATAAGCTGCTGCGTTATGTGCCGCCGCTTTGCCAGGCACTGACCAAGAATCCCCGGATGGTAAAAACATTTTTCTTTTTTCTTTTTGTCCAGGAGGTTATGACCGGCTTGTGGCGATCTTCGTATATCGGGGGAAATACGCTGTTGGCTCTTTCGGCTTTTGGTGATTTCATAGCTTTTGTTATGCAGCGATCTTTTTCATTTTCCCAGCCGGAGAGAGTAGTAAAGAAACTAGAAAATGGCGAAAAAATCCGTATTGGCTACATATCCCGTAATTTCTATAAACAGGCAGTAAGTTTGTATATGGTAAACC
>JAEZVB010000152.1 GCA_023443285.1 Bacillota bacterium
AATCTGGGTGGCTATAACCGGAATTTTGTTATCTATGATTCCAGTGATTCACAGTCGGTGATTAAAAGCTGCTTGAAAGAACTTAATTTAGATGAAAAGCAATTTACGCCCAATGGCGTACAATCAACTATTTCCAATGCTAAAAACGCGTTACAGGATGTGCGGGAGTTTACCACTCAGGCCGACAATTTCTATAACCTCCGGGTAGCCGAAGTATATAAGCTGTACCAGAACAAGCTTAAGGCCAATAACGCCCTTGACTTTGATGATCTGTTGATGCTGGCGGTGGAGCTGCTGGAATATAATCCCACAGTTCGGGGAAAATACCAGGATAAGTTTCATTATATCCTGATTGACGAATACCAGGATACCAATAGGGCCCAATACCTGCTGGCGCGGACGCTGGCGGCCAAATACCGCAATATCTGCGTTGTCGGTGATGTCGATCAAAGCATTTATGCCTGGCGGGGAGCGGATATCAAGAACATCCTGGATTTTGAAAGTGATTATCCTGATGCCAAGGTCATTATGCTTGAGCAAAACTACCGTTCTACCCAAAATATTCTAAATGCCGCTAATGCTGTTATTGAGAATAACGGCAACCGCAAACCCAAGTCACTTTGGACCGAAAATCAGGACGGGGAAACCATAACCCATTACCTGGCAGTTGATGAACGCGACGAAGCTCGCTATATTGCCGATAATATTATCAAGCTTAACACAGTTTACCGAACCCCTTATAAAGATATTGCCATCCTCTACCGTACCAATGCCCAGTCCCGGGTACTAGAGGAAGCCTTGCGTAATGCCGCTATTCCGTACACTATGGTAGGTGGCCTTAGGTTTTATGACCGTAAAGAAATAAAAGACATTATGGCTTATATAAAGGTACTGTTCAATCCGGCCGATACTATCAGTTTGCTGCGCATTATCAATGTGCCTCGCCGGGGCATTGGCGACACTACCATCGGGCGCCTTACCGAATACGCTGCTCAAAATGGGGTTTCCTTATTTGATGCCGTGTCCAATCCTGACTTAGTGCCTAGTTTAACAGCACGCGCCAAGCACCAGTTGGAAAACCTGGCTGAGCTTATCTTTAACCTGATGGCTTGCCAGAATACGCTGCCAGTTGCAGAACTTGTCGATAAAGTAATGCGCGATTCAGGATACCTGGCAGAACTCGAGAGCGACAGCGATCCGCTGGCACCAAACCGCATTGAGAACTTAAAAGAACTTGTCAGTGATGCCAAAAAGTTTGCGGAAACCGAAGAGGAGAATACGCTAGATAACTTCTTAAGTCGTGTATCTCTCTTAACAGACAGCGACAAGAACGAAGAAGATGACGACCAGGTTACTGTTATGACCTTACACTCGGCCAAAGGCTTGGAATTTCCTATGGTATTTTTGGCTGGCCTGGAAGAAGGCATCTTTCCACATGTACGGACGCTTATGGATGAACGGGAAATCGAGGAAGAACGTCGCCTCTGTTATGTCGGTATTACTAGAGCCAAGCGCAAGCTCTATATATCTAATGCCCGCCAGCGCATGATTTATGGCAATATTGTCTGCTATTCGCCTTCGCGGTTTCTTGACGAGATTCCGCCTGAACTTATTGAGAAGTATGCACCGTCAAGGCCAAGTTTTGCACCGCCTGCGTCGTCGGTGTCGCCTATCAGGCCGTCTGCTACCATGCCGCCTAGAATGGCGCCCAAACCTGAGCTTACCGTGCTTAAAGATATTGTACAAAATCCGGCTAAGCCAAAAAACATCGAGTGGAAAGCCGGCGATAAGGCTTATCATGCCAAATGGGGTACAGGTACGGTTGTTGCTGTAAACGGCAGCGGCGACAATATGCAGCTTACTATTGCCTTTCCTAATGAAGGTATCAAAAAACTGCTGGCACAAATGGCACCGATTAGCAGAGTATAACAAAATTCTTGTGGGGGTTATGACATGAACAGCGCAATACCGGAAAATAGTACGGCCGCTGCCCAGGAAATCGAAGAATTAAAAAAGACCCTTCACTATCATAGCCATCGTTATTATGTGCTTGATAATCCGGAAATCAGTGATGCCGAGTTTGATAAGCTGCTTAGGCGGCTGATTGATCTTGAGGCTGCCTATCCGTCACTCATTACCCCTGATTCGCCTAGCCAGCGGGTTGGTGGGGCACCGGCAGAAGGATTTGACCGGGTGGCTCATTTAACCTCAATGCTGAGTCTAGGCAACGCTTTTTCTGCTGACGAACTGCGAAGCTTTGACGCCCGGGTAAAAAGCGGCCTTGGCCGCTCAGAGGTAGAATACATTGTTGAGCTAAAAATTGACGGTCTGGCCATGAATCTGTTTTATGAAAATGGCCACTTGAAGAGAGGGGCGACACGGGGGGACGGCACCTATGGTGAAGATGTGACCACCAATATCCGGACCATCCGCTCTGTGCCACTGGTGCTGAGTGATACCAGCGACATGCCGTCACTACTAGAAGTGCGAGGCGAAGTATATCTGCCCAGAAAAGAATTTGACAGACTCAATAAACTGCGCGAAGCCGCCGGTGAAGCGCTGATGGCCAATCCCCGTAATGCGGCTGCTGGTTCCATCCGCCAGCTTGATCCCAAAGTCACTGCTGAACGGGCACTGGATATCTTTCTCTATGGGTTAGGTACCGAAGAGGGACTGGGAGTAGCCACTCATTCGGCTATGCTGGAAAAGCTGCAAAGCCTTGGGTTTAAAACCAATCCTCATTACAAGGTGTTTAAGAACATGGAGGACGCCATTGTCTATTGCGAAAGCTGGGCGGAAAAACGAGTGGATTTGCCGTATGATATTGATGGCGTAGTCTTTAAAGTCAACGACTTGGCCAGCCAGCGTGCGTTGGGTTCTACTGCCAAAGACCCGCGTTGGGCGATTGCCTATAAATTCCCGGCCGAACAGGCAGCCACCGTTATCGAAGATATTGTCGTGCGCGTCGGCCGTACCGGCGCGCTGACACCAACTGCTGTGTTGCGACCTGTCAGGCTGGCCGGGACGACAGTCAGCCGGGCAACCCTTCATAATGCCGATTATATTGCCGAAAAAGACATTCGCCTTGGTGATACAGTTATTGTCCATAAAGCCGGCGAAATTATCCCAGAGGTAGTATCGGTGGTTGTTAACCGCCGGACAGGCAGTGAACAGCCATTTATTATGCCGGAAAACTGTCCGGAATGTGGCAAAGAAATTATTCGGGAAACCAGCGAAGTCGCTCACAAATGCGTGAACCCCCGCTGTCCGGCACTCCTCAGGGAAGGACTGATCCACTTTGTTTCGCGTGATGCCATGAATATTGACGGCCTGGGGCCGGCAGTTATAACCAGCTTGCTAGAGGCGGGGCTTGTCAAGGATGCCGCCGATTTGTACACCCTGCAGCCGGCCACTCTGGCTCGAATGGAACGCATGGGCGAGAAATCGGCCGCTAATCTGGTTGCAGCCGTTGAGGCCAGCAAGCAGGCCGGATTAGGCAGAGCATTATTTGCCCTCGGCATCCGCTATGTCGGAGCAAAAGCCTCAGCTACCCTTGCCAGACATTATGGGGATATAGATAAACTGGCGGCAACAAACCTGGAAGAACTCCTGACAATCGATGAAATCGGTCCCAAGATCGCAGAAAGCATTGTTAGCTATTTTAGTGATGCTGATAATTTGACCTATATTGAAAAACTAAAAGCTGTTGGCCTAAAACTAACCGAAGAACGCCAAGCGCCTGCAAGTCAGGAACTGGCCGGCAAAACCTTTGTGCTTACAGGCACACTGTCCATGCCGCGCAAGGAAGCTGAGAATCTGATTACCGCCTGTGGCGGCAAAGTATCCTCCTCTGTCAGTAAAAAGACAAGTTTCGTGGTGGCCGGCGAGGAAGCAGGCAGCAAACTGGATAAGGCCAATGAACTCGGTGTTCTGGTCTTAACCGAAGAAGAGTTTCTGGCGCTGGTACAAAAGCCTGAGGCATGATATAATATCTCTTATTGAAAAATATTGGCACACTTTGTTTTAGGAAGGTGAAACTATGAAAATAACCCGCCAAAATGTTGAAGACGTGGCATTATTGTCACGACTTGAAATGACGGCAGAGGAATTGGATGCTTATTCCGGGCAGCTTAATGCCATTTTAGAATATGCCGACATCCTCAATAAACTTGATACCAAAGGCATTGAGCCTACAGCGCACGTGCTGCCGCTGAAAAATGTTATGCGCCCTGATGAAGTTAAACCTTCACTGCCGCGGGAGTTGGCTCTGTCCAATGCGCCTGAGGCTGAAGACGGCTATTTCAAGGTGCCCAAGGTAATGGAAGGCTAAGTGATTGGAGGCGTGACTTAAGTGGATTTATTTAAACAAACCATTCATACCCTGCATGAACGGTTGACAAACAAAGAAATATCGGCCGTCGAGCTGGCAAAGTCCGTATTTGCCAGAACAGACGCTGTTGAACCTAAAATACGTTCATACATAACCGAAACCAGAGAGCAGGCAGTAGCGCAGGCTGCTGCCGTTGATGCCAAGCTTGCGAAAGGTGAAAATATTGCACCACTGGCCGGCATTCCCGGTGCGCTCAAAGATAATATCTGCACAAAAGGCGTAAAGACTACCTGTGCATCCAAAATTCTGGCAAAATTTGTCCCACCTTATAATGCCACTGTTGTAGACAAGCTGGCGGCTCAAGATGCGGTTATTACCGGTAAAGCCAACTGTGATGAATTTGCCATGGGCGGTTCTACTGAGAACTCCGGCTTTTTCGTTACCCATAACCCATGGGATACTGAGAGAGTTCCCGGTGGTTCAAGCGGTGGTTCCGCTTCATCAGTGACCGCAGGACAGGCTATCTGGGCGCTTGGCTCAGACACGGGCGGTTCTATCCGTCAGCCGGCTGCTTACTGTGGTGCTGTCGGCCTTAAACCAACATACGGCCGTGTATCCCGTTATGGTTTGGTAGCTTACGCCTCCTCATTGGATCAAATTGGTCCCATTACCCGGGATGTTACCGACAGTGCCTTGGTGCTTAATGCCATTGCCGGTTATGATGCCAAAGATTCCACCTCAATTAATGAAGCTGCTCCTGACTATACCAAAGTGTTGGTACAGGATGTTAAGGGGTTAAAAATCGGCTTGCCTAAAGAATACTTTGGTGCCGGTATTCAGCCGGAAGTGGCTGCCGCTATTCAGAAAGCGGTAGAGCAACTGAAAGCTATGGGTGCAGAGGTGAAAGAAGTATCTCTGCCACATACCGAGTATGCGCTTCCTGCATATTACCTCATTGCTCCAGCAGAAGCCAGCTCCAACCTGGCTCGCTATGACGGCGTAGGCTTTGGTCATCGCGCTGAAGGCAGTGATATCATTGAAATGTATAAAAAGAGCCGCAGCGAAGGCTTTGGTCCTGAAGTCAAGCGTCGTATCATGCTTGGCACCTATGCTTTAAGTTCCGGCTATTATGATGCGTATTATCTCAAAGCGCTGCAAGTGCGTACATTGGTTAAACAAGATTTTGACAAAGCGTTTAGCGAAGTCGATGTGCTTATTACACCAACAGCGCCGACAACAGCCTTTAAAATCGGCGAACTCAGTGACCCGCTGGCTATGTATTTGCAGGACGTCTGCACTATTCCCATTAACCTTGCCGGTCTGCCGGGGATATCGCTGCCTTGCGGTTTTGCAAACGGCCTGCCGGTAGGTATGCAAATTATCGGCAAACCGCTGGCAGAAGCCACCATTATCCAGGCGGCTTATGCCTTTGAGCAGGCTAACGATTACCACACGCGTTTTGCGCCGCTGGGGGAGGAGTAATGCCATGAAATACGAAACAGTTATTGGACTTGAAGTCCATTCAGAACTTAAAACCAAGTCAAAAATATTCTGCGGGTGCAGTACGCAGTTCGGATCTGACCAAAACACCAATGTGTGCCCGGTTTGCCTGGGACTTCCCGGAGTTCTGCCGGTTATTAATGAAAAAGTAGTTGAGTTTGCAGTACGTGCCGGTTTGGCGCTTAACTGCAAAATACTGCCGTTCAGCAAGTTTGACCGCAAAAACTATTACTACCCGGATCTACCCAAAAACTATCAGACTTCACAGTACGATTTGCCAATTGCCGTAGATGGCTATTTGGATATCGAGGTTAATGGCGAAACTAAACGTATCGGCATTACTCGTGTCCATATGGAAGAAGATGCCGGTAAACTGGTGCATTCCGGGACTATCAGCAATAGTGAGTATGCCCTGGTAGACTACAATCGTACCGGTGTACCGCTGATTGAGATCGTATCTGAGCCTGATCTTCGTTCACCGGAAGAGGCTAAAGCGTATTTGGAAAAAATGAAGAGCATTCTTCAATATATTGATGTTTCTGACTGCAAGATGGAAGAAGGCAGCTTGCGTTGTGATGCCAACATCTCACTGCGGCCGGTCGGGACAGAGCCTTTTGGTACTAAAGCCGAGCTGAAAAACCTCAACTCTTTCCGTTCTGTGCAGCGTGGTCTTGAGTATGAAGTGGAGCGTCAGACAGAAGTATTGAGCGAAGGCGGTCACATTATTCAAGAAACCCGTTCCTGGGATGAAAACAAGG
The DNA here is from genome assembly GCA_023443285.1 of Bacillota bacterium. Lineage (GTDB taxonomy): Bacteria > Bacillota > Negativicutes > Sporomusales > Sporomusaceae > Sporomusa. The sequence continues at coordinate 6,589 of JAEZVB010000152.1, forward strand.
GCGTTACCTTATCCATGCGGAGCAAAGAACAAGCCCATGACTATCGCTATTTCCCTGAACCTGAGCTTGTTCCCATTGTTGTTGACCCAGCCCAAGTAGAAAGCATTCGGGCTAGTCTGCCGGAATTACCTGATGCCCGCAAAGCAAGATTTATGGCTGACTATGGTTTATCGGCCTATGATGCCGAGACCATCACCGCCAGTCGGGCTATGGCCGACTACTTTGATGCTACCGTTAAAGCTGGCGCTGATGCAAAAGCTGCTGCCAACTGGCTAATGGGTGAAGTATCCAAACATCTTAATGCCGCCAACAAATCGGCGGAAGAGTGTCCTGTCGCGGCGGCGCAATTGGCTAGCTTGATTGCACTTATCGACAAAGGCACTATCTCCGGCAAGATTGCCAAAACCGTGTTTGAAGGCATGTGGGACAGCGGCAAAGATGCTGAGACCATTGTTAAAGAACAAGGCTTGGTACAGATTAGCGATGAAGGCGCCATTGTTGCCATTGTTGACGGCGTTATTGCCGCCAGCCCGCAGTCGGTAGCCGACTTCAAGGCAGGCAAAGAAAAAGCCATTGGCTTCCTGGTAGGTCAAGTTATGAAACAAAGCAAAGGCCGCGCCAACCCGGAACTTGTTAACAAATTATTAAAAGAGCGGTTAGCCTCACTATAATATAATAATTGCATAAATTGCCAGACAGGGTGCGGATTTCCGCGCCCTGTTTTTCGTATGAAAGCTATTCAGTGCGCACATAATGGTAATGAAACGTCAAAAAAAAGAGGGCAACAAAATGCTGAAAGCCACCTGGAATTTGCGAGCTGTATTATCTGTGCATGTACTGCGGTTGGCAATAGGAATCCTGATTGTACGGTTTGTGTATCCACTATTCTTTAATGCCAGTTCACTTATTATTGAGCTAACTGATCGGCTACTGGTAGTCGCGCTGGTATTGTGGACAGTTCGCCATACCAAGGGTGATCTGACAAAGCTAGGATTTTCCTTCCATAATTGGGGGAGAAATGTTCTCAAAGGCCTGGCCGCCGGAACAGCCTTATTATTAATCAGCCTGTATAGTGAACGCCTGTAC
>JAEZVB010000045.1 GCA_023443285.1 Bacillota bacterium
AGCCACGGTTGCTCCCACCTGCGGTGCCTTGGGCCAGGAAGTCGCAGCATTATTTACATACACCGTCTTCATAAGATTGCCCCCTATTGTAATGCCAAATCCTCTAAACCATTTTTACCTACCATACCAATTATCTTATTTCTAATAATTTCTGCCGTCTGTTGTCGGCGTAAAACCGCAGCCTGTATTTCTGGCTGTCCGGCAAACTTTTTCAGTGAAAAACTAAACCGTTCATTAAGAGATACTACTTTGTCGTCTCGCACTAATTTGTCGGCAAGAAATACCACAGCGGCTTCATTCATTATTTGCTCAGATGATAGATCCAAGTCCATGTGGGAAGCCACAATGCCGGCCAAAGCGGAAAACCCTTTACTTCTAATTAAACGTTCGCCGCGTTTGGAATGATTGGGTTTTCCTTTGGCAAGATCATGTAGCATACCTCCTGCCACTACTAACTCAATATTGAGGTGCAAACCGGCGTGATTAAGCTGTTCGGCTAAATGGCGCCCCACCATAGCAACGGTTTGCCCGTGGCGCGCGACCTTATCATTTACCTGATACTTTTTAAGTAGCGCAAGACATTCGTCATAGGTCGGGATATTACGATTTGCATAAAAACAGGTAAGTTTTTCATAGTCTTCCATAGTATCAATATCCAGCAATATCCCTTGGTCGGCAACGCCTATGTCCATGCTGTCAGAATCAAATCGTTCCAGAATTTTGCGAAGTCCGTAAGCACCATCATCGCTTAGAATATCAGCAAAACATTTGGAACTGATGAGCGGCGGGTGGCCGCGTTGATTATTAAAAACCGGATAGGTTACTGCAGCGCCTGTTTGCCGGTAGGTTTGTAGCAGATCCTTAATGCTTCGTTTTCTTATCAAAGGATTATCCCCAGGCAATAGCAGGAAGCCTTCCGCATCATTGGCAAAGGTTTTAAGTCCGGTAATTACTGAAGAAAACATGCCTGCCGCATAATTGGGATTATCGATAATACTAACTGGCAGGCTCTCTAATACAGGATATAACTCAGCCGCCCGATAGCCCACGATCACTCGAATATCATGTATTCCCCCAAACCGCAAACTGTCTACTGCCGCTTCGATTACGGTTTTTTCTCCTAATGGCAGTAACGGCTTAAAAGTTCCCATGCGGGAAGAATAACCTGCTGCCACAATTAAGCCTACGATTTTTGTGTTGCACATGTTTCCCGCTCCGCCCTAACTTTTATCAATTCGGCTACAATACTGACGGCTATTTCTTCAGGCGTTTCCGCATAGATGTCAATGCCAATCGGTGAATACACCCGCTTCAGAGTTGCAGAACTGACACCTTGTTCTTGCAAGGCATTAAATAAATGGTCACGTTTCTTTTTGCTGCCAATCATCCCAATGTAGCCAGCCTCAGTCTGCAGCGCCTGTTCTAACACAACGCTATCATGAAGATGTCCTCTGGTTACAATGACAAGATAGCTGTCTTGGTTGATAGCAAGCTTGGCCATACACTCGAATTTTTCTACAACCAAAATTTCCGATTGAGGGAACCGTTCCTTGTTTGCAAAAGTCGGTCGGTCGTCGATGACTACGGTAATAAACCCCACCATATCGGTGAGTTTGGCAATTTGCTGCGAAACATGGCCTGCTCCAAATAGGTAGACCACACCGATTGTCCGTATTGGCTCAACAATAAAACTCCGGTCTTCTTTCGCATCGGCATGAATAGAAATTTTAGCCGGTCCTGATGACATTTTTTCAATAAATGCCGGATCGCCTTGATAATTACCGATAATCGTGCCATCCTGTTTAACAAGGCATTGTTGTCTTGTTGAACCGGCCATAGCTGCTTGACCAGTTAATTCTGTCATCAACCAGGCCTTCTGCGCCTTATTCATTGTGTCAAGGATGGTTTCAAAAATAAGGACATTATCACTATTGCCAGCATCCAGGTAATCCAGTAGAATATCACCTTGACCACCACAGATCATACCTACTCCAGCTGCATCCGAGCCTGTCAAATCAAACGGCTGTATTAGCGATTGATGTGTTGCCTGCACCTTTTTTGCCAGCTCAATGGTTTCAGCTTCTAACCTTCCGCCGCCAACTGTACCAATAATGGAGCCATTCGCGCGAATAATCATCTTAGCCCCTGCCGACCGCGGAGCAGATCCGGCGCTGTGAAAAATAGTAGCCAGAACGACGTTTTCACCAGCCGCAAGCAGTTGAACTAAACTCTGATATAACCTTTTCATGCACACCCTCCTAGTCTTCCTGCATCGCTACGACTTGTTACTCAAGCCGACCTGAAAAATTATATCCGTTCGCTGCTAAAATCTCCTCAACTTTAGCAAGTGTATTTAAAACAAGCTGTGGACAACGAGCTGCCCGGTTCAGCGGGTTATTCTCCAATATGGTATTACAGTCACTCCCTCCGTATTGGGAACGTGCTTCCTGTTCAAACCACTCAACAAACTCTTTTATCATGTTATTCAGATTACTGTCTTCCATTTCCTCGGCGGCACCTTTACCGGCATAAAGGCCGATTAGGCAAGCACCACCGGTCAAAGCGCCGCAGGTTTTACCACAAAAGCCTAGGCCTCCATTTAAGCCAGACATAGCCCGCACTAAATCCAGATTTTCTTTACCTTGAGCCTCTAGCCCCATAATAAGCAAAATTTGGCTACAGTAAAAACCCGCTTGCGATAGTTCAATTAACTTCATAAAAGCATCTGTCATACTCTTCGCCTCCCTCTCTTAAAAGTCCGTCAGTGACAGTGGAGAGCAGTTTACTAAACATCGTTTGAACCCTCCTTGGAACCACAACGGTCATGGTCAGGTCCTTTTCCTATCAGATCATGAATCTTAGCCAACGCGGCATCAGATAAAAAACTAATTACTGCCGGTTTGCCGTCGAGGGTTTCGCCAGATAATATTACGCCGTTGTTAGTTTCCAAATATCGTACCGGTAAGTTCCGTCTAAACATGTTACCCGTGTTTTTATCAATAACTTCAACAATAACCCAGTTGGCTTCAATTATGTCAAGAAGATCTTTTTCTTCCTTCATTCTGTGTCACCACACTTTCTCTTATTTTCCCGATGAAATGATTAAGCGCGGCCCCATCTTACATTTAGGGCAGTTTCGTCCTTCATTGGTATCTTCACAATTCTTACAATAGAAGGTAAAACACCGGCAGCATTGATATAAGGGAGCATTATTTGTTATCTCATTATGACAGCGAGGACATGTTTTTTCCTCCAAAGCATCTCATCCTTTCCTTTGCCGTTTTTCAGCCACTAGTAAAAAATATCCTAACTTTGTTTTCGGAATGGATACACATTGCCAAAGCTCTTCCATTGAACCGTGCTCCATAATATAACAGGCAACAAATTCTCGCAAAAATGTAGATTGATCTTCCCAAACAACGATAGCAAAACCGGCTTCTTCCAGCATTTTTTTTAGTTGGTTGCTATTCATATAACCAGCCGAGCTATCAGAATCCGGCCAATAAACATCTGTTATCGCCAGTTTTCCCCCAGGTACAAGCACCCGGCTGCATTCAGCCAGCACTTTTTCCTGCTCTTGCATAACCGAAAGACTGCACTCGGCAATCCCGCCTTCAAAGGAAGAGTCAGCAAAAGGCAAACCTTTAGCAGTTGCTTGAACTAAGGGCAGCCTTGGCGAACGCTGCCTGCCTTGTTCCAGCCGCTCTTTGGATAAATCAATCCCTACTGCCTGTAACAAGTAAATATCACGTAAAAATTCCACCGTCATTCCTGTCCCACAGCCAATATCTATAACCTTCGCGCCAGGAATAAACTCACAATAATCCACAACTCGTTTGGTTAGCACAAGACCGCCCGGATGTTGGTAAAGCATTATTTATCCTCCAAGGCTGCTTCCACCTGTTTCATTTTACCGTTGGCTAACGACTCTGGAATGTATACTAGCCCACATTGAGAACACTTATATAACTCGACTGGGAAGGTGCTGCCTAAATAGGCTAAGGTTACTTTCCCCAGTGTCAGACTAATCCCACACTTAGCACAAATCAGATTGGGCTCTTGCACTTCTGCCAGTTTATTCATAGTTCCTCCGTTACCCCGTAATTTCTATACGGTGACAATAGGCATTACGAACGACAAATTCTTCCCCTTGCGGCAAATACTCTACCCAATAGGTCACACAGGCAAGCTGAAAGTAGGCAACATAATAGTCACTTTTGGCGTCTTTTAGTTTATTGCCAGTATTTTCCGCATGTTCAATTACTTTCGCGACATCTTCAATAAGAATTTGTCTGTCTTCCATGATAGCTAGTACTTCTTCAGAAATGTAAACCTTAATCTTTGCCTGCGCTTCTTCCACCTTTTCACCCCATACTTCCTTAAGTAGTGTCTGCTTTAATCTCTCCCTATTCTCCTGACGCTCTGAATAACCCGGCCCTGTCTGTTCAGCCAGATTTTTCCCGTTATTACCAAAAATCAAATCGAGGAGATGGTAACTACGTTTTCCCTGACTTACAAAATTGTCCCGGCACATAGCACAGTAAGCAAGATAGTCCAGTTCACTTTCTTTAATCCTTCGATCTATTACTTTATGCGCAACCTCTTTGTTAGCATAAAGCATTAAGCCTCCATAGCCGCAACATACCGTTTTTTCACGGTTTAAAGGCAATTCTTCAACTTGATATCCCAGCTTGCCTAACAAGCTTCTTACGCTGGAGTGAATCTCAGCATCATACCGAGTCGTGCAGCTGTCATGGACAGCCAGCTTTGTCGGAGCTTCAGACAGCCAACTACCATCAGGCAAACCGACACGATCCAGTAGCGTCCATAAGCTTTCTAACGGCATGTTGGGAAACTTCTCTTTAAATAAGCTATAACAAGTAGGACAAGCCGTTATGACCTTAGGGCTTCCCAAAATACGCCAGTTATCCTCTAAGCTTTGCATTTTTTCCAGAAAAAGCGTCTCCTGCCCAGCCCAACTGGCTGGTGCTCCACAACAACCAAGCATTAACCCTACACCGCCGGATAGCCTCTCACATAAAAAACGATACATCTGCTCGACATAGTCAGGGGATGATGCGGCTAGCTGACAACCTGGATAAAACACAAGATCACTGGACGTAAACCCAGGTTGATGCCTGGTTAACGTAAACCTATCGCTAGTACTAAATTGCATATCTCGTATGGCAAAATCATGCGTTGATGGAGGCATCTTTCCTTTTTCCACCATGAGTTGCCGTGCTTGCTGATAAATCTCACCCATGTTTAGCTTGCCTGGACAAACCTGTTCACAAAGGCCGCACAAACTACAGGAATTAATCATTTTATTAGCACGATGAATCCCCATAACAATTGATAGATTATTATATACTTCACGCACATACCGCTTGGGATATCCCTGATAATGTGCAAGATATTCACAGACCTTGACACATTCAAGACACTCACATAGTAGACAACGGTTGGCTTCCTGGCTCGCTTCTTCCTTGGTATAGCCACTGGCAGGATCAGCCGCGGTCACCCTGGGTTCAGGCTTTACGCCTGTAATGGTAGTATAAAGAGAAGATTCATAAGATCCTTCGTTTTCTCGATTCGCGGTAAGGGATGCATTCTGTAATAGACGATCAATTGAATTTGCGGCAACTTTACCATCCGCAATTGAAGTTATCGGTGAGCGGTTTCCCGCTTCAGAGCGGAGACTCCCCCCTGCGAAAACCTTACTATGACTTGTTGCTAAAGATACCAAATCAACTTTAATTTTTTCATTAGCAGCCACTGCAAGGCCAAAGCTATTCTGGTAAAGACCTGTGCCTAAATAAATAGCATCAAACTTTTCTGCTAGGCTGTCTAACGAGGTAATAGGCGTATTGTAATGAATCTCTAAAGAAACATTTTTAAGAATAGAAAAATCATTGTCAATCACTTGACGGGGTAACTGGTTATCTGAAATATCCCAGATACTCCCCCCTAGCCGATCGGTGGTTTCAAAAAGAACCACTTTATACCCTTTGCGGCCAAGTTCAAGAGTTGCAGTCAAGCCACTCAGGCCAGCTCCAACAATAGCCACTGTTTGTTGTTTTTTAGCCGGAGCTGCTACAAATTTGGCTACAGTAGTATTATTCTTAACACACTCCTGTTCCAAAGCTTTAACAAAAATAGGCTCATCAATTTCCTTGCGCCTGCACCCCTGTTGGCAAGGCTGATCGCAAATCCTGCTGATAATTCCCGGAAAGGGAACCATTTTATGAAACAAGGCAAAGCCTGCCGCGTAGTCTTCCTTGCGAACAGCGTTAACTATCCCCCGCGCATCAACATGAACAGGGCAGCACGCCGTGCAGCCTGGCGGATTATCTTGAACACATTTTGCTTCCCTTTGACGCAGTAGTTTTTGATCCATATTGAACCTCCTCTTTCCGGTATAAGAAAAGACTTGGGACGCAGAAGCCGTCTGTGCCCTTTATAGGTATGGGCGTTTGAATGGAATAACCTAAACGAACGGAAAGCCTTTCGGCTTTCCATTTCGTCAAGGTTACACTGTTTCTAATCAGCTTATTTTCCTTCTGCTGACAAGGCATCCAAACCTGCTTTTATTTTTTCAGGTAGTGCAGGTACTGCAAAGATACGGACGCCGCAGGCATTATAAATAGCGTTAAGAATAGCGGGATGTGGCGAAGTTAGTGGACCTTCCCCTACACCCGCTGCGCCATACGGCCCATTTTCACGCGGGGTAATGTTGTAGATGATCTCCATATCATCAGGAACATCCTTAATAAACGGAAGGCCGCAGCCAACAAGGGTGGTATGCTTTTTAAGATCTTCGAAATCTTCAGTAAGAGCAAGGCCAATACCTTGAGCCAAACCTCCGTATACCTGGCCGTCGCAGGTTGTTTTATTGGTAAGTGTTCCTATATCCTGTACGGTTACGAACCGAACTACGGTAGCCTTACCAGTCTTCATATCCACTTCAACCTCAGGCATGAAGACTGCGTACATGTAAACAGGAAACGGATTGCCTTGGCAGGTTTCGGGACTGCAGTCGGTGCACATGGAAGCAGTCCAGGAACCGTCATAATGCAGCGGCAGATTTTCGGCAATCATTTCGTCATAGGTGCGGAAAGTGCCGTCAGGCTTGCGCATGGCATTTACCAGCATTTCGCAGGCAATTCTCGTGGCATTCCCTGTCATTACGTTTTGGCGACTGCCGCCGGACGGACCGCTGGCCGGAGTAAAAGCCATATCATTCATGACAAGTTTAATCTGTTCAGGAGTAATCCCCATTTGTCGGAGAGTTTCGTGGGCGTGAGTTAAGAAAGCGAGATCAGCGCCTTGACCGTGGTCTTGCCAAGAGCTACCAATAGTAACCCCTTCTTTAGTCAGCTCAGCCCAAGCATGGGAACTGTCAGGACCATCCAGACCGCAGCCATACATACCGATTGCGAGTCCTACGCCACGTTTCTTCTCAGGAGTTGAAACTTCTTTACAACGCTTCTTGGCTTCTTCCCAGTACGGGCGAATTTTATCAAGCATCTCCGGCAGACAGAATACTTCCGGTACCTGTCCGGTCGGAGTAGTAGCACCAGGGCGGTATACATTCTTATAGCGGAGTTCCAATGGATCCATGCCAAGTTTTTCGGCTAAGATGTCAATAGCGATTTCTGATGACAGGAACGCTTTAGGCGAGCCATAGGCACGGAAAGCGGAGCCCCAGGCATGGTTGGTGCATACACACTTGCCATTACCACGAATGTTCGGAATATCATAACCAGCGCCGGTAAACTGACCTTGACGCATGCAGTTCAGGTCACCGAATTCGCTATACGGACCATGATCAAGCCACCACTCGGTTTCCATTGCCAGCAATTTGCCTGTTTTATCGGCAGCAAGCTTAGTTTTCACAAGAGCAGGCGAACGCTTACCAGTGTAGGTAATTTGCTGATACATACTGAAGTTAAGAGAAACCGGCTTGCCATCGCAGGCAAGACAGGCGACGCCAAGCAAAGCTTCGTTAGTAGGACTAAATTTATAACCAAAAGTAGCGCCTGTAGGATTGGCAACAAGACGGCATTTTTCCGGTTCAATCCCGATACCGGCAACAATCATAGCATGGTGCAAGTGTAACGCGATACTCTTGGAGTGGATAGTCAGGCGGCCTTCTTCATCCATATAGGCAGAGCCGCAGTCAGGCTCAAGCGGCAGATGTGGCTGGCGGCTGCAGTAGGTTTCCGCTTCTGCGATAACAACATCAGGAGCTTCCATAATTGGCTTGGTGTCTTCGCCTTTTACCACGCCCTGTTCATAATACACGTTAGGGGTGCCGGGATGGATTTCAATAGCATCAGGTGCCATGGCGGCAGGAGCGCTCATGTACGCCGGTAATATTTCAAGATCCACCTTTACCGCTTTAGCTGCCGCCTGGGCATGTTCTTCGGTATCTGCAGCAACAATGGCAATGGCATCACCAAACTGGAATACTTTTTCATCGCAAAGAATGGGGCGATCCCAGCCATCCCCTTTATTCGTCGGGAAAGTGATCAGGCCGGTAATACGATTTTTTCCTTTAACATCTTTATGCGTGATTACTTTATACACGCCAGGCATTTTCTCGGCTGCCGAAGTATCAATACCTATAATATTTGCATGAGATACTTCTGCTTGAACAAGAGCTAACCGCAAAGTTCCTGCAGGCATTTGTAGACCAACATCGGCGCCAAAGTCCCATGTACCGGTAACTTTCTGTAAGGCAGACGGACGATGATAGTTTGTGCCGTAAATCTTGTTGCCAACAGGCTTAAACAGTAGATCTTCTTTACGCATTTCACCGCGAACAACCTTAGCTGCTGCCATAACAGCATCCACGAGTGGCTTGTAGCCAGTACAACGGCAGGCATTGCGGTTCTTTTGGAACCATTCCCTAATCTCTTCTCTGGTAGGATTAGGGTTTTCGTCAAGCAATACCTTTGATGATAATATGAAGCCTGGACTGCAGAAACCGCATTGAGCACAACCATAAGCCATCCAAGCTACTTGCAAAGGATGAAGATTATTAGGAGTACCTAGACCTTCAATTGTTGTGATACTAGCTTCCTCCGGTACTCTTTTCATTTTCATGACACAAGATCGGACTACCCGACCATCCATAATAATGGAGCAAGTACCACATTGTCCTTGATTACAACCCACTTTACAGCCAGTAAGCAACAGTTGCTCTCTAAGTACACTTGCCAGACTGGATTCTGGATCAACGATTAATGTTCTCGGCAAACCATTAATAATTAGTACTTTTTTTTGCATTCAGTTTCTCCTCTCCTTTTATCATAATATTCATATATTTCAAGGGATTATCAGCTCCCTGAAATACGCCAATTTAGCAGCTATGTTCTTAGCTGCCTTTACCAAATCCACACTCCGGATAGTGGCATTCCTCACACACCAGACATAAACCGCCATGTCCCAGTCTAGTAATGTCTTTCCGGGATAGTCTTTCCCCTGCTAACAGACGTGGCACAACCAAGTCAAATATCGTACTTTTGTGGTACATTACACAACCTGGCAATCCTAAAACTGGCACATCTCCCAAATACGCTAGCATAAACATAGCACCAGGCAAAGTTGGTGCGCCATATATGGCAATCTGCCCGCCAGCTGCTCTAATACCAGAAGGGGTTACATCATCAGGGTCAACAGACATACCGCCGGTAGTTACAATCATATCGGCGCCTTGCGCCACCAAACTCTGAATGGCTTTAGCTATCATCGAAATATCATCAGTCACAAATACTTGCTGCAAAACAGAACTTCCTAACCGTTCAAACTTATCCTTTAGAACCGGGCCAAAACAATCCTGTATCCGGCCATGGTATACTTCACTGCCGGTAGTTACTACACCCACCTTGCAGGCTTGTAACGGTTTGACTTCTATCACCGGATAAAAGTCACTACAGATTTGTTCAATTTGTTCCAGTTTATCTGCTTCGATTACTAGCGGAATGATCTTACAACCGGTAACTTTTCTACCCACGTTAACAATCTGATTAGAATGTAAGGTGGCAGCAGCCACATGATCAATATCGTTAATTTTTTCTAATGCTTCGGTATTTACTTTTAGCAAACCAAAGGTATTGGCTTTTATTTCGACCTTACCTTCTGAAGCTTCATCTAGCTGCAATCCCAAACCTGCTATTGCTTTTGCAAATCTTGTTGCAGCTTCATTCTCATGAATTGTCTGCGAATTTACTTCCCAAACATAGATATTTTCCTTACCGATATTTAATAATGTAGGGATATCTTCTTTACTAATGATATGTCCTTTCCTAAAGGCTCTCCCTTTACGTTTCCCCGGAATAATTTCAGTAACGTCATGGCAGAGAACCATACCCTCTGCCTGGTAAACAGGAACTACTCTCATTGATTGCCCCCCTAGTAGGATAATTAGTAGTAACTTGCAGCGTTCTGGATTGTTTCATATAGTATTAAGAGCAAGATTTATGCCAACAAACAAATTTTTTAAATATTTCTTAAAAAGCAAAAAAACCAGCTGTTTTTGCACAGCTGGTTCCTCTAAGCTTTATTACTTGTATCTAAATATGTTCACAAGTGTCACAAAAAAGTGTCACACACAAGTGACACTTGTGTACTATCGGCAGATTTCATACTGCTTCATTTTGCGATACAGTGTATTGCGTGACACTCCCAGACAGCGAGCAGTCAAACTAACATTGCCTCTATGATTAGAAAGTTGCTCAAGAATTTCTTGCCTTTCCTGTTCTTCCACCTGGAAGCGCCGCTCTTCTCGCCAGGAAAATGATGTTACAGCAGTATGATTCGCATACATGCCGTTTACGCTAGCGGTAATGGTAGGTTGCCACTCACATATTTCTTTGGGCAAATTTCCCAAAGTTACCATTCGCCCTTCTGTCAGGCTTACTATCCGCTCCACTACATTCTGGAGTTCACGCACATTGCCCGGCCAGTCATAACGTACAATTCGTTCAATTACCTCCGCACTAACGGTAAAGTTCCGGCAATGGTTATCTTGTTTTTCCAAAAAATAATTAAACAGAGATATGATATCTTCCGAGCGCTCGCGAAGGGGCGGTATTGTAATGGAGATAACATCTAAACGATAATACAGATCTTTGCGAAATGTACCCTTTTCTACTTCCTTGATCAAATTTTTATTGGTGGCACAAATCACCCTAACATCAACAGGGATTACTTTGTCTGAGCCAATCCGATTAACCTTTCTTTCCTGCAATACGCGCAGTAATGCAACCTGTTGTTCTAATGGCATATCGCCAATTTCATCCAAGAATAGCGTTCCGCCGCAGGCAAGTTCGAATTTGCCTGCTTTGCCACCACGTTTTGCCCCGGTAAAGGCACCTTCGGTATAACCAAATAGTTCACTGCCAATAAGTTCCCGTGGTATTGCCCCGCAGTTTACCGCGATAAACGGGCCAGCTCTGCGGTCACTCCGGTTGTGAATAGCCTGAGCAAAGATTTCTTTACCGGTACCACTCTCACCTTGTAATAATACGTTGGCTATGGAGGTTGCTGCAAGCGAGGCGATCCGCACAGCTTCAAGAATTGATTTGCTCTCGCCAACAATATCACTAAACTGCAAGGTGCCATAATTTCCACTAAACTTATTCACCAGGTTTTGAATTCGCTTAATTGGCCGAAGAATAATAACACCGCCTGTTACTATACCCTGCTCATCAGTAACAGGTTCGCCAGAAGCCCAAAAATGACTGATTTCATTGCCAATATCAAGCATGATTTCCGTATCTGTACAGGATTCTTTGCACATAAGCATTCGTTTGACAAAGGAATTAGCAGACCCGAGAATACTCTCTACCTGAACTCCTAGAGCATTTTCAGATTTATGGGAGGCAAAACCCAGTATTTTTTTCGCAACAGGGTTTAATTCGCTAATAACACCATTACCGTCTACCATTATTACACCGTCAGACATAGTATTAAATATATTTGTCAAGCGGTTATTAATTACGCGTAGTTCCTTATTCTTTTTCCTGATGCTAAGCTGAGCCATGATAGCCTCAGCAGCAGCTACTACCATCCCCAGAGTATGTAAATGGGCAGCAGTTGATTTGCCAGAAACATTCAAAATACCAATTAACGTGCCTCTCCCGTCAAAGATGGGAGCGGCCGAACAGGTCAAGCAGTGGTGTTTGCGGCAATAATGCTCTGAGCCTGATACTTGTATCGGATTTTTGGTAAATAGGGTTGTTCCAATGGCATTGGTACCAGCCTCAACTTCACTCCAGCTTGCCCCCTGGAAAAAGCTCACAGTCATTGGGTTAGTCAAGGTATCCTCGTCCCCGAGAATTTCCATAATATATCCACGTACATCTGTCAGGACAACAACAAATCCTGAACCAGCTACAAATTGATATAAGTTATCCATAAATGGTTTAGCAATTGTAATTAGTTCCCGGTTTTTTTGCAACATAGTCTGAAGACTGGCATTATCCAGTTTGTGATGAATGCGATCATCAAGTGGATTAACCTTGGCTTGGTCACATCGCAACCAAGAGTCAAGGATTTCCGGTCTGACAGAATAATTATGATTTTTGTCCGTACTTTTTAGAGTCGCTGTAAACCGTGACCACCCGACCCAGGTCTTATCAATAGCATTTTCGGCACATACAACCATAAGTCACCTTCCTGTTCTCGATTATGACTCAATACAAGCTTATCAATCAGCACTCACAATATGCAAAAAAGACAGAGACGCAAAAAGAAGAGCGCCCTGTCTCACTAGCTAGCACTGACTCCTTTCCGCACCGGGAGGCTTAACGGTTTCCCGCTAAACCCATCGACCTGGCAGTCTTGGTTTTCCTTTAGACAACCAGATTCGGAGTTGTTAAATATTCAGTTTATTTTAACTTATTGCATTCGTTAATTACCGGTAAAATTCCTGCACGCAAGGTAATTGCCTCTAATTAAATTATTTATCTAGCTAACGCAGTATTTATCTCATGGGCAATAGAATTACCATCGGTATCGTTTTCTGTTACTGTCATGATACTGTATGAACCCATTATAATTTGGCCGTCTTTATACTGCGCTGGCTCTTTTATACCTGCATGCAATGCTTGGGATAGACTGCCGGCAATTAAATAAGTTCGTTCTCTAGCTGACTTTCCGCCGACAGCTACCGGCTTAATAACGGCTTTGTTACAAAGTAAAATCCAATCGTTATGTACAGTAACCTTATTTCCGCTATATTCTGTAACAAACTTCATGTTATTGTCAATTCGCTCTTTGTTAGTTGGATGCTCGTCAGGAGATAATAGCTCACCTAAGATAGTTACCTGTCTTTCGCCATATTTCTCCAGAATCCGTTGAAAGCTACCAGCAACACCGGCGGGATTATAGCCTGCTGCTGCGGCTGTTTTCATTGCGAAATTATCGGCAGCCCATTCATGGGAACGGCCAAAGCCTTTAGTAGAAATTTGTTGAAAAGCAATGACCGAACCAACCTGGGAAAGTGTATTTTGATTATTACGGAGATATTGGTTGAACAATACGGCCATCCAGAGTTGACCATTGATCGAATCTAATAAATGGGCTCCGACGGAATGACCAAACTCATGCGCCATAATAGCTGCCATTTCATCCTCGTCTCCCTGCAAAAGATCGACCATTCCCCGCGTGACGGCAATATTGCCGCCTAGACCAGCCATAGCATTAGGAGCTTTAGGCTTTATAATAAAAACAGAATACTCTAAGTCTACTTTATTTTTCTTTTTTATTTCCTGGAGCAATTTGCCGGCAATAGTATTGCAATAAGCATTGGCGTCCTTGTCGTCATCATAACCATATTTAGTGATAATATCATTATACTGACTTTGTTTTTGCGACCTTTCCCAACCGCGGTCTAATAACCATAAATTTGCCGCTGCAGTCGGAATAAAGCTAATTTGGAAAGTTAGTACAAGCAGCACTGCCAGTACGCCTATCTTTCTCATTGAAAATTCCCCCTGATTGATGATATGTGTGCTGTTAAAATACTAGCTTATAATGGGTCTATTACAGAAGATACCCATAATCTACTACGGTAGATTATGGGTATCTTCTCTCTAATAATTGCTAATTCCTGCATCTAAATAAACGAATTTTTTATGTATTCGGTGACCTATAAGAGGTCTATGACGTCATTTTAGCGCAACTAACGTACAGGCATTACAATTTTCGTCAGCAGTTCACTCTCAGGAACCTCCTGAGGGGAATTGAAGTAGTATTCGTAAGAAATACCTGTTGCGGTATAGCCATTTTCCTCGATCCACTTGGCCATCTCAGCGTAAGGTTGCTCCATTCCGTTGTAAGGTCCTTTGTACATGCTTGAAACCATATTGCCTGCCGGAATTTCGCGAACCTTCATATTATCTTTGGCCGGCAGTAATCTGGCAACAGGAAAGCCCATCTCAACATCAAGATTTTGCATATCTAGATTATGATAGGCAGTAAATGGAGCAAATACCGGTTGTTCACCAAGTTCCTGCAAATAGGACATAATTTTCAGGTAGCTTTCACCTATAACCTGGGGAAGTAGTTCTAACTTAGTGGTGGTTCGGATTGATACTACCGGTTGAGTTTTTTCTTCAGTGAGCTCTATTTTTATCATGGTTCATTCACTCCCTTTATAAACAGTATAGCTAAGCCTGTAACGACTGTAGCTTAGCAACCCTGTCGTTAATTGATTTTTGATGTTCTTGTTCACTGATTTCCGGATCTTTCAAGCTATACCAGGTTTCACAAGGTAACTTTGCGCAATCACCACAGTTTTTATAGCCACTATCTGCTACACATTGATATACCGGACAAACATCGGCATTAATATACTTTGTCCAAAACACTCGACCTTGTAAAGCTGTGCAGCCTTCGCTGCATTCCTTTTCACGATAGGTGCAGCCATCACAACTTGCTCCACAAACACATACCATTATTTTCAACTCCTTTCATATTGTGATGATAGCACAATAAATAAGACAACTGTATGTCATATCTGAGAGGAGTTCCCATATATTTTTAAGACTTCCTTCATTCTACTGATAAGGATATTCCTTACATGAGGTGGATCTAACACCTCGACATAATGTCCGTAGGACAGAAGATAGCCATACAACCATTCATTTTCAGGGAAAGCTACTTCTACCTCAAAGGTTCCATCTTCTTTTTTTTCAATATGAGTATCATCAAAATCATCATAAAGACGATTAAGAACCTTATCACAAAACTTTAGTTTCAAAACTGTCATGGGCGGCGCTTTTTCTTTTTCCCAGTCTAGCAGTTTCTGCGGCGTGAAGGATTCCGAGGTTGAGGCCACATTCTTTATCCGTGATATGCGAAACAGGCGCTGACTATTGCGATTGCGACAATAAGCAACCAAATACCATGAGCTGCCTTTATAAAATAACTTGAGAGGCTCGACGGCACGACTGCCTCTGTCCCCTTGCGCATTTACGTATTCAAAAGTAATTACCTGCCTGTTGACAATGGCATGTTTAATCTCATTGAATTTATTTTGTTCATTAGGGCTGCTTCCCCAATAGAAAAAATCAACATCTACCCATTCAGCAGCTTGTGTATTTTTAAATATAGCTTCCATTTTATCCAGTATCTTGTCAATCTCAGGGTATTGAGTAGATTGGAGCGTCTTTAAAGCAAGGAGAATACTGTTGCTTTCTTGCTCGGACAGCAGCATTTTATTTAATGTGTAATTTTCCAAAAGCGAGATGCCGCCGCCATTGCCTTTGCTCATATAAATAGGAACCCCGGCGATGGATAATGTTTCAACATCTCGGTAAATTGTCCGGGTAGATACCTGGAAGCGTTCTGCCAATTCGCCGGCAGTCAGCGTACCGCGGCTGAGCAACAAGGTTGTAATTTCTAATAATCTGGCTATTTTCATTCATATCACCTACCATAGTTATTGCACATAACGATACTCTCCCCATAGCCCCCGCACCTAATAGTGAAAATCTCTCCTGGTTTTCTATAATCTTCCATGCTTTTACACTTAAATCCTTCATATTTCGATGAGACATATCCCCATATATAATAAACAAATCACGCCATCGGGTCTGTCTGCGGCAAAATACATTTAATTAATTTCCATAAAATTTTAATATGTGACGATATCAAACACATCATCATAGAATATATCGAATCTTGTTAAGGCAGCACTTAGATAAATATTTAAGGCGGTGCATCAAGTGGCAGATTATAATATAAAGGTTGTGTTACCACCACTTAGTCAGGATTTTTTGGACTATCAAAAGTCCGAAAGTGAAGGTACACTAGAAAAAAGCTCCAAAAGTGGTTACTCCTATGGTGATATCCCACCGGCATTCGATCTTATACCTAGTGATGCAAATTTAGTGAGAAAAGAGCAGTCGGAAAGACGTTCCTTCCCAGACACATATGATCTTCGTGCACCTACAATTGGGAAAGTTTCGCCTGTTGGTGATCAGGGACAGACCGGAGCTTGCTGGACGTTCGCAACTTATGGCTCGCTAGAATCAAATTTGCTTCCTGCACAAACTAATACATTTTCGGAAAACAATTTGTATAATAACCACGGCTTTGACCCGATACCTAGCGGTGGAGGAAATGCTTATATGTCTATGGCCTACCATCACAGGTGGTCCGGCCCGGTTTTCTCTGAAGATGATCCGTGGAACACGCTATCTCCGCAGCCATCTCCGCCCGGACTTCTTCCCCGGAAACATGTTCAGGAGGCATTACTACTTCCCGAAAGACAAAGTTATACAGACAACGACAAGATAAAAAGTGAAATAATGGATCATGGCGGAGTATATGTATCGATTTACATGTCCGAAGATAATCGATATTACAATTCAACAACGCATGCTTACTATTGTAACGATTCTAATACTACCAATCATGGTATAACAATTGTAGGTTGGGATGACGGCTACAATAAAAGCAATTTTAATACTACGCCTTTAGCAAATGGTGCATTTATTGCTAAAAATTCTTGGGGAACCACCTGGGGAGCTGACGGCTTTTTCTATATATCGTACTATGACGCTAACTTTATCCCCAGATCCGTCTTTAATAACGCAGAAGAAGTCACTAACTTTAAAAGTGTCTATCAATATGATCCGTACGGGTGTATAACATCATTTCATATAGAGGACAATACTAATCCTATTACTGTTGCAAATGTATTTACTGCTGCTTCGCCTAATCCCTTAGCTGCCGTGGGCTTTTACACCGTTTATGATAATACAAAGTATGAAATAGAAATTTATGTCGATTTAAGTGAAAGAACCAATCCTACAAGTGGAACTTTTGTCATAAGCAAAAGCGGAACAATCGATTCTGCCGGATATCATACGGTCCCACTTAATTTTCCCGTTCCCTTAAGTAATGGCTCTGTATTCTCGGTAGTTTTGGCGCTCACTGTTCCCTCTCCGCTAACAACATCCTACTCACCTATTGAGCTAAAAAGTACTGCAGCTAGGACTAGTAATGCGACGATAAATCCCGGTGAAAGCTTTGTGTGGCATAACGCTGGCAGTTTTTGGTATGATTTATATAACTCCTTTGCAAGCACTGGCGTGTGTAATAACTGCATAAAAGCTTTTACAGCTCCCAGTGCAGATATGGCAGTCACTAAATCGAGTCCAGTCACAGAGGTTGTAGTCGGAAACGGCTTCTCCTACAATGTTACAGTTACCAACCTAGGACCTGATACTGCGGAGAACGTTGTATTAACAGATACGTTACCGGCTAACGTTAGTTTTGTATCGGCAGACCCACAAGAAACAATTTACGATCCTTTTGCCAGAACAATAACCTGGGATCTTGGCTCGATAACTGCAGGTGCTCTTCCATCATCCTTTACCATTAATGTTGAGGCCGAGGCCATCGGTACAGCGCAAAATAGAGCAGATGTAAGCAGTACTACGTCCGACCCTAATCCTGATAACAATCATGCAACTTTTGATGTAATTGTTAATGCCCCGACAGCTGACATGGAAGTGACTAAGAATGGTCCTTTCTCCGAAATAATTGTAGGTGACGAATTTTCCTATGAAGTTATAGTAACTAACAATGGACCAAATACAGCGGATAACGTAGTATTAATAGATACGTTACCGGCTAACGTTAGTTTTGTATCAGCAGACCCACAAGAAGCAATTTACGATCCTTCTACCAGAACAATAACCTGGGATCTCGGCTCGATAACTGAAGGTGCTCCTCAATCATTCTTTACTGTTTATGTTAAGGCCGAGGCAATTGGTACAGCGCATAATAATGCAGATGTAAGCAGTACAACGTCTGATCCTAATCCAAGTAACAATCATGCTTTCGTTGACGTAAATATCAATGCCTATGCTGATTTGGCAGTTACGAAGTATGGTTCTTTTTGGGAGATAATTGTTGGTGATAATTTTTCCTATATTGTTACAGTAAGTAATAATGGACCAAATACTGCAGAGAATGCTGTATTAACAGATACTTTACCAATAAACGTTAGCTTTGTGTCTGCAACACCTGAAGAAACAAGTTATGAGCCTTCTACCAGAACAATAACCTGGCATCTCGGTAATATTGTTAATTATGATGGAAAGACAATTGAGGTTTTAGTCAAGGCCGAGGCAATCGGTACGGCGCGAAATAATGCAGACGTAAGCAGTACTACGCTTGACCCTAATCCTGATAACAATCATGCTTTCTTCGACACAGCTATTAATGCCTATGCAGATATGGCAGTCTACAAGTGGAGTTCATTTACGGAGGCAGCGGTTAATAGCTTTTTTTCCTACTTTATAGATGTTAGCAATCAAGGACCAAATACTGCAGAGAATGTAGTATTAACAGATACATTACCGACAAACGTTAGCTTTGTGTCGGCATTCCCACCACAAACAGATTACAATCCTTCTACTAGAATAATAACCTGGAATCTCGGTAATATGGCTTATCAGGAAGTGAAGAATTTTAGTATTGATGTTAAAGCCAATGCGGCTGGTCTAGCACAGAATTATTCAGATGTTGTGTCTGACACTCAAGATTTTAACCCTGATAACAATCATTCAGAGGCTACTGTAACCGTTATACCTGAGCCTGTTGCAGATATGGGAGTTACCAAGTTAAGTTCTATATCTCAGGTGAGCATTGGGAGTGATTTTTCTTACACTGTTACCGTAACAAACCACGGTCCTGATACAGCGGAAAGTGTAGTTTTGGCAGATCAGTTACCTAATAATGTAAATTTCGTGACAGCATTACCATCAGAAACAAGTTACAATCCTTCAACCAGAATATTAACCTGGGATCTTGGCAGCATGGCTGATAAGGAAGAAAGAATAATTACTGTCACTGTTATGGCTGCCGCTGCGGGGCAAGCAAGAAACAATGTAGATGTATCTTCAACAACAAAAGACCCTAATCCTAATAACAATCATGATTCAGTTGATGTAACTATAAATGAGATAGATTCGTTAACACTAACCAGTCCAGTTGGCGGTGAAGTATGGGCTCGTGGATCAACACAGATAATAAGTTGGAACTATACAGGTACAATTAAAACTATAGAGATTGAGCTTTTAAGAGGCCAAGTGATAGTAGCAACTATAGCATCACACTGTCCGGTTAATGCGCGGGGTGGTAATGGAATGTATACCTGGGTTGTACCAGGCGATTTTGAGATGGGAAACGACTATAAAATAGGAATTTGGAGCACAGATGATCCTTCAATCTCATATACCAGTCCGAATGACTTTTCAATTATACCGGCCTCCACAAGAGGAATTAAGTTATTTTAAAATACTAAGCTAGATAGGCATATCTAATTACAAGAAAACTGTCCAGAAGGCAGTCGAAAAATAGCCGTGTCGTCAAAATGTCGTCAGGACAAAACAGACTATGAAAATAAAATAAAAAAGACTTCGCAATAGCTTGCGAAGTCTTTTTTATTTTGGTGCCGAGGACCGGAATCGAACCGGTACGGAAATTTCTTTCCGACGGATTTTAAGTCCGTTGCGTCTGCCAGTTCCGCCACCCCGGCATGTGGTGGAGTAAAATAAAAACCACTCAAGTGGCTTATTTATATTTTTTTATATTTTTGGAGGCGGCACCCAGATTTGAACTGGGGATAAAGGTTTTGCAGACCTCTGCCTTACCACTTGGCTATGCCGCCAATAAACTGGAGCGGAAAACGAGATTCGAACTCGCGACCCTCGCCTTGGCAAGGCGATGCTCTACCGCTGAGCTACTTCCGCATAAAAGACTTTCGACATTGGTCGTATGTCGATTGTCTAAGGTTAAGAATGGTGCCTCAGGACAGAATCGAACTGTCGACACGAGGATTTTCAGTCCTCTGCTCTACCGACTGAGCTACCGAGGCATATGCAGCTGGCTATAAACGCCCATCTGCGTTGTTGCTCCTGCGATCCGTTGCTCAACGTACTTCCGCGTACGCCTCCGCTACGGTTCTCGTCGCGCCTAGCAGCTGAACATTTCTAGCCAGCCGCAGGAACTAACTAAAGGAATGGCGACCCTGAACGGATTTGAACCGTCGATCTCCGCCGTGACAGGGCGGCATGTTAGACCGCTACACCACAGGGCCGCGTACAATCGCATTATCTAGTATATATTAGCCGCGAAGTAAAGTCAATACTGTAAAAATTGTCTATATCTTCAAAGTAATGCGACGAAATTTATTATATCGTACTATGTCGGCAACGTCAAGTAGTTTCAGCTGCTAGAATTGTTCGCCAGCACTTTATTTACTGTCTCCTCAACTTGCGCGGGATCAAAAGGTTTGACGACAAAACTGGATGCACCTGCTTTAATCGCATCAGCGATAATACTACGTTGCCCGATGGCGGTCACCATGATAATGCGGGCTAATGGATCCTCTTCATGAATATGCTTCACAGCTTGAATTCCATCCATCACCGGCATGGTAATATCCATAGTCACTAAATCGGGTTTAAACTGACGATAAAGCTGTACTGCTTGCTTCCCATCACCGGCTTCAGCAACAATTTCATGTCCAATATCGGTCAACAGCTTTTTTAGCATCATACGCATAAACGCAGAATCATCACATACTAGAATTCTTGGCATTGAAATTCCTCCTCACTTGCTACTTCCGCCTAATTGTAACCTCACGCCTTCAATCGATTGAATCAAATTGTCATTCAGCCTTGCTTCAAGTTCAGGCAGCGTCCTTGCGTCAAAAGCTGTTGTCATAATAGGTACCCTTTTGAGGCGAATCTCACTGAAAAATTCATCCCTAAAAATGTTATAGTTTACCGTCAGATTACTATCTGCTGCAAAATCGCTATAGTCTATTATAACATAAGAACCATTTAATGTTTTAATTGGTTTTTCTGGAGTGATAAAAAGACCAAACCCTGCTATTTGTTCTGGCAATCTAGTTACATAAGACCATTCAAGTATCTTTTTTAATTTGAATTGTGCACATACAGAATCAGGATCGAAAAAAGCTAGTTGGTGTAACGTTTTTTTCAGACGTTCTGTCAATATCTTTTCAAACATCGCCAAATCTGGAGCAAAAAATCTGATGTCACACAATTCGGTTAAGCCAACAATAGTACGAACCAAGAAATCTTTGGTTGCTTGATCATATAAACCGGTAAGGCTGCGCCGAGTTTGTTGATTATTATAGGTAAAAATGCGGTATTGTGACCCGCAAGTCATTAATTCATTAATCAAGGTAAATCCAAAAAGCTCATGCGGAAATTTTTTAAGAAATTCCCAGTCTTGTACTTGTTCTATAATTTTTTCCATGAAATATTCCTCCGCATTCTACTTTGTTTATATTCTTGCTCGCATTAAAAAAAACCTGCTGGTGAGGAACCAAAAATTAAGTTCGGAATACTATGAAGTAGCTTCTAGACAGACGATACGATACATCAATAGGAGGGGAAAAATCATGGTAAGACGCTTCGGCGGATTTGTGGCAATCTTGCTTGTAGTCACATTACTGATCACAGCCTGCAGTCAAGCACCGGTCACGCAAGTAGTTCCGTCCAAGGGACCAGCCTGGGCTTCTGGACTAACGGCGCTGCCACAGGAGACAGTGATAAAGGTTGGTATGAAACAAGTAATTTCTGATGCTGGAATTCTTATTGGCATGGCAAAAGGATACTATCAAGATGTTGGTATTAAGATTGAAGCCGTGCAATTTAACTCAGGCCAAGAAATGATTAATCAATTAGCCGCCGGACAGTTAGATGTCGGTGCTACCGTTACGGCTTCCGGTTTGTTAAACGCAATGTCCCGGGATATACCAGTAAAAATTGTAGCTGATAAGGGGATCAATGTACCAGGGAAAGGATATTACCGCCTGGTCATTAGAAAAGATTTGGCAAACACTATTACCGACTTTGCTGACTTACGCGGTAGAAAAATTGCGGTAGTTGGCACAGCCTCACTTGATGAAATATGTCTGGCCAGGGTATTGGCCAAAGGCGGCTTGACCACCAAGGATATTGATATGCAGGTCATTCGAGCCTTTCCCGATATGCTAGTATCGTTAGGCAACAAAAGTATTGATGCTGCCATGGTCATCGAACCTTTTGTCACACAAGGCATGGCTAAAAACATTGTTGACCCCTGGAAAGATCCATCTGAATATGACCCTGACGCACAAATTGCGTTGCTAGTCTATGGCACAAGCATGACAACTAGGCCTGAAGTCGCCAATCGCTTTATGACAGCCTATGTAAAGTCTATACGTGACTATAATGACGCCTTTTTTAAAAACAAGAACAAAGCAGAAGTCATCGAGATACTTTGTAAGTATTCGGTAATCAAAGACCCTGCTTTATATGAACAAATGTATCCCACCGGCTTAAATCCGGATGGCTACCTGCGAATGAATGGCATTACTGCCGATTTAGCCTGGTATAAGGAAAACAATTTACTCAAATCTGAAATCAAGCTCGAAGATGCCGTTGATAACCAATATGTAGACTTTGCGATTAAAACTTTGGGGAAATATCAATAACAGGAAGTCAACCATCAGGAGTTGGTGAATCATGAAAACAGCCATTTCCATTCTTTCGCCATTGTCCTTGTTACTGCTCTGGGAAGCTGCAGCTTATTTAGGTTTTATAGATACTCGACTGCTTTCAAGCCCCTCGCAGATTTTACAGTCGTTTTTCCCGTTGCTCATTTACGGCGACCTTATTTACAACACATGGGTAAGTGTATTACGCGTTATCTGGGGTTTTCTCGCCGGTACCATTCCCGGTATTCTCATCGGCATGAGTATGGGGCTTTCTCCTTTTATCCGCTCGGCAATTGAGCCCATGATCGCTGCTACCTATCCTATTCCGAAACTAGCTATTATGCCGCTGATTCTCTTAATTTTCGGTCTGGGAGAAACCTCCAAGATATTTACCATTGCTATCGGCGTATTTTATCTTGTGGTCATTAACACCATGGCCGGGGTTTTAAATATTGACAAAATCTATCTGGAAGTAGCCAAAAATTTTGGTGCCAGCCGTAAAGACTTTTATCTCACGGTAGCATTGCCTGGCGCTTTGCCCATGATTTTTGCCGGACTCAAGCTGGGTATGGGGATGGCGCTTATCCTTATCGTTGCCGCTGAAATGTCGGCTGCCAAGGCTGGTGTAGGCTGGATGATATGGCGCGCCTATGACATGTTTGATATTGAGCAGATGTTTGCTGCCTTGATTACCCTATCTGTGCTAGGCTATATCTTTTCTCTTGTGCTTGACTGGCTGGAACGCGTAGTACTGCCTTGGAAGCAAACCAGCTAAAGGATACTAAAGGAGGTGCGGTTATGCCTTATGACAGCACCAGCATTGTCTTAACTAATATTGAAAAAAAATTCTCCACCAGCCGCGGTCAAATCACTGCTCTAACAGATATCAACCTTTCCATCGGTGATGGCGAATTTTTTTCCATTGTCGGCCCTAGCGGTTGTGGCAAAACGACCTTACTGCGCATCCTCGCTGGGCTGGATACAGCTACAAGCGGTAGTGTAGCCATTCAAATCACAGCAGACAACCGTCCTGTCAATTCTATGGTATTTCAGGAGCAATCGGTGTTCCCCTGGCTAACTGTCATTGACAATGTGGCCTATGGCCTGAAACTGCGGGGTGTTTCCAAAAAAGAGCGCCATCAAATTGCTGATAAATATCTTCGTATGATCGGTCTAACCAAATTCGCAAAAGCTTATCCGCACCAGCTTTCCGGTGGAATGAAACAACGGGTCAGTGTTGCCAGGGCTTTTGCCAATGATCCTGAAATCTTGCTGATGGATGAGCCGTTCGGCGCCCTAGATGAGCAGAACAGAATCCTCCTACAACAGGAACTCTTGCGTATTTGGGAATTAAGTAAAAAAACTACCGTGTTCATTACTCACAGCATTGATGAAGCCCTTTGTCTGAGTGACCGCATTTTAGTCATGACTGCTCATCCCGGCACAGTAAAAACAATTATCGACGTAGATCTCCCACGCCCCCGGGATATTGCTTCTATTAGAACTACCATGAAGTATAACGAGTTATTCCAGTCGATTTGGTTAACACTGCGGGAAGAAGTATTGAAGGTTACAGACAGGGAATTGGCTGATACTTAACGTAAAAAACACTGAGAATAACTTCTCAGTGTTTTTTACTGGCAGGGGCAGAAGGACTTGAACCCTCAACCAATGGTTTTGGAGACCACTACTCTACCAATTGAGCTATACCCCTATTTGGAGCGGAAAACGAGATTCGAACTCGCGACCCTCGCCTTGGCAAGGCGATGCTCTACCGCTGAGCTACTTCCGCAATGGCGACCCCGAACGGATTTGAACCGTCGATCTCCGCCGTGACAGGGCGGCATGTTAGACCGCTACACCACGGGGCCGCGTTTATGATTAGCACCCTGACGAGATATAATATTATCATGCTTTCGACATAATATCAAGAGTGTTTCGCAACTATTTTTATATTTTTTCTCCTTTTTTTCTCGCATAGCTCAGTTATCTTCACTAGTTTAGCGATTTTCGCCAATTTATACATTCTTATTTTTAGTTTACTATAAATGAAGAGTGAGGTCTTACTTTTGTCATGATACAAAAGTAAGCAAAAAATCTAGGCCCAAAGCCTCCAAAAGCTAAAAAACCAGGCGATATTCCTAAAACCCGTAAACTCGCTGCGCTCAAACAGTACGGGTTTCTAAACGGACTATCACCTGGTGTTTTTCCTGCGGAACGCTTTTTCCGGCAAAGGCCGTTGGGGTTACGGGGGGGTTAAGAGAGTTACGAAAGGTACCAGGATAACCAGCATCGAAAATCGAGCATCTAACGTCGAAAATCGAAACGGAGGCACAGGCGACCGTTATGCATAAGCGGAAGAGCGTTGTATGACGGTTGTTTGTGCCGGGTTTTGCGTTTGATACCTCTTGTTTTGTAAATTCTGAATCATAAAAAAGGCGCAAGTCAGAGCTTATCGTTCTGGCTTACGCCTTTATCAAATCTAATTTCTATATTTTGCGGCTGCCGCGTTTGGTGATTGGAACATTTTCTTTACACAACGGGCAGTTCTCGCTTTCATAAGTAGGCACCGTTAAGTGCAGCAAAGCCTGAGACGGAATGCCGAAATCCACTTTGCCGCCGCTTCGGTCAACCAACATACCTACCGCGACCGGAATACCGCCGTGTTCACGCACTACGTCAACTACTTCCTGCACCGAGCCGCCTGTTGTCACAATATCTTCCACAATCAGGACCCGCTGATTTTTTTCGATAACAAAGCCTCGGCGTAAGGTCATTTTTCCATTTTCACGCTCGGTAAAGATCGCGCGGGTATCCAGGTGTTTTCCCACTTCATGTGCCAGGATGACGCCGCCGGTTACTGGGCCGACGACAAGCTCAATGTTGTCGTTTTTAAAGCGTTCAGCCATAGCGGCGCATAGCTTTTCAGTATGTTTCGGGTACTGGAGTACCTGGAATTTTTCAACATATAATGGGCTATGTAAACCTGATGTTAATAAAAAATGCCCTTCCAGGATGGCTCCTGTTTCAATAAAAAGTTGTTTAACCTCTGCTTCAGTCATTACGCCTTCCCCATTTCCTCTAATATTGCCAGCGCAGCCGCGCGTGGATTTTCAGCAGCTGTAATCGGCCGACCAATTACCAAATAATGAGCGCCTGCCTGCAGTGCTGCTGCTGGTGTGGCTACCCGGCTTTGGTCATTGAGGGCTGCGCCTTGCGGGCGAACACCTGGTGTTACAATTTCAAACTCTGCACCGCAAGCTTCGCGGATCATACTAGCTTCCTGCGGGGAAGCAACTACGCCGTCAAGCCCTGCTTCTTTGGCAAGCTGGGCCAAATGTACCACCTGATCAGATATTGTAGTGGCCGAACGCAAGGCTTCCCATTCGGTTTCATTCATGCTTGTTAATACGGTAACAGCAATCAGCTTAGGCCGGGGGATATTAAGGCTGGCAGCTGTTTCGGCCACCATCTCGGCGGCTGCTCGCATCATGGCCGGGCCGCCTGAAGCCTGGACATTAATCATGGCTACGCCTAGTCTGGTCAGGGAAGCCGCACCTTGCGCCACAGTATTCGGGATATCGTGCATTTTTAAATCAAGAAAAACGTCTTTGCCTTTTTCACGCAAATAAGTCAGACATTCCATACCTACACCATAAAATAGCTGCATTCCAACTTTGTAATAGCTTACAGCATCACCGAGAGTCTCGACAAGCAGTCGAACTTCAGCCATAGTTGCAAAATCAAGAGCAACAATCAAACGATTACGTGCTTGTTCCATTATAATATCTATCCTCCATCATGCGGGATCTAACCGCAGTTCACCTTGCCGACAAGCTCACTAACCTTTTTTAAACCACGGTCAGTTAGGTAGTTTTTAATTCCCTCGGCCACTTCCACTGACACATAAGGGTTAACAAAGTTAGCTGTACCCACAGCCACAGCACTGGCACCAGCCAGCATAAATTCAACAGCATCTTCGGCAGTCATAATGCCGCCCATGCCAATAATAGGTACCTGAACAGCCTTTGCTACCTGATATACCATTCTGACGGCAACCGGTTTCACCGCCGGGCCGGACAAGCCACCCACCGTATTACCCAGCACAGGGCGCCAGGTTTTTATATCAATTGCCATTCCCAATAAGGTATTAATCAGCGAAATTGCGTCTGCCCCGGCCGCCTCCACAGCTTTGGCCATCAGAACAATATCAGTGACATTAGGAGATAGCTTGACAATAACCGGCAAGCTTGTTTTTTGCTTTACTGCCTGTACCACTTCGGCTGCACTTTCCGGGCAGGTGCCAAAGGCGATACCGCCTTGTTTGACATTGGGACAGGATATATTAAGCTCTAGCCCAGCGATACCGGACTTGTCCAGTCGTGCTGCCAGTTCGCCATAGTCTTCGACTGTATTACCTGAGATATTGACAATCACCGGCACCTGATAAGCAGCCAGTTTGGGCATGGTGGTAGTGACAAATTCGTCAACACCGGGGTTTTCTAAGCCAATGCAATTCATCATCCCAGCCGGAGTTTCGGCAATACGGCGCCCGCTATTGCCCACTTTGGGAGCGAGCGTAGTACCTTTGACAACAATGGCCCCAACTTGATTTAAGTCAACAAAATCACTATATTCCAGTCCAAACCCAAAAGTACCTGATGCTGTCATAACCGGTGTCTTCATGTTAATTCCGGCAATGTTGACTGCTAACATAGAATGCGTTGTACTCACCATACCACCTCCTGAGCCCAAAATACAGGCCCGTCAGTACACACCTTGTGGCGTTTGCCACTTGTGCTGGCACAAGTGCAGGATAAACAGGCACCTACGCCGCAGGCCATATAATCTTCGAGTGACACCTGACAGGGAACACCATATTGCGCCGCAAGCGCAGCAACACCTTTGAGCATCACATGCGGCCCACAGGCATAGACAGCATCATATTTGCCCTGTTTTAACAGTTCGGGCAGCAGGTCGACGGTAAATCCACGCTGACCGACACTGCCGTCATCTGTTGTGATATGGATGTTTTTACATATACTCGAATATAATGTCGGCCAGAATAATTCCTGCTCATTGCGCCCCCCCATCAAAATGGTGGCCGGACAGGAACAAAAGGCTCTCGCCAGAAAAAGCAGAGGTGCCAAGCCCATACCGCCCCCTACTAACAGGGGGCGCTGAGCAGTTAAATCAAAGCCCTGTCCAAGCGGCCCCATACAACTTATGGTATCGCCAGGCTTAAGCTTTGTCATCAGTGCCGTACCATGCCCGACAACACGATAAATCAAAGTAAGTGTTCCTTGGGCAGCATCGCAGTCAGCAATGCTGAACGGCCGCCTGAGCAGCGGCTCTATACTTTCGTTTATGCGAATATGAACAAACTGGCCTGGTTTGGTAATACTCGCAATTTCAGGTACGGCGATTACCATATTCCAAACATCACCGGCAATAAGACTATGCTCAAGCACTTGAGCAGCTACACAGTTTTTAGTCACAGTTCCTTTCGCCTCCACTTACATAATCTTGTAGTGCCAGTACGTAGAGAAACTTTCTTTGGCGAACAATACTCAGTATATCAAGAACAGCACTGGCCGTATCCATGGAAGTCAGGCACAACAGTGAATGCTCTACTGCCGCCCTTCTGATTTTGAAACCATCGCTTTCAAAATCCCGACCTTTGGTCAAAGTATTAATGACCATATTGATTTTTCCTGATTTAATCATTTCAATAATTTGCGGCTGCTGCTCATGGATTTTTGGTACCATTCCAACGGTTAAGCCCAAGGAGCGAAGATAAGTGGCTGTGCCGCTGGTGGCAATTAGCTCATAACCCATTTTCGCGAACTCTTTAGCAATCTCGCCAGCTTCTACTTTATCCTTATCGGCAACTGTCAGCAGAAGGGTGCCTGTTTGCGGTACATTCATGCCAGCACCGATAATTCCTTTATAAAGTGCCCGAGAATAATTGTAGTCAATGCCAAGCACTTCGCCGGTCGATTTCATCTCAGGCCCAAGGGAAATATCTACCTGCTGCATTTTTGCAAAGGAGAATACCGGCACTTTTACAGCAACATATTCTCTCGCAGGTAATAGCCCTGATTGATATCCCATTTGCTGCAAGGTTTCCCCAAGGGCTATACGGGTAGCAATATCGACCATCGGCACATCAGTAATCTTGCTAAGATACGGGATAGTCCGGCTGGAACGAGGATTTACTTCGATGACATATACCTCTTCATCCATAATTACATATTGAATGTTGATAAGGCCTTTTACCGATAGTCCTCTTGACAACAGTCCGGTATATTTGATAATAGTATCAATAACTTTCTGCGAAAGGGTTTGCGGCGGATATACAGCGATACTGTCACCAGAATGAACCCCAGCGCG
This sequence comes from Bacillota bacterium, assembly GCA_023443285.1. Classification (GTDB taxonomy): domain Bacteria; phylum Bacillota; class Negativicutes; order Sporomusales; family Sporomusaceae; genus Sporomusa. The sequence continues at coordinate 29,435 of JAEZVB010000045.1, forward strand.
TTCAATATGTTCCATAATACCCGGAATAACAAAATCTGTACCATCAGATATAGCGTCAACCTCAACTTCGGTACCTTGCATATAACGGTCGACCAAAACCGGATGTTCCGGAGAAGCTTTAACCGCCCGTACCATATAATCTTTCAGTTCAGCTTCGTTATAAACAATCTCCATGGCTCGTCCACCCAGTACATAGGAAGGACGCACAACAACAGGGTAACCAATGCGTTCAGCAACCGCTGGTGCCAAAGCAGCATCTGTGATCGACTCACCTTTAGGACGTGGAATTCCCAGTTTATTAAGTAATTCATCAAACTTTTCCCGGTCTTCAGCCCGATCAATATCTTCTACACTTGTGCCATAAATCTTGACACCGGCGCGCGACAGCGGCCCGGCCAAATTGATGGCTGTCTGCCCGCCAAACTGGACAATAACCCCGTCAGGTTTTTCCTTATCAATAATATTGAGAACATCTTCCGGAGTAAGTGGTTCAAAATATAGGCGGTCTGATGTATCAAAATCGGTCGAAACAGTTTCCGGATTGTTATTGACAATAACGGACTCAATGCCAAGTTCCCTAAGTGCCCAAACCGAATGCACCGAACAGTAGTCAAACTCAATACCCTGTCCAATCCTGATGGGGCCTGATCCCAGCACCATGACCTTGCGTTTGTCGGTTATAGCCACTTCATCTTCTTGTGCATAGGTGGAGTAGTAATATGGAGTAACAGCCTCAAACTCGGCTGCGCAGGTGTCAACCATTTTGTAGCAAGGAAGAAGGCTCAACTGCTTGCGCATGTCGCGAATCTGGAACACTGTTTTACCGGTAAGTTCACCAATGCTCTTATCGGCAAAGCCCATTTTCTTGGCAGCCAGCAGTACATCCGGAGTCAGGTCTTTGCTGATCTGTTTTTCCATTGCCACAATATTGGCGATTTTATCTAAGAAAAATTTATCAATCGCAGTTATGCTGTGAATTTCATCTACCAAAACGCCGCGTCGTAAAGCCTCAGCAATAATAAAAGCCCGTTCATCGTTGGCCAAGGTGAGTTTTTCTTTTACCTCGGCATCATTCAGTTTAGCAAATTCCGGGATATACAGGCGATTGACACCGATTTCCAGTGACCGAACAGCCTTTAACAGCGCACCCTCAAAGCTCCGGTCAATGGACATAACCTCACCGGTCGCCTTCATCTGCGTGCCGAGAATGCGGTCGGCAAAATTGAACTTGTCAAACGGCCAGCGTGGGAACTTTACTACCACATAGTCAAGCGCCGGTTCAAAGCAAGCCTTAGTTTTGCCGGTTACAGCGTTAGTAATCTCGTCTAAGGTATAGCCGATAGCAATTTTAGTTGCCACTTTGGCAATCGGATAGCCGGTAGCCTTGGAAGCCAGCGCACTGGAACGGCTGACCCGTGGGTTAACTTCGATAACAATATACTCCGTGCTGCTCGGGTTAAGAGCGTACTGGACATTGCAGCCGCCTTCGATGCCGAGTGCCCGGATAATTTTTAAGGAAGCGCTGCGCAGCATTTGGTACTCGTAGTCAGTCAGCGTCTGCGATGGTGCGACAACAATGCTGTCGCCGGTATGGATACCAACAGGGTCAAAGTTCTCCATGTTGCAGACCGTGATGCAGTTATCGGCAGCGTCGCGGATAACTTCATACTCGATTTCTTTCCAGCCGGCCACACTTCGCTCAATCAGCGCCTGTCCAATCAAGCTGTATTTCAGACCGCGGTTAACAGTATCAAACAGCTCTTCATCATTATGAGCAATGCCGCCGCCGGTACCGCCAAGCGTATACGCAGGCCGCACAATCAGCGGATAGCCGATTTCCCTGGCAAACGCAAGCGCGCTCTCAATATCTTCCACAATGGTGCTGGCCGGTATTGGCTGGCCAAGTTCCTCCATGGTGGCTTTGAACATTTCCCGGTCTTCAGCTTTTTTAATGGCTTCCAACGGAGTCCCCATGAGTTCTACCTGATACTTCTCCAATACGCCGTTCTCTGCCAGCTTAACCGCTAAGTTAAGACCAGCCTGACCGCCGAGCGTTGCCAAGAGTCCGTCTGGACGCTCTTTGGCAATGATTTCTTCCAGGTATTCCGGGGTAAGCGGCTCAATATATACCCAATCAGCAATATTAGTGTCGGTCATAATGGTAGCTGGGTTGCTGTTCACCAGCACAACCTCAAAGCCTTCTTCTTTCAGCGCCTGGCACGCCTGGGTGCCGGCATAGTCAAACTCAGCGGCCTGACCGATAACTATCGGGCCTGAGCCAATCACCATAATCTTTTTTAAATGTTGTTTTTTCGGCACCGTTAGTTCCCCCCTACTATGTTTTGTGTTTTATGAAGTAATTTCATAAACTCTTCAAACATATATGTGCTGTCATCCGGTCCTGGGGCGGCTTCAGGATGGTATTGCACCGAGAATACCGGAAGGCTGTTATGACGGATGCCTTCGATCGTGTTGTCGTTGACTGCCCGGTGAGTGATTTTCACATCCAGCTTAGCCAACGAGTCTTCCTCAATGGCATAGCCATGGTTTTGCGAAGTAATATAGACGCGGCCTGTTGTTACATCTTTTACCGGATGGTTAGAGCCGCGATGGCCGAATTTAAGTTTATAGGTATCGCCGCCTAAGGCCAGAGCTAACAGTTGGTGACCCAGGCAGATGCCAAAAATCGGCTTTTTGCCAATAAGCTCCCGCACAGTTTCCACCGGAGCATCTTTAGGATCGCCAGGGCCGTTGGATAAGAAGATGCCGTCAGGATTAAGCGCCAGTACTTCCTCAGCCGGAGTATGGGCAGGCAGCACCGTGATATTGCAGCCGGCTTTAGCCATGGAATGTAAAATATTGCGTTTGATGCCAAAATCCATGACCGCAACATGTGGCCCCTCGCCTGGTATCCGGTATAGTACCGGCGTAGTAACCTCTTTGACCACCTCTAGGAAAGGCGGTGTGGCAAAGAGCTCGGCAATCTCGCTGTCGCTGGTATCTGCCGGGACAATAATGCCTTTCATGGTGCCGTGTGAGCGTATCCGCCGGGTAATGGCCCGGGTATCCACACCATAGATGCAGGGAATATTGCGTTCTTTAAGATAAGCCACCAACGAACCTTCTGCCTGCCAGTTGCTAGGCTGACCACATAACTCGCTGATAACAAAACCGCGTACAAAGGATTGTCTGGCTTGTTCAAAAAGTTCAGCTACACCGTAGTTACCGATGAGCGGATAAGTCATGGTCACAATTTGTCCGCAATAGGATGGATCTGTTAATACTTCTTGATATCCGGTCATACCGGTATTGAATACTACTTCCCCAACTGCTTTAGTACCGGAAGCAAGCATCCCTTGGAAAACGCTGCCGTCTTCCAATATCAGTTTGCCATTCATGTAAGCACCTCGCCATTTTGCATAATTATACTACCATTCACTATAGTAATTAGCGCTTTACCCCTTAAATTCCTGCCTTCAAATGGAGAATGTTTGCCGCGAGTGTAAAATTTTATGCAGTCAACAGTCCATTTATATTCAGTATCGATAATGGTAATATCAGCCGGAGCGCCTACTGTCAGGCTGCCGCTGGAGAGACCAAGAATTTTGGCCGGTGCTGTCGACATTTTTTCGATGACCTCCGAAAGCGAAAGCTTGCCGGTATGATACAGTCCTGTCAGTATAGCGCCCAGCGCGGTTTCCAGTCCGGCAAAGCCGCTTGGGGCATAACGGAACTCTACGTCTTTTTCTTCAAAAGCATGGGGAGCATGGTCGGTCGCAATAGCGTCAATGGTACCGTCTTTTATGCCGGTCACCAGCGCTTCCACATGATCCTCTGAGCGCAGCGGCGGATTGACTTTAAACGCGGTGTTAAAGCTTTTCAGCTCCTCGTCAGTCAGGGTTAAATGATGCGGCGTAGCTTCGGCCGTTACCTTTACGCCGCGTTTTTTCGCCTGACGGATAAGTTCCACGGCACCCTTACTGCTGACATGGGCGATGTGCAGCGGCGCATTGGCATATTCAGCCAGCATAATATCCCTGGCCACCGCGATGTCCTCGGCAACCGCCGGGCGGCCCTTGATGCCCAGCATGGCTGATACCGCACCTTCATGCATATAGCCTTCCCCGGCAAGCTCTTCATCTTCCGAGTGGGTGATAAGCGGGCGATCAAACATCCCGGTGTATTCAAAGCCGGTTTTTAACAAACGGGTGCTGTCCAGATGGCCGCCGTCATCGGAAATCGCAACAGCTCCTGCCTGGATCATATCGCCGATTTCCGCCAGCTCTTTGCCTTCCTGACCTTTACTGAGTGCACCGATTACTTTGACATTGACAACCCCTTCGGTTTGTCCGCGCTGGATGATGCCTGACACCAAAATCGAGTTGTCAACAACCGGCTTGGTGTTCGGCATACAGGCAATTGTCGTAAACCCTCCGGCAGCAGCAGCGCGTGTGCCGGAAGCAATGTCTTCTTTGGCCTCAAGACCGGGTTCGCGCAAATGAACATGCATATCAACAAAACCGGGAGCAACCACCAAACCGGCAGCATCAATGACCTGTGCACCTTCGGCCGCAAGGTTCTGCCCAATTGCGGCAATCACTTTATCTTCGATTAAAATATCTCCAACTGTATCAGTATTGTCTGATGGATTGATGATGCGTCCACCTTTAATTAGCAGTTTCAATGTTTGTCCCTCCCATCAGCACTAAGAATAACAAAGCCATTCTAATAGCCAAACCGTTTTTCACCTGTTCCTGGATGGCTGACTGCTCGCTGTAGGCTACCTCTGGCGAAATTTCCAGGCCGCGGTTCATCGGACCTGGATGCATTAGGAGCGCATCTGGTTTAGCTAGTGCCAGCCTGCTGGCATTTACGCCGAACAACCGGGCATACTCGCGCGCAGACGGAAACAGACCTTTTTGTTGGCGTTCGCGCTGAATCCTGAGCACATTGACCACATCGGCCTGGTCGATAGCGTCTTCTACCCGATTGTGTACTTTTACACCGACTTTTTCAATCTCGCGGGGCAGCAGTGTCTGCGGGCCGGCAATATGCACCTCGGCTCCCATCTTCATTAAACCCCAGATATTTGAACGGGCTACCCGGCTATGCAGGATGTCGCCGACAATGGCAACCTTCAGCCCTTCGATTTTTCCTTTATATTGTCTAATTGTAAACATATCCAGCAGTCCCTGGGTGGGATGCTCATGCGCGCCGTCACCGGCATTAATGATAACTGGCTTCGCAATATTGGCGGCAAACTGCGCCGAACCCTCGGCTTCGTGGCGCATAACAATAATGTCTACCCCCATGGCCTCCACAGTAAGCAGCGTATCGCGCAGACTCTCGCCTTTGGCCACACTGCTGGAGCTTGTTGATATGTTGACAACATCGGCTCCCAGGTATTTACCAGCTAATTCAAATGAGGTACGTGTCCGGGTACTGTTTTCAAAAAATAGATTAACAATGGATTTGCCGCGCAAGGTGGGCGCTTTCTTAATATCCCTGTCAATTATGTTTTTCATTTCCTTGGCCGTATCCAGAATCAAACTCATTTCCGGCGCGGACATAGTCTCAAGCCCCAAAATGTCTTTGCGCTTGAGTGATACTTGGGCTTTACTCATCACACACTCCCCCTTTGAATTTTGCATTATATAAAAAAACAAACTCCTTACCTATAACAGCAAGGAGTTTTGAATAATTGCCATGACAAATAAGCATCTGCCGACAACATCCTTGCCAACCTCTCAGGGTCAACTTAAAGGATAGTATTTGCTTTTTTAGATATAATAAAAGCCTTCTTACCGTGAAAAGCACGCAAGAAGGCGTCAATAATTAATTAATCCTTACCGTCCCCTTGCCAGCCTCACAGGACTAGCTTAAAGGCCATATTTATATTACAGTAATGATAACAGAATTCGCCAAGGATTGTCAAGAGCAGTTATGTATATTTTACTTTTGTAAATTCCCCGTATCAACACTCTGCTTTTCTTTACTAAGCATATTGATTCTATCCATAATTTTTTCGGAGACAGCATAACTATTAAGTGATTTAAAAACAATATCAACTGTTTCACCGATAGTATTCCGGTAATTAATTTTGAACATTTTTCCAATACCCAATGTCTTCTTGGTGGCCACAGTAACAGTATTAATGTTACGAAGTGGTATTTTCTCCTCTAGCTTCCCTGTCAAAATAATCAAATTGTCATCGTTGTCGATGATTATTGAGCAGTCTATCGGTTTTTTTACAACTAAAGACGGAAGTCCCGCTAAATACTGTACATCCCACCGTTTAGTTACACCTATATTTTTTTCGGTTATATAGCTCTGCACTTGCTTATTTCTAACAAATACAGAGCATACCGCAAATATAATCAAAGCAGCCGAAGCAAATTGCCAAGAATATATGGAAGAAAGCATAATGAGAACAAGTATAATTTTGGCTGACAATACAATCACTCTCCTTACTATGTATATTTCTCACTTAAGCTACTAATTTCCTCTCAGTATAAGCAAATAAAAAACTAGATAAACCCTACGATTCATCTAGTCATTTGGTGCGGTAGAGTGGATTTGAACCACCACGAGGTTGCCCCCGCCAGCCCCTCAAGCTGGTGCGTCTGCCGTTCCGCCACTACCGCATATTCGATTAAGACATATATAGGATGTTCCTCTCTACGTTCGGAACTAAGCGACTCACACATATTCTTGCTTCGTCTGTCGACTCGCAACAACATGGTTCGCTGCTTAATGGTGCGGCCGAGTGGATTTGAACCACCACGAGGTTGCCCCCACTAGCTCCTGAGGCTAGCGCGTCTGCCGTTCCGCCACGGCCGCTTTAGCAATATTCAATAATCGATATTATATGATAAATTAAGGGTTTCGTCAAGCATAAATATTGCGAAAGCTTTTTTGGTAACAACTGTCCGTGTTGTCTATTTTTACTTGGTAAAACCCCATTGCCAGACGTTCCAAAGGTTACCTGCCGGCGTAGGATTAGGCTGATAATTCGCCACTGATACTTTTACAGCATCAATATTTCCCCTAAAGTATAGCGGTACAGCAGGATAATCTTCCCTGATTAGATCCTGAATGCGAAAGTAGATGTCTTTTCTGGCAGTAACATCAACGGTTCTTAGGCCAAGGTCAGTCAATTTGTCTACCTCAGGATTACGCCAACCCGGATAATTTTGCCCATCATAGCCATTAGCAGCACTAGGGATTTTTCGCGAATGCCATAGATTATAATTATCAGGATCAACACCGGCAACCCAGGCATAGATAGCAGTCTCAAACCGACGTTTTTTTAATATTTCACTAAAAAACATTTGCATCTCCATTGGTCGCACTTCCACGGCAATACCGACTTCTTTCAGCTGCTCAGCGATCTTTTGTGCCGTTAGTTCCCGTTGCTTATTGCCGGTAGGCACGGTCAATGTGAAAGTAAGTTTTTTATTGTTCTTGGTCATAATTCCATCTGATCCGGGATTCCATCCGGCTTGTGCCAATAATTGCCGGGCAGCATTAACATCCCGTACAGGTGGTTGTGGTAGTTGGTTATAGGCCCAGGACATGGGCGATTGATCACCGTAAGCAGGCACAGCAACGCCTTTATGTATAGTAGTAATAATCGCTTGGATATCAATAGCCGCAGTGATTGCTTTTCTAACAGTTACATCTTGAAAGAGTGCATTGTCCAGATTAAAATCCATATGCTCCCAGACCATAGTTGGCGCAATCACTGTTCGTATTCCCTCGATCGCCCTAACCTGTTCCAAATTGGCAAAGGCTATTTGACTAACAATATCCAATTCACCAGCCTTCAGCTGAGTAAGTAACAGGCTCTGATCAGGAATAATTTTATAAATAAAGCTATCTAAGCGTGGTCTACCGCGAAAATAATTGGGATTAGCCTCAAAAATGAGAGCTTCGGCTACCTGCCATTCCTTAAATTTAAAGGGGCCAGTACCAATCGGCGCACGGTTAAACGGTGCTTTATTAAAATCGCCGGCATTTTCTAAAACATGTTTTGGTAATATGGTGCTAAACAGTGTCAAATAGGGCGCATAGTAATCCCGAAACTTGACCACAACCGTATATTTGTCAGGGGTATCAATCGAACTAATACGATCATAGCCCTCTCTTGACACAATATTTGCTTTGCGATTCATAATAAACTGCCAAGTAAACTTGACATCCTCTGCGGTAAATGGCGCACCATCATGCCAGGTAACCCCTTGGCGCAAACGATAGGTTACTGTACGACCATCTGGAGTAACTCCTCCATTAATTATTGTTGGCACATCGACAGCTAGATCGGGAAGCCACTCGCCTTTATCACCGGTAACTATCAAACCATTAAATAACAGCTTTCCCACTTCAGCTGTTGCCAAAAGATCGGACAGCAGCGGGTTAAGCGTGTTCGGTTCATTCATACTGCCATATTTTAGCTGTCCGCCCTGTTGTATGGTAACATTTTTCTTTTCCGGCGGCGAATTATTATCTTTGGGGCTACAACCTGCAATCATGATAATACACATTGTCAAAAGTAGAAATGTTACTAACTTACGCATTTGCGGTACCTTCTCCTCATTACCCTTGTTTCCGCTAGCTGCAAAACTCTATCTCTAGCTTATAAATTATCTACCGTACAGCTCTCTATACCGGTTCTTACTATACATTACTTTTTCTACATACTCTCTGGTTTCTTTAAATGGGATTTGCTCAATATTGTCAAAATCTTTTGTCCAACCATACCGTTCGATCCATTGCTTCACATTGCCGCGGCCACCATTATAGGCGGCAAGAATCAATACCTCATTGCCGGCAAACTCTTTTTTCAAAGAGGCCAAATACCAACTGCCAAAACGAATGTTTATGTCTGGGTCTGACAAATCGGCTGTTGTGTACTCTTTTTCCCCAAGCTGTTCAGCAATCCACCGTCCAGTATCAGGCATAATCTGCATCAAGCCTAATGCCCCTTTGGGAGAACGGGCTTCATTAATAAATTTACTTTCTGTTCGAATAACACCGGCAACTAAGAAAGGGTCAATATTTCGTTCCAGTGCATAGGTATATACGGCTTCCTGATATAAAAACGGATACATATACTTCTTCTGAAACCACTCACTGGTGAATACAGCATATACTCCTATGGTAATAAATAATAGACCAATTATCAGGACTTTCAGCCAAGTCCAGATACGCAATAAAATCACTCCGTAATAAGAATTGCTGTAGAAAACTATGTGGGAATTTTATAAATAATGTCACTTATGCTTATTGTTTTTTTTAACAATAGCGATTTCATTCCAAGCCTTTAGTACAGCGCTTTGGGTTGACTCAATCGTAGTATTGTTATTTATAACAACATCGGCATATTTTAGTTTTTCAGATAGTGCAAGCTGAGCATTTATCCTGGCGCGCGCCGCTGCCTCAGTACTCTTGTCTCGAGACATTAAGCGGGCGAGTTGTGTCTGTTCATCAACATACACCACCCATACTGCATCCACTTTGGCCTGCCAACCCACTTCGATTAAAAGTGGGGCATCAAGGATAATTACCGAAAAACCACTGGCCGCGGCAGCTGTGATAGCGGCGTTTGCTGCTGCTTCAATGCGGGGATGAGTAATTTGCTCCAGCTTAAAGCGAGCCTGCTTATTAGAGAACACCAGTTGTCCCAGGCGTTTGCGATCAATTTGGCCATCAGCCTGAACCATATCCTGACCGAACGTATTAACAATGTCTTGCCAGGCTGGTTTTCCCGGTTCTGTAATCTCGCGGGAGATTTTATCAACATCGACAATAAACGCTCCTAACGAGCTGAGCATCCGGCTTACTGTGCTTTTACCGCTGGCAATTCCACCCGTTAATCCAATTAAATACATAGCTTAATCCTTTCTGCTACTTCTGGCAGTTAGGACAGTAATGTGTACCACGACCAGACACTTCCTTGCGGGCAATCATGCCGCCACAACGCTGACAAGGCTCATTGACCCGGCCATAAACTTGGAGATATTGCTGGTGGCTGCCACGCTGGCCAGCCCCATCGCGATAATCGCGAAAAGTGGTTCCGCCATGCGCAATACCATCGGCAATAACCTGGTTAATTGCCTGATAGAGGTATTTCGCCTCTTTAGCGGTAAGACTGCTTGCTATCCGTTCCGGATGGATACAGGCGATAGCCAGAGCCTCATCCACATAAATATTGCCGAGACCGCCAATCAACTTCTGATTAAGCAGTACAGATTTTATTTTAGCCTGCCTGTTACTTAGCATGTCAATAAAATATTCCAAGGTAAATTCTATCGACAGTGGTTCAGGTCCCATAGAGGCCAAACCCTCAATCCGCCATAATTCCTCTTCAGACATTAAATATAGCGTTCCTAGTGTACGAGTATCAGCATATAACAAAGTATCTCCATTATCAAGTGCAAATAAAATGTGTGTGAATTTATCCTGTTTAGTACCTGGAGTAGCATAACACAAACGTCCGGTCATACGCAAGTGAACAACAAGCACCATATTATTATCAAGATGAAAAAGAAGGTACTTGCCACGTCTCGTCAAGCTTATAATGGTTTTATCGGTAAGAACAGCCTGAAATTCAGGTGCAGTCGGCCACTTAACAAGGCGAGGCAGGCCAATATCTACGCGAATAATCTTGCGCCCTTCAACCTTGTCCGCAAGTGTCCGGCGGATTGTTTCGACTTCAGGCATCTCCGGCATAGTTCAGTCCCCCTCTTACTTTGCTTGGGCCCAATTGTGGCCGCTTTTTACCTCAGCCAGTAACGGTACGGTAATTTCTACTGCTTGCTCCATTGCTTTTTTTACCAGAGCCGCTACCTGATCCAGTTCTTGGGTTGTTACTTCCAGTAGCAATTCGTCATGCACCTGTAATAACAACCGGCTCTTAAATCCACCGACTTTTAGGGCTTGATACACCTTAATCATAGCAATTTTAATGATATCAGCCGCAGCACCCTGAATGGGAGTGTTCATCGCCGTGCGCTCAGCAAAAGAACGCTGATTAAAGTTGCTGCTATTAATATCAGGCAGCCAGCGGCGACGGCCAAATAAGGTTGTTACATAACCATCGCGGTGGGCATCGGCCACAACTTCATCAATATAACGTTTAACTCCCTGGTATTTGGCGAAATAGCTTTCAATATAGTGAGCTGCTTCTTTCCGGCTCACACCAATATCGCGGGACAAGCCATAATCGCTGATGCCATAAACAATTCCAAAATTAACGGCTTTGGCTCTGGAACGCAGTTCGGATGTAACTTCTGACATAGCTACCCCAAAAACCTCGGCAGCAGTCCGGGTATGGATATCCTGATTTAGGCGAAAAGCCTCCAGCAAGCTTACATCTCCTGCCATATGTGCCAGTATGCGCAGTTCAATCTGTGAATAGTCGGCCGACATAATATACTGATAACCATCTCCGGGAACAAACAACTCCCGGATTTTCCTGCCCATTTCCGAACGAACCGGAATATTTTGCAGGTTAGGCTCAGAACTGCTTAATCTGCCAGTAGCCGTAACCATTTGATTAAAACTAGTGTGTATCCTGTCTGTTTCCGGTTGGATTAATACTTCCAAACCATCCAAATAGGTTGATTTGAGCTTTGTCAGCATCCGGTATTCCAGCAATTTATCAATTAACGGATGTTTCCCTGCTAGCTTTTCCAATACCTCTGCGTCAGTAGAGTAACCCGTTTTGGTCTTTTTAATAATAGGCAATTGCAATTTCTCAAAAAGAATGACACCCAGCTGTTTTGTAGAATTTATATTAAAATTCTCATCGGCAAGCAGATAGATTTCGCTAACAAGTTGATCAATTTTAGCGGCAATATGTACTGCCATTTCTTTAAGATAGTCCTTATCAATCCGAATACCGGTAACCTCCATGGCGGATAAGGTCTCAACTAGCGGCAGCTCCACTTGTTCAAACAACTTGTCTAGTCCGCCTTCAGCCAGCGCGGCAGCAAGACTAACCTGCAATTGCCCCACAAGTTTGCTGGCCCAGCCGGCAAACTCCGGTTTTTGCAACAGTTGCTTATCTCCTGTTGGCAAAGCAATGGCTTGACTTAGATATTTTTCCGCCAAAATGTCAAGCGGGTAGGATGTTGCCGTAGGCTCAAGCAAATAAGCAGCAATTAGAACATCAAACAGTTTAGCCCGTAATTCTACGCCTCGTAACTGGCAAATGTGATACAGCTTCTTAGCATCATAAACATCTATCATTACACTGCTATCTGCCAAAAGGTCAAAGATAACTTCCCAGCCTTCAGAATCGGCGGAAATATAAACAGTTTTATCAGCATAAGTAACCGCAACACCAAGCAATCCGGCTAACGGGGAATGTTCTGCTGCCAACGGATAACAACTGATTCGCCCCAGGTCTTTTGCTGCCGCATAAACCTCATTTACGGCAGAGCGACTGGCAGCTATATCCACCGGTAAAAAAGCAACGGTAGTCGAAGGCTGAACTGCAACTTCCCACGCGTGATTACCAGGAAACAAACTATCTACTTTGTTAACCAGGCTTTTAAATTCAAATTTAACAAACAAATCTCTGACTGCTTGTTTTTCTGGATTAATACCGAAATTTTCCTGAATAAAGTCAATGTTCATATCACGAACAATGGTAGCCAACTGTTTGGACAAAATAGCCTGATCAGAATATTGACGGAGATTTTCCTGCAGCTTTTTCCCAGATACATTATCAATATTGTCCAGAACATTTTCCATGGAACCATATTCGGCTAAGAGCTTAAGTGCTGTTTTTTCGCCGATACCAGGCACACCAGGTATATTATCTGAAGTATCTCCCATTAACCCTTTCATATCAATCATTTGTTTCGGTGTTAACCCATACTTTTCTTTAAGGGCAGGAACATCGACAGTTTCCATGTCAGAAATACCTTTTTTGGTAAGCAATACTTTAATTGCCGGTCCTATTAATTGCAGCGCATCTCGGTCACCGGTTACAATAAGCACCTCATGTCCTAAAGCTGCTGCCTTTTCTGACAGTGTACCAATAATATCATCGGCCTCAAAGCCTTGTTCTTCAAGTGTTGTTATGCCCATTGCCTGGAGTAGTTCCCGCACCAGCGGAAATTGTTCAGATAACTCTCCAGGGGTAGCCTGCCGATGACCTTTATATTGCTGGTAGGCTTCTGTTCGAAAGGTAATTCGACTTTTATCAAAGGCCACAGCTAACAAATCGGGTTTATACTCGGTCAACAATTTGACAAGCATAGTTGTAAATCCATATACTGCATTAGTATATAGCCCACCTGCTGTCTTTAGCAGGGGTAACGCATGAAAGGCACGGTGAATCAAACTACTGCCATCAATGATAATAAATCTAGGGGACATATGCCCACCGCCTTATATTTCAGTATTGTGTCCAATCTATTTACATTAGCTATAAATATGAAAATCCCTTCTCTATTTTCTAAAATATAGTATAACCTTATGTATTAATAATCCAAAAAAAAAACGAGATTGCTTAAAGCAACTCGTCGCGGCTTATCTTATTTAAGAATAAGTCACATCTATAGTATTCGCTTTTTGATTCCAATACACAATGGCATCAAAAAATTCATTGATATTTGTTATTTTAATATAAGGAATGCGGCCTATCATTGTAATTGGCACTACAATATTTTTTCCCTTATCGGTTATCGTTACCTCTTGTCTATCTTGATTCCAGTTAACCTTTCGCCCAATAGCTTCAGCTAGCGGTAGTACTGGTACTGCTAATATTCCTTGCGCTTTATTTACCTCAAGGTCCACGGGTTTATCATTCACGTAAACCCCCTGTCTATCAAAAATCAAGGTATTTTCATCAGGTTTCCAGTTTGACTTGCTGGCAAATATTGAGGTCAGATTGTCAGTAGTTATATAAACCACTTTACCAACAACAATACCAGGTACAGTAATAGCCCCATATTGAACGGTCTTATTTTTTTCGTCCCATTTTATTTGTCGATTAAGCATTCCGGCCACTGCATTGATAGGAACATACCTTACAGCCTGCAGTTCTAATCCTTGTTCGTTAAGAAGCTTGCCGCCAATTTGAATTTTAAACTGATTAACAATTAGTACCTGTTGATCACTGGGCTCATCCATCATTCTTCTCAACAACTCATCAGTAACAAGTTCGTTTATATGATACTCATTCAATTTATTTCTAATATCTTGTAATGCAATACTACCATAAGCATAAACATCCGGATAAACGGACAATAAAATCTGTCCCCTGGAATTATTCCGAACTTTGACTTGGTCATACGTAATTTTTACCGGTGTCCCGTAATTAACTAGCTCAAAGAGTTCTTCCACATCTTCTTCCTGCATACGAATACAGCCATTTGACACTGCATTACCAATAGAGTAAGGAGCATTAGTACCATGGATGCCATAATTTTCCCATATTCCAAGCCAACGATAACCCAGTGGGTTGTCTGGTCCTGAAGGTATAAATTTCCCCGGTTGTTCCGGTATATACCACGTAGGATTTTTTTCTTTTAGGATAATTGAATAATCACCAAGCGGAGTCGGGGTAGACGCCTTGCCGATGGCTACTGGAAATTCTTTAATCAATTTATTGTCTACATACAGTTCGATTGTTCGGCTAGGCAAATTCACGATAATATTCGATCCAGCCAGTGCACTTGTTGTTAAATAACAACAAAAAACCACCATCACAGAAAATAGATATACCCAATAACATACCCGGAGTAACACTCGCATCCCTTCTTCACATTATTTTTTGTAACAATAACATAATATGAAGAGTACCGGACTTGTTATTACCCTTTTTTTTAATATTCTTAGTGATTTCATAAGTTCCTTACTGTAGATTTAGTACCTGCTGATGGACAACATGCAAGCGGCGGTAACGATCATCAATTATCGGAAGATACATATGGATATAGGTACCTGTTTTCATAGGATTAACTGGACTGATATTAATAAAGCCACCATGCTCGCCGATAATCCTGTGGGCAACAGGCAATCCAAGTCCCATATGCTCAAGCTTAGTGGTATAAAACGGTTCAAATATACGGGGTAAAATCTCTGGAGAAATTCCCGGACCAGTATCTCCAATGGCGATAACTAGCATATTTAACTCAGAATTAATCCAAGACTTTACTGACAGTACACCCTCGCCCGGCATTGCCTCCATAGCATTTTCCATTATATTAACAATGGCTTGTTTAATTAAATTACTGTCCACATTAAGCACTGGCAGATTAGAAGCCAGTTGTTTTTCTATTTCGATTTTTTCACCACCAAGTTGTTTAAATGTCAAAAGCAATGCTTCTTCAATAGTACGATTTATATTAATATTATCTTCTTTATTAACAGGCGGTTTCGCAAAAAGAATAAGTTCTTTTACTACACGGTTGATAGAAGATACTTCATCAAGCATCATCTCTAGTACCTCTCGGCCTACGGTATATCGATCATCTTCTAAGCGCGCCAACATTACCTGTAGATAACCACTGATGGTAGTAAGTGGTGTTCTGACATGGTGCGCCACTCCGGCAGCCAATTCTCCTAACGACATTAGCATTTGTGTTACCTGTATTTGTTTTATGGCGGCTCGAACTGCAGATAAGTCTTGAATGATAACAATCAATCCGGTAACTTGTCCGGCATTACCCCGAAGCTTAAGCGTATCAATATGAGCATAAATAAACTGATCTTGTACTTTGAGCTTTAAATTAAGCGTATTTAATTCTTCATATTCTTCTAGATGAAAGGCTTGCAAAAATTTATCGCCGTGATGCTTAAAAACATCACCTGCTTTCTTACCAATTGACCTGTTTCGCTCAATACCACAGATTTTCTCAGCTTCTCGATTAAGATTTTTAACCCTAAGCTCGTTATCAAGAAAAATAATCCCTGTAGTAGTGTCAATAGAGTCGTTATAGTCATCCTCTCCGCGCATATACACTATTTTTTTATTAAGCGCTTCTGCCACAGACATTGTCGACCTACCTCCTACTGACTGTTTACTTTTTATGACAATAACATTCTTGTAAATTTTTGTAATTCCTGCAAAATATGAATAATTACTTTTCGTAAAAAAGCGACATTAATAAAAAAATACATGTCGAATTAGCAGCATACAAACCCGCATCCCTTTATGTACCTGCTATTTTTACCGTTGTTAAATTCGACATATTGCTTCTTAACTGGCTTACTATTTACAATAACAGTTAACAGAGTTAGTTATAAATTTCCATTATTTGTAATTTTACTCTTGGTTTTACATTTTTCTTTCTATTAGGCTCTCACCAGTAAAACGCGCAAAAAGTATGCTCAGGGATACAACATCAAATATAATACGCTATAATGATAATGACAAGATGATGAAATGGGAGTTCGTACAACCTATCTAAGATTTAGAATTTATGATTCCAGGTTGCAGTAATAAGAATGGAGAAAACGTGTTATCGTGAAGATTGATAGATTATTAGGCGTTTTAAGTGTCCTTGCCAATACAGATAGGATTACAATACAAGAATTAGCGGAAAGGTTTGAAGTCTCCAAACGTACAATCTCTCGCGATTTGGATACTCTAAATGAGTCGGGAGTTCCTATTGTTACATATTCAGGAATTGGTGGCGGGGTAGCCATCGTTGAGGGTTATAAACTCAAAAGAAATATTCTTTCCAAGAACGATATAAAAAATGTTTTTACTGCACTTAATGGCCTGATGAGTATTGATGAAAGCACCTCTTTAACAAATCTAATGGCAAAGCTAATCCCCGAAGAAACAAGCACGGTATTTTCAGAAAGTGATTATGTAATTGATTTGTCCTCATGGTTTCAAGACAGCATTACACACGAAAAGGTATCTGATTTGCACAAGGCAATTAAAAATCGAAATTATATTTATCTAGAATATATCTCTAAGAGGTCACGTTCAGTGCGAATCGTTCAACCTCATAAACTCGTTTTTAAGCAATCATACTGGTATTTGTATGCTTTCTGCGAAGATAATCAGATATTCCGTTTATTTAAGGTCAATCGAATTGCTACATATGAAATTATGGATACAAGTTTCAACTTCAAAGCAATTGAAAAAATAGATTTTGGAAAGGATTTTGGTGTAGGTTTATTTTCTTCCCAAGACCAGACCTCATGGTTTGAAGTTATATTAGAATATGATGTTACCAATGAATTCTTCCTAACCGATAAAATTGATGCAAAATTTATTCATAGGCTGAGCAGCACAAAAGAAAAGGGACAGATTCAATTCTTTGTTTCTGAGTTAGAATGGGCTACTAATTTAGTATTCAGTCTGCAAGACAAAGTTAAAGTTGTAGCGCCACTTGCACTAAAAGAAGCAGTAAGATCTAGACTAAAAAAAATAAATGCGCTCTATAAAGATGACACATAGCTGTCATCTTTTTTATTGTATAGTAGTTTAAGAAAGGAAGTGGAAAAATGCAAAAAGTAGTACTTGTGTTCATTTTCGATGGATATGCCGATTGGGAAACCGCTTATATTTGTTCAGAACTCCATTCGCCAAAAACGGATTACATTGTAAAAACATTAAGTCTGGACAAAACCCCAAAAATCTCCATGGGCGGTTTTCGAGTCATTCCTGATTATTCGGTAAGTGATTACCCCCAAAATTTCGATATGTTGTTGCTGAGTGGCGGCGATGCTTGGACAGAACAAAAAAACAATGCCATTCAACCTGTAGTTGAGTTTGCCGTTCAACATCATATTCTGGTGGCAGCGATTTGCAATGCCGCCAACTTTATGGCAGAGAATGGATACTTGGATACCATCAAACATTCAGGCAACACGTTGGAGTATATGAAGGCACAAGCGCCCCATTACAAGGGCGGTTGCAATTTTGTCGAAAAACAAGCAGTGTGTGATTCTGATATTATAACTGCAAATGGTACAGCTACTTTAGAATTTGCAAGGGAAATTATGTTGTATTTGAATGTAAAAACTACTGAAAAAATTGAAGAATGGTATAAGGCAAACAAGTTAGGATTTTATCAGACATAAAGCAATATAGTTTTTTTCATGCCAACCCGGAATAGTGTGCGTTCTCTGGGTCGTTTAAAAAAAGGAGGCAGCCAAGTAATCATAACCTGGCCGCCTCCTTATCAAATTGAATCAATATGTGTCTAAAATTTAAGCAAATAAACGCTGCCAAAACGACTTGGGCTTACTAGTTTCCTTTTCCTCCATAATCTGACGCAGCCGGCAATCTACTAATTGAAAGTGATCCGTAAGTTCAGTTTCTAATCTTTCCTCCAATTTGGTTACCTCTGATTTTAAATTCTGTAGTTCTTCCTGTTGTTCATTAACAACACTAATGGTTGCAGCTATTTGTTGTAAGGCTTGGTTTTGCGAAGCAACAACCGCCATTATCGCAGAACCGTCAAGCTGTGTTAATGGCGATAACGCTTGTATTTGGCTAATTTCTTGCTGTTGCGATTGTGTTGCGCTGCTTTCTTGCGCTTCTTCATTAGTTTCATCAATCTCAATAAAACGAGTAAACCGTTGATTGAGGTCATTGGTAATGTCTTCAAAACTCTTGTTTTTATGCATACTTTTGGATATAGCCTCAAACACCTTAATGGCTTCTGGATAAAATCGTTTCTTTTTTCCCTCGCCGGTTGCCGGCAAATAATCCAGAAATAAGTCGCGATAATACCGCAATGTGCTTTGGGGAATGCCCAATTCTTGAGATATGTCTTTAATACTCAGTAATTCTGTCATAAAAATCACCTCTATGATTTTGTTGTTGCGATAGTATTCGCGAATCCAAGGTGATTTTCCTGCTATTTTTATGAAATATTGTAAATATTTTACAATTTATTTTTTATTTCTTATTTTCTTAAAAATAAAAACTTACAGTATTCTGTAAGTTTTTATCTGGTGCCGGAGAAGGGACTTGAACCCCCACGGGGAAACCCCGGTTGATTTTGAGTCAACTGCGTCTGCCATTCCGCCACTCCGGCATTTATTTTGTTTACGTCCTGCATCGGACATTTGTTATGATACCATTTGGCCTTGTTATTGTCAAGTACGTTTTTCTAGAGTTTTTTTGTTTTAGTTTAAAGGAGAATGTAACCTACTAACAAAATATATATCCTTATTGTAAAGAGAACTAATGCTGTTTTCTAATAAGGAAGGATTGAACGTTGTGCCTACAATTAACCTTGATGGACAATATATTACGTATACCATACTAGTAGATAAACGGCGAAAAGCCATTCAACTCAGGATACTCCCCACTGCTACCGTGGAAATTGCCACACCAAATAAATTGGCTAAGGTTGATGTTGAACATATTTTTACTGCCAAGAGCAAATGGCTTAGGAGACGCTTAAGCAAGCTGGCCTCATTGGCCGAAAATCCAGTCAACCAGCAGGTGGCATGCGGCTCGCAGCTACTTTATAATGGCGAGCCATATACTATAACGATTTTACCTGATTCCAAAGTAACAGTAGTAGTAAGGTATGGCGAATTATTGGTAAAATTGCCGCAAAACTACATTGATCATCAACAAGCTGCTAGTATCCTTGAGCAAATAGTAAAGGCCTGGCTTGTTGACCAGGCTGGTAACCTCTTTTGCGATAAAACTAGGCATTGGGCTACTGCTATTGGTGTTCGCCCTGCCAAAATAACCATTAGGGATCAAAAAACCCGTTGGGGCAGTTGCTCGAGTCTTGGCAATATTAATTATAACTGGCGGGTTATCATGGCTCCACCATGGGTAGCTGATTACCTGGTAATTCATGAACTATGCCATATGCTTGTCCCCAATCATTCCGCCAAGTTTTGGGAACAAGTCAGTCGATTTTCTCCTAACTACCGGGAATGTCGTAAATGGTTAACCGACAATGGCAAACTGCTATCCAGAGTATTTTAACTATTTAACCGGTACTAATTGTTTATCCTGGAGATATTTTAGCAATAGTTCGGCGGTAGTACCAGTAAGCTTTAAACAGGTACGCCGTTGTTCCTGACTGCCAAAAGCGTGCGGGTTTAGTATCCGGCAACAAGCTGCGCCAAATTCCCCGGTAAAAATCTCATGGAATTCCTGTGCACTGCCATAAATGGGTTCACGGCTTTGCTCTTTATTGGCTCGGCCCTGCAGCATGCCAAGCACCATGGTAGCGCCAGACAGTGCACCACACATGCAACCGGCATGTCCCAGACCGCCTCCAAAACCAGAAGCCATTTTGAGAGCTTCATCCGAAATATCTAATTTATAATAGTCGCGAAAGGCTCTGACAACCGATTCGGCACAATTATATCCTTCTTTAAAATATTGTCCTGTCAAATCCTTAGTAACACCTTGTACCTGATTTTGTTCATTCATAATAAGTCTCCTCCATTTGATAATATTTTTTTGTTACATTCTAACCTCTTGCGTAGTAAATTGATAAGGCAGAGAAATCTTCACGGTTGTTCCTAGGTCTTGTTCCCCACTGATAGAAAGCCCACAGTCAGACCCAAAATAATGCTGAATACGTTTATGTACATTAATGATTCCCAAACCGGTAGTTTGCCCCTTACCAGAAACCCGCTTTTCATTACGAAAAATTCGTTCAATCTGACTATTGGTAACTCCAACCCCTGTATCAGTTATGCTTAGTTCATATTGATTTCCCTGAATACAGCCAGAAATATGAATATTGCCTCCACACCGTTTGGGTTCTAGACCATGAATAATAGCATTTTCCACTAAGGGCTGCAAAGTCATCACTGGAATTTTCTGTTCCAGTAAAAGCTCAGGAATCTTAATAGTTGCCTGAATTCGATCACCAAAACGCATTTTTTGTATAAGCAGATAGTTTTTTATATATTGAATTTCCTCATCAACAGATACCATTTCATCAATATTGCGCAGATTGTTGCGCAATAGATCTGATAAAGCATAAACCACTTCCTGGGTACGCGGTGCTTCTTCTAACAAGGCGAGACGAGCAATGGTATTTAAGGTATTAAATAAAAAATGAGGATTTACCTGTGACTGCAGCGCCTTTAACTCGGCTTCCCTTAGCACCTTTTCCAGATCAGCCTTTGCCTTCAATTCATCCATTAACTGCTTTTGTGTAATATTAGCCATAGCAATTTCTACAATATAATTTGTCATGATGTAGAGCAAATCAGCAGCAGCTTTAACTCGTTCTTCAGGAACCACCCGAATCTCTGGCAACATGTCGAGAACAACTTCCTGATCCAGGTGTAAATCAGCAATTTCATTTAGCACACTTTCTGCAATATTCACGCCATCTTCAGGCAGTATTACTTGGCCTGCTAAAAAGCCTCCTAAGTGCTGCTTATTTATACTAATAGGTGCCCCAAGATCGATAAGTCCGGCATGACACCGATATACAGAAGGACATAATTGGCTAGCTGCCATCCTGCCGCCACAATCATCGGAGCCCATGCACCTGGATAATCCCTGCGGGGTTGAGCGAATAAAATTGCAAAGCCTGGTAAAATTGCTTGGGTTCGTAACTGGCTGCCCGGCACTATCCACAATTACAGCAGCTAAGCCAGTCGCGTCAGAAAATTTGTCCTGGATTTCCTGCAATACTTTAACATTAACGATATCCGCCAAAGTTAAGCCTTGATAAACAGGCATACTAACTCCTCCCTTGCAATAATCCTGAAAATTTTGCAATATAGTTAGTTTCAAAACATTACTGCCAACTTATGAATTATTTGCTGCAATATTATAAAAGTCCTGCAAATGTAAGCATAATACCTTAAGTTAAAAAAAGAACACTCCAAACGGAGTGTTAACGAATACGTTTAACTATTAATGAGGCTAATAAGCCGCCTAATAAGCCAGTAACTAATTGCGGCCAACTCATGGCAAGCATTATACCAGCAGACAATTTTGGAGGAAGTGCAATTAATGTTAACAGCCAAGTAAATGCTGTGTATAATAGTCCGGTTTTACCGATTGTTGCTAAGAAAGTCCCCGGAATACGCCCCCACTTACTGGCAAATAAAAACAAGTAAATATAGGCCGCATTCCCCAAAGCAACAGGAATAATAAAGACGGGTATCGGCAACAGCATTTGAAAATAGGCTACTATTGGTGTAACCACAGCAATAATGAGCCCCGGCCATAAGCCTGCTTTTTCGGCGGCAATCAGCAAAGAAGCATTAACCAAGCTACCAATAATAAAGCTAGACAAAAAAGGCGGTAATGGAATAAACAAACGTAATGACTGAAAAAGCAAGGTAAGCGCCAGGAGTAGCCCCGTTCTCGTAATAAGCCGATTGTCTAACATAATAAAGTGTCTCCTATTATCTACGCCGACGATAATTGTAGCCGCGACCAAACATCATGTAGGCTAACAAGGCTAATAACAGAAGATTGCCAATCATTCCACCAATAATCCCTAGATCAACTAATACATTGACAGCTGTTAACCCGCCAAGAAACAACATGGAATGTTTCAAATCTGTAAACGGATCGCGCCGTATTATTAAATAAGCCACTCCTAATACAGCCAAATCAATAACCACCCAAGCTAACGTGCTAAAAACCAGATACTTAAGCATACTGCCTGCAATCATGACTGCCAGTATTTTAAACCATGTTTGATTCATTATAATCTCCTCTCTATATTTTATGTGATAACAAATGACTAACGGTAAATAGACCCTTCTAACATAAATTATGCCCAAGTTAATAAAATTCCTGCCGTGATCAGTGTTACTATAAAAACTTTCTTTATATGAGAAAATCGTTATTGGCTTTACTATATTATGATTTTTTTCAGAATAATGTTTATAGTTTTATTAATTTGAGCATACTTTGTACTAATACTTACTTTGCCAAGGAGTGATTACCATGAGTGAAGAAAACAATTTTACTTTTACTTTATTTGAACCACATCGCGTACGATTGCCCAAAAACGACCAACCCTCGGTGGAAGTGCGTCCTAATGGCCGCATAGTCTTTAACAAAAACGCTACCCAACTTTTAGACAATAGTCATTTTTGTATGCTGGGCTATGATTCTGAAAAACAAGCTCTCGGAATTTTGCCTACAGAAGATTTAAAACCTAATACATTTCCTGTACGCTATGCGGCAAAAGGTGCCTATATTGGTGCAAAGAAGTTTTTTAAACACTTTGATATTCTACCAAACCAACTAATTGAGAATACGCCATTCAAAAGTGGAGAATTTATTGGTATCAACCTGTAAAAGTTGAATTTATAGTAGGAAGTAGATACAAGTTATCGCCAAGGTAACTTGTATTTTTTTCGAAAATATGATTAGCACCAGCTAGCCATTTGCTGTTGTCTGTAGCTTCATTTGCTAAGTTACGTTTTACGTTATGGTAAAAAAGAATTGTTTTCCCTTGTCAATTATTATCAATATGCTGTAAAATTAAAGCAACATCTTTTCAAAAAGATAGGAGCATATATTATGGATAATCAATTGAAACTACTAACTGCGGCAGAATTAAAAGACGCGTTCGAAGCACAAGGGTATATTAGCGATAAAGAATTATTAACTACTATCTATCTGGCCTTAAAACTGGAAAAGCCACTCTTAATTGAAGGTGCGCCTGGTGTTGGTAAAACTGAAATTGCCAAAGTACTCAGCAATATATTTGATACAGAGCTTATCCGTCTGCAATGCTATGAAGGCTTAGATGAGAATAAGGCTTTATATGAATGGAATTATCAGCGGCAATTAATCAAAATCCAAATGAGCCGGGAAACAGCTTCGCAAAGCCTTACTGAGCATGATGTTTTCTCTCCGGAGTATTTGCTCGAACGTCCGCTGTTAAAAGCAATCCGCGCCGACAAACGGGCGGTGCTGCTCATTGACGAAATTGATAAAACCGATGAAGAGTTTGAAGCTTTCCTATTTGAAATACTTTCAGACTTTCAGATTTCCATTCCTGAGCTAGGTACCGTGACTGCCAAGCATATTCCCATTGTCATCTTGACAAGCAACCACGACCGGGAGCTTTCCGAAGGCTTGCGCCGTCGTTGCGTGTATCTATATATTGACTATCCTTCCATTGAAAAGGAAATCAATATTATTCGCGCTAAAATTCCCGAAGCTACCGAAAAACTGGCACTGCAAATTGCCACAGCTGTCAACCACCTGCGTCATAACCTGACACTTAACAAACAACCCTCCATCGCTGAAACACTGGATTGGACACGCTCGCTGATTGCAATGCATGC
>JAEZVB010000018.1 GCA_023443285.1 Bacillota bacterium
GAGCCGACCTGCGTTTAATCCGAATGTATTTAATGGCGGCATTTCAGAAAAAGACTGGGATGTGCTTATCGGCAATCCGTTTAACCCGCTGACAAACCGCGCCATTGCCGGGGAATATCCGCCGGGTTCTGTTTTTAAAATTATTACAGGTACGGCGGCGTTGGAATTAGGCAAGGTTACCACGAAAGAAAAAATATTAGATACCGGCAAGCACTGGCTGATTCCGAAAGGAAATGCCGGAGGGGAAGCCCTGGGCTGGATTGATTTTAAAGAGGCTTTAAGCAAATCGGATAATGTCTACTTTTATGAAATGGGCAACCGGGTTGGCATTGACAATCTGGAAAAATATGCACGGCTGTATGGACTAGGGGCTGCAACCGGCATTAATTTGCCGGGAGAAGCAAAGGGGTTGGTGGCAAACCGGCGCTATAAGGAAGAAATGTACGAGGATAGGTGGTATCTGTCGGAAACGTTTGATGCCGCGATTGGTCAAGGCTTTCATTTGGTGACACCGCTGCAAATGGCGATGGTTATGGGTGAGGTTGCCAATGGCGGCTACCGCTACCGGCCTTTTTTGGTCAGTAAAATTGTCTCGCCTGACGGGAAAACCATCCAGGCGTTTTTGCCGGAACAGACAGGGCGCGCAACTATATCCGGGCCTACGCTGGCGATTATTCGCCATGCGTTACAGGATGTAGCTTTGCCTGGCGGCACGGCCGCGCATGTTTTTCAGGGCTTCCCCGTTACTTTAGCCGGGAAGACTGGGACGGCGG
Organism: Bacillota bacterium; assembly: GCA_023443285.1. Lineage (GTDB taxonomy): Bacteria > Bacillota > Negativicutes > Sporomusales > Sporomusaceae > Sporomusa. Next base: position 774 of record JAEZVB010000018.1, read on the forward strand.
AGAACTCGCAGGGCGATGATCATGGCTGGTTTGTCGCTTATGCGCCGTTTGAAAATCCCCAGGTTGTGGTAGCGGTAGTGGTGGAGCATGGCGGGTACGGTTCGCAGTCGGCGGCTCCAATTGCCAAAGACATCTTGGCGGCAGTATTCCATATGGAAGCATCTCATGTGGCCAGAGAGAGTCCAAAATAAGTATTGCTAATTGATTTAACATTTCGGGCGAAAAAAGGAGGTGGTAGGGGAGATATCCTTTCTTGTACACGTTGTTATAATTTGTGTACATGAGTTTCATAAGATCCATAAGGTCGATGTTGTATGCATGGCAATCTCTTGCTCAGTAAACCTGGCTCCAATCGGTATTCTTTCTTGGTCTGCATCTAGTATGTCGGTGCATGAAGGTGGAGACATGATTCTGTATAAACAATTATACTGCTGTAACCTTTCTTGCACTAGCCATTCAGCATTTCCGAGATGTGCGAAAAACAGAACGAGAAAGCCTAAAAGGACTTGAACAAACTGAATATACTCCAAGAGGCGAAGCGTATATCGATGGAATTGCCAAAACCTTTGAAGCTAGGAACTATTTTGCACTTGTTGTTTCGCTTTCTTCAGCGGTGGCTATGGAAATTTCTTCTGTATTCCATCCAGGGATTATGGTGCAATCTGTCGTTGGAATTATTACCGGGTCAATCGTTTATAGCATTATTAATAGATTTTCAAAGGGTAAGACAGTTGCCCATTTAACTTCAGAGGCATTTGGGATACTGGCCTGACGGAGTTCCATCTCCATGTCATGCGAACACGCTTAAGATTCTCACGGTTAATTTGTCCATTTTGAATGATAATAACAGGCTCTCCTGTAAATAGTATCTTTAATGCAGGAAGATAATTTCCGCGTATTCAATAAAGATAAGTGTAACTACAGCAATTGCGACTACAATGTAGGTGTTGGTAAGATTAGTGCCGACTAGCGGTTCTATTAGGACAGTACCAACGGCGAGCATTACAACAGTTTGCGCGATAGTCATCTGGGATAAAGATTTGCGTCCCGCAAGACGAAGAATTAGAGAACCAAAAATAATGGTTATAACAGTTTGCCATCCAAGTGTGAAAGTAAGATCCATGGTTACCTCATAAATATTTGTTTGTGCATTGATAGACCATTCCTGCTAGTTAAGGCATTTATACTTGATATTTCCCATATTTAAATATTTATGTATAACTTTTAAAAAATGGTTGAAAAATTTCTTATCAAAAGAAATCTAAAAAAATAGTGAATATGATCAGGACTAAAACCAAATAATAATTATGGAAACTAAACACTATATTATATTTGGAGGGACTGCCTGTGGGAGTAGTAGCACCAGTTAGTAATAAAATGCAATTCTGTATTGATGCATGTCAAAAATGTGAACAAGCCTGCTATGAATGCTTTAATGCATGCTTAAATGAGCCTGATATTAATGCAAGAAAAAATTGTGTAAGCATGCTTGTAGAATGCGCAATGATGTGTCAAATGTCAGTGTCAATGATGTCTATGAACGGCAAATTTTCTAAAGCACACTGTCAGCTTTGTGCGCAGATATGTGATCAATGCGCACAAGAATGTGCGATGTTCAAAGACGATCACTGTCAGGAATGTGCTAGTATCTGCCGCATGTGCGCAGAACAATGTAGGAAAATGGCGTCGATGTAACAATGTTAGTAGTCAATGACCTTGGGGTAAATCCCCAGGGTCTTTATTACTTTATGGCGCAATTAAAATAAAGGAACAATTAGCATAGCGGTTTTATTGAATACAAATCTTTTAGTGTTTCCGCCCTTGGTTATAACTGGTTAAAAGGGGATTGCATGTATTTTGTCGAAACAGAATACTAATTCTGATCAGCAAAACTGTATGGACGATACCTCTAGAGCAGTGGAAGGTGGGGATTGATATTGCAAGAAATTTTACAACAAACTATATTCCATAACAGTATCGAGAAATACATGGTTTCTTTGCTTATTTTTTCGGCAATCGTAATTGCTCTTAAGTTTATTGATGCGATTATCATTAGCCGTCTAAAGGCTTTGGTAGAACAAACATCCAAGTTTGATGAGCTTATTTTTATTAATCTAGAAAAAACGGTAATGCCAGCATTATACTTTGCAGCCTTTTATATGGCTGTCCGTGGTTTGGTGTTGAATCAAACCCTAGCTATGACGATTGAAATTTTTGGAAAGATAATCCTAACGTTTTCCGGTATCCGTTTTTTTGTTGCAGTAGCCGACTTTACGCTGGAAGTAGCTTTAAAGAAAAAGGACAATGTCGAAAAAGAGCGCAGCCTAAAAGTCATTATGCCGATTCTAAAAGTAATGGTGTGGGGAATTGGCTTTGTATTTCTTCTGGATAACCTCGGGTTTCAAATATCCGCAGTTGTAGCAGGATTGGGAATCGGTGGTATTGCAGTAGCCCTTGCCGCACAAGCTGTACTAGGTGATCTATTTAGCTATGTTGCCATTGTTTTTGATCAACCTTTTGAGCTTGGTGATTTTATTGTTATTGGCGAGCATGCGGGAACCATTGAGCATATTGGCATTAAAACTACACGTATTCGCAGTTTGGGTGGGGAACAACTGGTTTTTGCTAATTCGGACCTTACTAATTCACGTATTAAGAACTACAAACGTATGTCTACCCGAAGAGTAGTATTTAAGTTAGGTGTGGTATATTCTACCTCCATAAACCAACTTAAAGAAATACCGAAGATTGTCCGAGACGTTATTGAAGCAATAGAAGGGACAAAATTTGATCGTGCCCATTTTACTGCTTTTGGTGATTTTAGCTTAGATTTCGAAATAGTCTATTATGTTAACGGAAATGACTACACTCAATATATGGACATTCATCAAGCTATAAATTTGAGGCTGAAAGAAGAATTTGAACAACATAGTATTGAATTCGCTTATCCTACGCAAACCCTGTTACTTAACAAGTAATAAACAAAGTGCCTGAGAGGGGGTACGGTTGACCATCCTTCTTTATTTTACTATAATTAAATAAAGGTATATATACTTATTTGAAGGAGTCTGTCAACACAGGCTCCTTTATGTATAAAATTTTTTTGGGGGGGAGCTATGAACGCTAGTACTTTTAAGCAACAGCAGAAGGTGATTATTGCTAAGGTTAACGATGATGCTAGACCGAATAAATATTATTTTGTTATGGTGGTATTATCTTGTACTGTAGCTACTTATGGTCTACTATCCAATAGCACCGCAGTAGTAATTGGGGCAATGCTGATTGCACCGCTTATGGGGCCGATACTTGGGGGGGCGCTCGCCATTACCCTTGGTGATAATGAAGCACTAAAAACTGCTGGGCGAGCAGAAGCAGCGGGATCAGTGCTTGCAGTTACTCTGGCAACTATTCTTACTCTAATTCTGCCTAGTGCCGAGATAACTCCAGAGGTCTTGGCTCGCACTTCGCCTACCATACTAGATTTAGTCATTGCCTTAGCGTCCGGCGCAGCAGGTACTTATGCTATTTGTGTTAAACCCCAAGGTGCAACCTTGCCGGGGGTTGCTATCGCTACTGCGCTTATGCCACCATTGTGCGTAGTTGGTATTGGATTAGCAAAGCAAGATTTTGTTGTTGTGATTGGAGCTTTATTACTATTTATAGCTAATATGATCGCTATTAATGTTGCTGCAATTGCCATGTTCGAATTTGTGGGTTTTTTTAAAGGCTATGGTGAAGCTAGCAGTGAAAGCAATGGTAATGATGGTAAGGCAAATAACAGGCTTATCTACCCTGTTATTTTACTCATTGTGGTATCGATTCCGCTGGCATTTATAATGTACAAGACATATGTTAAAGCACATACTGAGAAGATCGTAAGAGCAACGTTAAATGAAGCGCTACAGGTTATTTCGCCTCATTCGACCCTGATTTCTATTGATTTTAAAGAGCAGGAAGCAGGTTTTACCGTTGGTGCAGCTTTCCGGGGGACGAAAGTTATTGCTCCCGAAAACATTAGGCAGATGGAAAACATCTTGGAATTACGTCTAGGAAAACCTGTAGCAGTTAATGCTGATGTAGTGTTAGTACAGAAGGTAGACAATAAAACGAGTGTTGATACCTACCGTGAGCTACTGCCAAAAATTAAAGAAAAGGAAATAGTAGAAGTAGTAAGGAGCTCTACTCCAGAAGATGTAATTGAACACATTATAACTGAGAAGATTGCGTTGTTACCTGAGGCTAAGCTAGAAGACTATTCGCTAGAGTACCGGAAGGGATCAGGTACTTATGTAGTGAACGTTAGATTGTTAAGCACAGTTAAGCCAGAAGAAAAGCTGGGGCAATCTATCAAAAGTGTACTGGAAGAACGGTTAAAACGAAGAGTAATAGTAAATCTTGAAAGCCGCGAGATGCTTTCACAATAATGGATATAAGATAATTGAACGTTTTAGCTGGAATGATACATAAGCTATCTGAAAAATATTACCAATATAAAATAGAGGAATCTGTCATTTAGGAGCTAGCCTGTCCCAAGAAGAGTCTGTTGATGCCGACTCTTCTTTTTTATTTAACCCTATTTCTCTGTCTACGACATAGTAAATTTGTAAAGAACAAAAACATGGGATATGTTGACGGATTCGCATAGCACAAGGGTAAAGAAGGGGCGGTTGAGGGCTTAAAAATAATAATGCTAGTTAAGAATAGCCGGAGCCATAGATAAAGATACTAATTTGTATTAAACACTAATATGGGGGGGAGCTTATGGAGCCCATTGAGAAGCTTCACCAACTAAGAATAGAATCTTGGCAAATAAAAGGGATGCTATGGGAACAATCTTTTTTTACGTTCCCGTGGTTGTTAATTGCAGTAGTTATCGCCACTTCGTATTTTATATGGTGGAAATTGGCCGATAAACGTCGTATTGTTGAGCTTCTTCTATATGGCTCATTCATTGCTGTCTGTCGAGTAATATTTGATAACTGGGGAATTTCGTCAGGCCGCTGGACGTATACCACGGATTTATTCCCTATGGGGTACAGTCTTTTTCTGAACGACCTCACGGTTATACCACTATCTCTTATGCTCGTATACCAGTATGCCTTTAATTGGCGCTCGTTTTTTCTCATGCTTATTGTCGTCCAAGGACTGACATCATTCCTATTATGGCCACTACTATCATCTTTTGATGTTCTCAAGGTACACGACTGGAAGCTCTATTATTCTTATTTGTTTATGATATTTATAGCAAGTATAATGAGGCTAATTATGATCGCAGGTCTAAAGTTACAACGAGAAAGCAGACTTAATGATTCCCAATATGGTGAGAAATTGTTTATCCCCGAGCCTGCGATGAAGCGTTTGGATGATGAAGAATAAAGGGTGGATGGCAAATGAAATACACAAGGGTAATATACTTGAGGAAAAACTAGCGAGTAGAAATTATAATATAAACGACTTATTAAAGCAGCTTCGGGAAAAAGGTGTATTTGACCCCAAACAAGTGGAAGTTGGGATTATTGAAACAGACGGGCAGATAAGTATTCTAAAGAAGAGCCAGTTTCAACCTTTAACTTCAGGTGATATGTCTATACCAGGACAACAGGCAACAGATAGTCAAATGGCTGGACACGAACTGATTATTGATGGCCAAGTGATAGCGGAAAATCGTTTGAAAACACATCTAAACTGCGTTTCGGGGGTGTAAAATGATACAGAGCATTTTACATGGGGCAGAAGAACTGCCAATTTGGGCAATGATAATCCGTGTCGCAGTTTTATATATGTTTCTAATTCTTGGTACGCGGATCATGCGCCAGCGGCAGGTAGGTATATTAGCTGGTCACAATTATTTAGTTGCTGCAGGGATTGTGAGTTTGGCGGCAGTTCGGATGGTGAATCCTAAAACATCAATAATTGAAGGTGTTATTATTATACTTACGTATGCATGCGTAAATGCGTTTACTTCCTACCTAGATATTAAGTTTCCTAGGATAGTCGACCGGATACCAATACCACTAATACTCAATGGGCAAATTCTAAAAGATAATCTGGATCGTGTTCATGTTACTCTTGACAATCTGATGGCTCAACTACGCTTAAAAGAAGCAGTCAATTTATCTGAGGTGCAGGAAGCATATATTGAACCGACGGGGAAAGTAAATGTGCTGAAAAAGGCAACGGCTTCCCCTGTACATAAAAAACAGCTCAATATTCAAACAGCATCGGCTAATTTATTTGAAATATTAATCTATGATGGCAAGCTGCAGATAAAGGCATTAGAACGGGTAGGTCAAACAAATGACTGGCTAAATAAACAAATTGCAACACAATTTCCCGATAAAAGGGATAAGGACATATTTCTTGCTTTATTCGAAACAGATGGGAAGATATATATTACTCCTAAAGAGGTAGAATAGTATGGTTAACTTTCTTTTCCCAGCAGAAAAGTTATCCTATATCGATTGGTTTTATAGGACACTGGCAGTAGGTGTAGAGATATATTTTCTAGGGCGATATCTTCCGCGACGTGCTGGAGGACCCTATGCAGCTTATGACTTCGCCTTTTTCTGGATGATGGGCGGACTAGCAGCATCGCCCCTATTTGATCCTAAAATTGGGTTTATGCCAACGATAGTGGCAGTAGTTACTATATATATTTCGCACTATCTTCTCTCTACCGCCTCCACAAGGAATAGAGACTTTTCTAGGTTTTTAATGGGTGAACCAATGCTACTGATTGCAAAGGGAAAATTGGTTCGGGACAATATGGTAAAGAGCTTAATGCCAATAGAAATTCTATTATCGGAGCTACGGGCAGTGAACGTGTTCAATTTAAGTGAAATTGAGTATGCCATATTAGAGACAAGTGGTCATATAAGTGTCATAAAGAAACCGGAGTTTAGTCCCGTAACGTCAAAGGACTTAAACATCTCAGTGCAAAACCATCAAGCCCCGCTTGTTGTAATCAACGACGGTATAATCGTAGAAGAAAATGTACTTCAGATGGGACACACGTTAGCGAGCTTCCGCGCCTTATTATCGTCCCAGTGTGCTTTTATGCCGGAGCATATCTTCCTTGCAACGCTTGATTACTCAGGGAAACTATATTATTCAGAGTACTAGTGGAATTGGGGGATAACAGATTGGAGTGTTCTACTCGATGCAGAGGAGAAAGGTAGTGCATTTGCGGAACTGAGCGAAGCACGGTTGCATTGGGAAGGGTTAGGTAAATGAATATAAGCCGGAATACGCTCTACGTACGTAACACAACATTTACTAGAGGCGGATTATATTTAGGGGGAAAGCAAAATGGAACGCTCTAGCATGGAAATCATTTTAATCCTCACTATTAACACCAGTGTAAGCTATATTTTTCTCTTGGCAGTTACCCGGATACTTGGAAGAAAAGATATATCTCAGCTGACTTTTTTTGACTTCGTTAATGCGATAACAATTGGTTCCATCATTGCCAATGTGACGATGGACCCGGATACTCCTCTATGGTATGGGATTTTTAGTACAGCTATTTGGGGCGCATGGGTTTTTGCAACTAATATTATAACTTTAAAAAGTCTACCAGCCCGCAAGTTATTGGACGGTGAGCCTATCATCGTCATTCATAAGGGAAAGATTTTAGAAGAGAATTTGGGAAAACGATATTATAATGTGAATGATATTTTAATGCAGCTTAGAAATGAAAACATTTTTGACCCGAATCAGGTTGAATTAGCGTTGATGGAACCAAATGGCACCTTAAGTATTATGAAAAAATCCCAGTTTCAAAATGTCACAAATCAGGATTTAAATATTACTCCTAAAGCTCAAATAAATACGCAGTATATCAGTGAAGAACTCATCGTTGACGGGGAAATCATCTATGAGAACCTAAAGTTTTCCGGAATGACGGAAGATACTTTGATGCAGCAACTAAGGGTACAAGGGATAGAAAGTATAAAAGAAGTATTGGTTGCTTACTATCTGCCGGATGGCACACTTTACATTGATAAAAAAGATGATCAAGAATGTAGGGCTTTAAGAAAGCAGGACACGATATGATCGATATAGTCAACTTATTTAGAAATTAAATTTATCGTAATTTTCCTTCAAGGTAGAGAGTTCCATCGCTCTGCAACTCCGCAAAAAATATATCAGCAAATGAATGATACCCCGCCTTGTTAATCTCCTCCAAAATACCTTCTTTAGTAAGGTTAATTTCTTTTAGATTTTTTTCTACCAACTGTCCATCAACAATAATTTCGGTGGGTAAGTATTTATGCTGAGAAGAGCTAATATTAAGATCTTTTCTTGTGACAGTTTCAATTTGTGGTTTTTTGAGTATGCTCAATTCCCCATTGGGTTCAAGAATAGCATAGTCGACATCCTTTATGGAAAACACATTATTCATCCTAAGCATCATACTAAGATCATCCATATTAAGCCGGTGGCTGGCTAATTCTTTTTGCATTATTTGTCCCCGTTTTATGACGATAGTGGGCTCCCCGTCCAAGGCAACCCGAATCGTGGGGACTTAAGGCTGGCGTATTCGACAACGAAAGTCAAAAACGCCCAGATAGTGAGGCCTGCAAGTCCGTCTGCGATTGCGACATCCTTATGTACGACCATATCACCAGCTATATTACCCATAGCAATTCCTGTTATATACGTAAAATAGGTCAACTGACCGAGCTGTTTTTTACCCAGGATTCTAGTCAGGGCCAACAAAAAGACAAATCCAATCACAGTTCGTAAAGACGTTTCTATAACTGATTCCATTTAATCACCGCCGAAGGAAAATATTCTATGCATATTCAGCAACTAAGAGTAATAACGACTGACGAGTACGCTGCAACAGTGTTTAATAACATTTGCACCGCATTGAAACTTAAGGGCAAAAACAATCAGGCTGGACGTGCGAACTAACAGAGCCATCCGAATAAGGGATGTTTATATTATTGTCTGGAATTAACAATAAACTCAATAATAATTTATTGTGTGCGTTAAAATAAGCTAGCAATAAGTAATCGAGGAGCTTTATATGAAACGAGAAACACTCTTTTTAAAGGTGGCTGTTATTGTTATAGGCTTTCCAGTTCTTGCTTTGTGTATTTTGGGACTACTTTGGTTAGTTAAAAATCCAGTAAATCCAGATTATGCCCATATGCTATATCCTATTTTACCTATCTTTGCTTCACTGGTGATTACAGTCTTTGCTGCGGTTCTCCAAAAGCTATTAAAAAATGCCATAGAAAAAATCCACCAATAATGCATTATCATCAGCGGTGGATTTTTATCCATCTCTACGAAATAAGTTTCAAAACCGAGCGGGCGTGGTTATGAAGGATCTCAAAAACGGATATGATCATTTATTAAATAGTACCAAACTTGCATGTAACTCGGTGTGGTCTATAAACAGGGAAATATAGGAGAACCATCGTTCTTTTCTTTTTTGAAAGGCTGATCCTGGATTCAACATTAGCACCTTATTTTTTGTAGATATACTCGGCTGATGACTGTGGCCAAATATAATTACATCTAATGTAGTATTATCGAATGCGTCGTAGGCTCTCATTTGAGTATTTTTCTTTTCTCCATGACCGTGAATAATACCAATACGCAATGAGCCAACTTCTATAATCTCTTTTTCATTCAAACACGACCTGATGCTATTATCGTCAACATTTCCCCAGACACCAATAAAGTTAAATCGGTTTCTGAAATAATTCATAACCTGGTAGTCGCCATAGTCTCCGGCGTGGACTACAAGATCAGCACCAGCTAATTGGTTTCCAAGAAGTTCTAAGTTTATGGATTGCTCTTTTAAATGAGTGTCGGAAATAATTGCTATTTGCAATTTTGGTACTCCTTTAATAGCTCTTGTTACTTAAACAAAATAAGAGTTGCAGGTCTAGAGGTTATACAGTTTAGCCGCTTGATTAATATTATTTTGCTACTGATTTGTAGGCTAAACGTAAAAGAGTGAGACATTAATTACTAAGATTTTGCTCAAAAGAAGTAACATAGTTGTAAAAGGAAAAAGAATACTCTAGGATGCTTATATATGTCCCGCGTCCTGAATGTTTGCCTGCATTCCTTTCATACCGGGTTGCCATCCGGCAGGCTCGAGTAGCTGTGTTTGGTCAAACAATTGCAATCCTTTAACCAACCTCAGCACTTCAGCTATTTCACGGCCTATTTCGTCTGGATATATAGCATAGTGTCGGATAATGCCATCTGGATCTATTAAGAAAGTAGCTCGGTAAGCTGTTCCTTTTTGCGAATAAACACCGTAGGCTTTTGAAACTTCGCCTGTCCGATCTGATAAGAGCGGGAAGGTTACTTGCATAGCATGGGGAGAAATTTCGCGAAAGACTTTGTGCGAGAGTACACCATCTGTACTTATAGCAAGTACTTCAACCTCACAGTCTTGAAATTGCTTATATAGGCCAGCAACTGCCGACAATTCAGTGGGTCAGACAAAGCTAAAATCGGAAGAGTAAAACAGTAGAAAGACCCACCCGCCTCTGTATGTATTGAGGCAGATATCCTTCTGACCATCTTGATAATACGCCGGTAGACAGAAATTAGGTGCAATTGATTGTAACATTTTCCAAAACACTCCTTATTACCTTAAATTTACCTATGGAATATTTTTATACCTCTTTGGCCCGCAGAGGTTCATCAGTTAATTATTTTGGATGATAATTCCAATCAACACCTGTTTTGTTTTCACTTGAATATTAATATTGTTTGAGATTACTCAATGGGTTATACGTACGTTTATATGACTGACAAGTATGTTGGAAATAAAATTGCTATTCATCAAAACTAATGCAACACCCCTCGTTGGGGTGTCGCACCTTTACACGAAAATCATATTCGTGTATTAGTATTACCTTTCTATCAAAACACATGTTGAGTGCATTGCGTTGATAGAGCGGGAATAGCCTGATTTCAGAGGGTTTATGGGTTTTTGTAAAATTCAATATGTGTGTGTTATGTTTTCATAGACTTTAAAAACGGGGCGAACGTATGTTAGGGGGGCGGAAAAGCGACACCCTTATGTCTGCATGAACGTAGATTGCGAAGAAAAGAATTCGTGTAAAATTTTTGATAATTTGGCAGGAATTCTTTTCTTGTTGGTGGAATTTTGTGGATTATGATAGAGTAGAAGAGACGATGAACCTGTCCCCTATCCCTAGCATAACCCAAAGAGCAATTCGGAAAAACAGTCAAGACAACCGCTATTTTGAATTGATTAAGATACTTGTGAGTTAAGGAGTTAAGTAAAAGAGTTTGATTAGATGAACATCTACAAATAAAATTAACGTTACCATTATTTTGATCAGGAAAATTATATGCATTAGCGAAAGACCAAATATAAAGGGGTATTGATATGCAATATAGAACGATGGGGAAAACTGGTGTTAAAGTGTCCGCACTAGGTTTTGGTTGTATGCGCTTACCCGTGAAGAAAAATCGCTTTGACTCAATTGACGAAACCGCGGCAACGACGTTATTACGATATGCTATTGAACAGGGCGTGAACTATATTGATACTGCATATACATATCATTCTAGTTCACCAGATAGGGCTGGTAACAGTGAGCCTTTCCTAGGTCGTGCATTGTCAAGCAATCTTCGCCAAAGTGTCATGATAGCAACTAAACTACCAGGTTGGCTGGTAGAAAAGCGATCTGATATGAATCGGTTTTTCAATTCTCAGTTGAAACGACTAAACACCGACTTTATTGATTTTTACCTAATCCATGGTCTCGACGGAGAAACGTGGGAACACCTAGTTAACATTGGTGTTTGCGAGTTCTTTGACAAACTCCGAGCAGAGGGAAAAATAAGATTTGCCGGATTTTCCTTCCATGATAACTATGATAATTTTAAAACAATTGTGGACGGCTACAATTGGGATATGTGCCAGATACAATACAACTTATTTGATATTGAAAACCAGGCTGGTCGCGCTGGATTAGCCTACGCCGCAGCTAAGGGGATTGGAGTAGCGATAATGGAACCTCTGCGCGGTGGTGCCCTAGCAAATCCACCACCAGTGGTGCAAGAAATATGGGATAGAGCATCGATTCGTCGAACTGCCGCCGAATGGGCACTGCGTTTTGTCTGGAATTCGCCTGAAGTCAGTATTGCTCTTAGCGGAATGAATCAGCAGAACCAACTCGAAGAGAACTTGCGTATTGCGACTTCAGCTCTTCCGAATACTCTAACCAGCGCAGACATGTCTCTGGTTGATAAGGTTCGGGCAGTTTATGCTTCAAGAATACAAGTGCCTTGTACTGGCTGTAGATATTGTATGCCTTGTCCAGAGGGCGTTAATATCCCTGAAATTTTTGAAATTATCAATGAAGCAAGTATGCTGGGTGATCGGACAATTATTGAAGAAGCTCTTGCATTATCAGCTGAAGAGGAAGGGCCTCAGCTTTGCATAGGTTGTGGTAAATGTGAGGAATTGTGTCCCCAACAAATACCTATTAGGCATCATCTAAATAGAATTAGCAATGAGTATGCATAAATTATTCTTGTCAACAATTTGAAATAAGATTCTCTTCTGCACAAGCATTCTTGAAGTCTGTGCGGATGACAAGGCGATGAGGGTATTGTCATTGCCTGTATTTTTTGCTGTTATATATGATGATACGACAAAAAGGTAGAACTCCTGTCAAATTTTCGTTAATTTGGCAGGGGTTTTTATGTTGTGGATGGAATTTTGTAGATTATGATAGATCAAAGTGGGACAATGAACTTGTCCCTTGTTCCTATAGGTAAACGAGGAGTGTGAACTACATGGAGAAAGCTACCTTTTCATTAAGTCATCCACAAAAAAGAATTCTATATACTGAAAGAATGTATCCTGATACACCTTTTGCCAATGTTGCATATGTATTCTGGTTTGCGGAGGCTGTGGACAGTTCGCTGTTAGAAAAAGTAATTGCTTGGATTGTCGAACACCATGACAGTCTCCGTTTACAAGTTGAGGAAAATGATGGCGATGACCAGGTCTGTCAGTATGTTGCTCTTGCCGGTCAAACCAAAATTGACAGACTGTGCATGAGCAATCGGGAGGAAGCTCTTAATTGGGCAATTTTGCAGGCAAGGACGCCCTTTTATATTTATAATTCCCCGCTGTATCAGTTTAGTATTATCGAACTACCAGATAACCGGACCGGATTATTCGTAAAGCTGCATCATATCATCGGCGACGGTTGGTCGCTTGGTTGGCTGTCCGGTGAGATTACCCGGATTTATGGTATGCTAGAGCAGGGCGAAGTACCTGATGATAAAGATATTTATTCCTACCGCGAATATATTGCCGGTGAACAGGAATACGAAAACTCTGAGGAGTATCAGCGGGATAAGGAATATTGGATCAATAAATATCGGGACCTGCCGCCAGAAATCTGTTTGCATAATAAGAAACACCAAGTAGCAGCCATTCGCAGTGGATACGTGAAGGTTCAGATACCGCCAGAATTAAAAAAGACGATGGACAAATGCTGCCGTGTACATAGAACTACGATGGTTCGTTTACTGCTAGCCGTGATAGCGGTCTATGTTTATCGGGTAACCGGACAGGGTGATATGGCTATGGGTATTCCTTTCCATGGCCGCCAGAACCGTCGTGAAAAGGCCACGGCCGGCATGTTTGTCTGTACCCTGCCGATGCGGTTTGTGCTTTCAGAGGAAATGGATTTTGCCGCTTTAGTGCGGGCAGTAACCCAGGAAGTCTCAGCGTCCTTAAAACATAGCCGGTACCCTTATGATCAACTGGCCCTGGATTTAAGAGCAGCTCACGGCCAAGTACCTGATTTGCTGGCCCTCAATGTTTCTGATTATACCGGCAAAGATACTGACGGAGTTCATGGCGATGAAATCGAAATGGGCTATGATCCATCGCCCTTTACTATTTATTTTTTAAACAATAGCCAAGGGATGGGAGATGGCTGGGAACTAAGTGCTTTATACCAAGAGGAGCTATTCAGCCGCGACGAAGCCCAGCGTCTGCTTTCACGGCTGGTAACCTTGCTGGGGGATGCGTTGGCTAACCCTGAGAAAAAGCTGTTTGAATTGCAGCTGATGTCATTAGCAGAACAAGAACAGGTATTGGTGGCTTTTAACGCTACCAAGGCTGACTATTGTCTTAATACCACTATCCATGAACTGTTTGAAGCCCAGGCAGCCAAGAACCCGGATAAACCGGCTATTGTCTTTAGCGGGCAGCAGCTTACCTATCAAGAACTTAACCAAAAGGCCAACTCGCTGGCCACTGTGCTAGCTGCCAAAGGCGTGAAGCCTGATGATATTGTCGGGATATTAGTCAACCGTTCCTTGGAGATGCTGATAGCGCCGCTAGCTGTCCTTAAAGCAGGTGGAGCCTATCTGCCGATTGATCCTGCATATCCGGATGATCGTATTGCCTATATGCTTGAGGATAGCGGCACTAACATTGTATTAAGTCAGCAAAGCCTGAAGGAAAAGAGTGCCGGCTTTGCCGGACAATGGCTGGATGTGGAGGACCAAGGGCTTTACGCCGCGCCGGCAGAAAACCGCGCAAGCCCTGCGACCCCCCAAAATCTGGTGTATGTTATTTATACCTCAGGCTCTACCGGTAACCCCAAGGGCGTGCTGGTTGAGCACCAAGCCCTTGTTAACCTGTGTGCCTGGCAGAATGAATATCATTGCGTAACGGCCGCCGACAGTACGGCCTTATATTCGGGTTTTGGCTTTGATGCCTGTGTGTGGGAGATATTTCCGTTTTTTACAGCAGGGGCTACCATACATATTATTCCTGACGAAATCCGCTTATCGCCTCTGCAGGTGAACGAGTATTTTGAGACCCATAAAATTACGATTGCCGATTTGCCTACCCAATTTTGTGAACAGTTTATGGAGATGACTGAGAACACCTCACTGCGCCGGCTTATTACTGGCGGCGATAAGCTGAAAACCTACCGCCTGGATAGGTATAAACTGACCAATGAATACGGACCGACCGAGTATACCATATCGGCGACTGCCTTTGACGTCAATGACCGTTATGATAATATTCCGATTGGTAAACCGCTGGCCAATACCCAAATTTATATTTTGGACAAATATCAGAATCCCCAGCCGGTAGGAGTGCCGGGAGAATTATGTATTGCCGGCGCGCAGCTGGCTCGCGGCTATCTTAATCGCCCTGAGCTTACGGCTGAAAAATTTGTTCCCAATCCCTTTAGCCCTGGAACAAGAATGTATTGTACCGGTGATTTGGCCTGTTGGCTGCCAGACGGAAATATTGAATTCTTAGGGCGGATTGATTATCAAATAAAAATCCGGGGCTTCCGGATTGAACTGGGAGAAATCGAACAGCAGATTATCCGCCATGAAGCTGTGCGGGATGTAGTGGTCATTGACCGCGATGATCAGGACGGCAATAAGTATTTATGTGCTTATATTGTAACAACCGGGGAGCTCAAACCCGAAGAATTGAAATACTTTTTAGCGGCCAGTCTGCCGGACTACATGATACCAGCCTATATTATAGAGCTGACGGCTTTGCCGCTGACTGCCAACGGTAAGGTAGACCGGCGCGCCCTTCCCGAACCCGAATTAACGGCGATGGCAGCAGAATCCTATACTGCGCCGCGCAACCAGACGGAAGAAAAATTGGTGGAAATCTGGCAGGAAATTCTAGGGCTTAGCCGTGTCGGCATTGATGATAACTTTTTTGAATTGGGCGGACACTCGCTGAAGGCCGGTATTCTGCAGGCCAAACTTCAAAAAGAGTGCGGTGTACGGCTGGCCCTGTCAGAAATATTCAAGCTGCCCACCATTAGAGGATTATCTAGCTGCATAAACGGTCAACAAGACAGTAAATCAGCAGGTATGGCAGCTGTGGCGACAAGGGATTATTATCCGGCATCCACGGCGCAAAAGGCGATATATATACTAAGCCAAGCGGAAGGTGTCGGCGCCAGTTATCATGTAGCAATTGCTAACCGTCTGAAGGGTCTGCTGGATGTAGCTAGACTGGAAAAAGCAATAAATCTAGTTATTGCAAGGCATGAGGCCTTGCGGACGGTGTTTACGCTTATTGATGGGGAGATTATGCAGCAGATTGTCCCCCATATGGAGATTAAGCTCACATATCAACAGGCAGATAGTAGCAGAGCACAGGATAACGGTTATATTATGTCCTTGCTGACAGCGGCCGGTATGGGAGAGGCTTTTGACCTTGCTACACCACCGCTTGTGCGTGCCGGTTTGATTGGTTTTGGGGATAATGAGCATCTGCTCTATATTGAGGTTCACCATATTGTATTTGACGGCATGTCCTTAGAATTATTCTTGCAGGAAACAGCACTGGCTTATGAAGGCAGAGTTTTGCCGGTTTTAGCCCTGCAATACAAAGACTTTGCGGCTTGGCATAACGACTTTTTAGAGTCCCCGGCGGCGAAACTGCAGGGAGATTTCTGGCAGCAGTCTTTAAATGGCCAACTACCGGTTCTGCAGCTGGCAGCCGATTATGTACGGCCGGCGCAACAGAGCTTTGAAGGCGACCACTTGTTCCGGTTTGTTGATGAGGCGCTGACTAATAGTTTAAAAAAACTGGCAGAAAGTCAGAACGCCAGTCTGTATATGGTGATGCTGACTGCTTATTATGTGCTGCTGGCTCGTTATACAGGACAGGAGGATATTATCGTTGCTACGCCGTCATCAGGCCGAACCCAGGCAGACACTGACGGGATGATTGGTGTTTTTATCAATACGCCGCCGCTTAGGGCCTATCCGACCGGTAATAAACCCTTTTCTATCCTGTTGACAGAAGTTCGTGAATTGGTGCTTAACGCTATGGACTGCCAGGATTATCCCTTCCATCTGATTGTTGAGAAACTGGGGATTCAAAGGAATGTCAGCCGGAATCCTATTTTCGATACCATGTTTGTTTTGCAAAATGCCGGAACTGCCACTTTTAACACTACCGAGCTGCACGGCGAATTTTATCCACTGGCAATCAACATTTCCCAGGTGGATTTAACGGTGGAAGCTGAGGAACGGAATAACGGCATAGCACTGGTTTTTGAATTCGGTGTAAAGCTATTTAAACGGGAAACCATTGAACGTATGGCTGGGTATTATCTTGCGGTGCTAAACGCTGTCTGCCAAAACCCCGAGATCGAGACCCAACAGGTTAATCTGCTAAGCCCGGCAGAAGAGCGGCAGCTGTTGATTGATTTTAATCAGACCCAATTAGCTTATCCTAAGGACAAGACCATTCATCAGCTGTTTGAGGAAATGGCTGAAGTCTATCCTGATAAGCGGGCACTTGTCTACCAAAATACACATTATACATATCGGGAACTTAATCTGAGGGCTAACCGGCTGGCACATCAATTGCGCCATAAAGGTATCGGGCATGATAAAATAGCAGCTGTTATGGTGGAGCGTTCGGCTCATCTGTTGGTGGCCGCCTTGGCAGTTATGAAAGCTGGCGGCGCGTATCTGCCAATCGACCCCAGTTATCCGCACGACCGGATTGCCTACATGCTGGCAGACAGCCAGGCCGGCATTTTACTAACACAGCAGCATCTGGCAGTAAAAGCCGCCGACTATCAGGGTGAGTATCTGGATATGGCTGATGAGAGGCTGTTTACCGTCTGTACAGAAACTTCTAATCCGGCGGCGGTCAATACTTCACAGAACCTAGCGTATGTAATTTATACCTCTGGTTCAACCGGTAAACCCAAAGGTGTTATGGTGGAACACAGGAGCCTGGTTAATTTGTGCACCTGGCATAATCATTACCATCAGGTAACCAGTGCCGATAATGCGGCAGCGTATTCTGGCTTTGGATTTGACGCTTCTTTGTGGGAGATATTTCCGTTTATTACCTGCGGGGCAGAGCTGCATATTTTGCCTGACGACATCCGGCTTTCACCCGAAGAACTAAACAGGTATTTTGAGGCGCATTCTATAACCATTACTAACCTGCCAACCCAGCTTTGTGAACAGTTCATTGAACTGACTGACAATCATTCGCTAGTAACGCTGGTTACCGGCGGGGACAAACTGCGCAATGTTAAGCAGCAGAATTACCGGTTAGTTAATGAGTATGGTCCGACAGAATACACCATTTCAGCTACCGCTTTTCTGGTAGATAAGCCTTATGACAATATTCCAATTGGCAAACCGCTCGCCAATACTTGGCTGTATGTTCTTGACCGCTGCCAGCGGCTTCAACCGGTAGGCGTGCCGGGTGAACTATGTATTGCCGGAGCGCAGCTGGCTCGCGGTTATTTGCACCGGCCTGAGCTTACCGCCGAAAAGTTTGTTGTCAATCCTTATGCTGTCGGTGAAGAAAATGCAGTTATGTATAAAACCGGCGACTTGGTTCGTTGGCTGCCTGACGGCAATATCGAATTCTTAGGCCGGATTGACGAGCAGGTTAAGATTCGCGGCTATCGGATTGAATTAGGGGAGATTGAACAGCAGTTATTAAAATATCCGTCAGTCAAAGATGCAAAAGTAATTGACCGCAGCGATGCCGGCGGTAACAGCTACCTGTGTGCGTATGTTGTGTCTGATAGTGACCTGCAGCGCGAGTCGCTCAAAGTTTTTCTGACTAAAGAACTGCCAGATTACATGGTGCCTTCCTATTTTGTCCAAATGGATACTATTCCGCTAACGGCCAACGGCAAAATTGATAAACGGGCATTGCCGGAGCCGGAAGTTAAGCCAGGGCTGGAGGAGGTCTACTTGCCGCCGCGCAATGAGGTGGAAGCGCACCTGGTTGAAGTCTGGCAGACGGTACTTAACTGTAAGCAAGTTGGAATTAATGATAACTTCTTCCACCTGGGCGGCGATTCGATTAAAGCTATTCAGGTTATAGCGCGGCTTAGCAAGTATCAGATTAAGCTGGAGATGAAAGACCTGTTTCAGTATCCACGGATTAGCGAGCTGAGCCCCCAGGTGACTACGTTAATCAAAATTGAAGATCGTATGCCGGTTAAGGGCGATACACCCTTAACACCTATCCAAAATTGGTTTTTTGCCAGCAATTTTGTCAATCCCCACCACTGGAACCAATCTACCTTGCTATATGCTGCCAATAGACTTGACCCGGAATTGACGTCCAAGGCCTTTGCCAAAGTGGTGGAGCACCATGATGCCTTGCGGATGGTATACCAGTTTGCCAGCGAGAACATCTGCCAGTATAATCGCGGGCCGGAAGAAGGCGAGCTTTTTCAACTGACAGTGATAGATATTGACATTGCTGAAGATGGTCGCCAGGTAGCCGAGCGAGCAGGCGAAAAACTGCAGCAAAGCATAGACTTAAGCACCGGCCCTCTGGTTAAGCTGGCACTTATTCAGCAGGGTGCAGGCTCCTATCTGGCAATTGTAATTCACCATTTGGTTATCGATGGGGTATCGTGGGATATTATTCTGGAGGATTTTGCTGCCGTTTATATGGGACTGGTTAAGGGTGATAAAACTGAACTGCCGCCTAAAACGGATTCCTATAAGACTTGGGCTAACCGTCTTAAAGAGTATGCGGTAAGTCGTAAACTGCTGCGGGAATTGCCTTATTGGCAGGCTGCTGAGGCCATCGAGCTTAGGCCGCTGCCAGTTGATTATCCCCAGGCTGGCCCCAGCACAATCAGCGATGAAGCGGTTGAAAAGGTTTCGCTGAGCAGGCAGGCAACAGCGCAATTGCTCACAGAAGTGCATAAATCATATAACACTGATATGGAAGATGTGCTGCTGGCCGCACTTGGGCTGGCAGTTCAGGAGTGGGCAGGCATTGACAGAATTGCCGTTACCCTCGAAGGCCACGGGCGGGAAGCGATTATTAAGGATACCGACATCAGCCGGACGGTAGGCTGGTTTACAGCTACCTATCCGGTAGTGATTGCTGTCGCTGGCCAACAAAATATTGGCGATGTGCTTAAAAACGTAAAAGAAAACATCCGGCGTATTCCTAACAAAGGAACGGGTTATGATATTATCCGCCATCTTACGCCGACAAAGTATAAAGAGAATCTTGTATATAAGCTCAATCCGGAAATTGAGTTTAACTATTTGGGACAGATGGATGACAATAAGCGCGATAACGGGATATTCTCTCTTGACGCTATCAACGTAGGGAATGATTTCAGCTTGGATTCGGCTGTGGACTTCCGGCTGATTATTACCAGCGCAGTTATGGATGGGCAACTGGAAATCAGTGTGTCTTATAGTCAACGTGATTATGAGTCGGCAACTATTTCTCGGCTGGTGGGCTGTTATCAGCGTCAACTGGAAGGCCTAATCGAGCATTGTGTTAATCTGGCAGAACCGGAGCCAACCCCTTCAGATTTGGGCGATATCAGCTTGACACTTGACGAATTAAAAGAACTGCAACTGCGGTATGGCAATAACATACAGGCCATCTATCCTCTAAGCCCCATGCAGGAAGGCATGCTTTTTCTGTCGCAGATGAATCCAGACTCCAATGCCTACTTTGAACAGTCGGTACTCGCTGTCCGGGGGGATGTCGACATTGCTTTGTTCGCAGAACATTTTAACGGTATTATTAAAAGATATGATGTACTTAGAACCGCCTTTGTCTATCAGGGAGTTGTCCGGCAAGTAGTGCTTACCGAACGGTCGGTTGCTGTTTGGTATGAGGATATAGCGCACTTGGATGCAGCAAGCTGCCAGCAGTATATTGAGGCTTTCCAGACCAATGATCGCAAATGCATTTTCCGTTTAGATACAGATCCGCTTATTCGGCTTGCTGTGTTTAAAACCGGTGACATGAATTACATTATGATTCTCGGATTTCATCATATCATCATGGATGGCTGGGGTATGGGGATTATTGCCAGAGAGCTGTTTTACTACTATTCACCACAGGCCGCAAGCAGCTTGGCATTAAAGCAGCCGCCACCATATCGCAATTATATTGAATGGCTGCGCAAACAGGATAAAGATGAGGCTAAGGAATATTGGCGGCAGTATCTTAGCGGGTGTGAAAACCGCACCGTTTTGCCGCAAGGCAAACCCCTTAATTCTACGGCAGCATATCAGCCGCAAGACCACAAGCTCATGCTGGACCGGCAGCTGACCGCCAGGCTGCAGGAGATAGCCCAGGATAACCAAGTTACATTAAATAGTATTATTCAGGCAGTATGGGGTTTGTTGCTGCAACGCTACAATAACCATCATGACGTTGTGTTTGGGGCAGTTGTTTCCGGCAGGACACCGGAAGTTAAAGGAATAGAAGATATGGTCGGCCTGTTTATCAATACTATTCCGATCAGGGTAGAAAGTGAACAAGATGTGCCGTTTAACAAACTGGTTAAGCGATTGCAGGCTGCTTGGCTAGCATCAGAGAGCTATTCTTATTTGCCGCTGGCCGAGATTCAGGCCGAAACAAATCTTAAAGATGCCTTAATCAGCCACCTTGTCGCTTTTCAAAATGTGCCTGACCCTTCCGAGGATTCTGCAGCGCTGCAGGCCGAGGAAATCGGCGGGTTTGATCAGATTAATTATTCCTTTGGCCTGGTTGTTGTGCCAGGTGAAGAAATCCATATCCGCATAAGCTACAATGCGAACGTCTATACTGAGAAAATGATCGGCGATTTGGCTGGGCATTTATTCGCAGTTATTCAGGCAGTTGCCGCCAATCCCGCCATAATGGTGCATAGTATCGACATTTTGTCGTCAAGTCAGCAGATTATGCTGCTCAACACCTTCAATGATACCAGCCTGGAGCTGCCGGCAGCAAAGACCGTGCACCAACTGTTTGAAGAAATGGCCAGGCGCTATCCTGACAATGGTGCACTGGTATTTAAAGAACAGTCCTACACTTATGCCCAGTTAAATGCCAATGTCAATCAACTGGCCAGACTGCTTAGGGAGAAAGGCGTAAAGCCTGATAGCACAGTAGCCATAATGGTTGAACGGGGGCCGGGTATTATCGTTGGTTCGATGGCAGTTATGAAGGCCGGCGGTGCCTATGTGCCGATTGATCCTGCCTACCCGCAGGAACGAATTGAGTATATGCTTAACGACTGTGGCGCGATTTTGCTTTTAACGCAGGCTTCTTTAATGGAAAAGATCGGTACCTATCAAGGCGAATATCTGGATGTTTACGATACCGAGCTGTATAACGGCAGCAAGTCATCTTCAAATCTGGAGCCGGTCGCCTTAGGCAGCCATCTGGCCTATATAATATATACTTCAGGCTCAACCGGTAAGCCCAAAGGGGTAATGGTTGAACACCACAGTCTGATTAATCTTTGTGTTTGGCACCAGCAGTATCATCAGGTCACAGCCGAGGATAAAGGAGCAGCCTATTCCGGGTTTGGTTTTGATGCTTCGATTTGGGAGATGTATCCTTTCCTGACTTGTGGTGCCGAATTGCATATCATTCCAGAAGAAATCCGCCTGTCGCCGGTCGATATTAACCGTTATTTTGAGAATCATGGGATTACCGTTACTAATTTGCCTACTCAGTTTTGTGAACAGTTCATGGAAATGACTGATAATCAATCCCTGAAGACGTTGGTCACCGGCGGCGATAAATTAAAGTATTACCGCCCGCAAAGATATCGGTTAGTAAATGAGTATGGTCCAACCGAATATACTATCTCAGCGACAGCATTTTTGGTAAATAATGACTATGATAATATACCGATCGGCAAGCCGCTCGCCAATACCTGGCTGTATGTTCTTGATCTGCACCAGCGGCTGCAGCCGGTTGGGGTGCCAGGGGAACTGTGTATTGCCGGCGAGCAACTGGCAAGAGGCTATCGAAACCGGGATGATTTAACGGCCGAGAAGTTTGTCGACAATCCCTTTGCCACCGGCAGCAACAATGCCAGAATGTATAAAACCGGTGATTTAGTGCGGTGGTTGCCTGATGGTAATTTGGAGTTTTTAGGACGTATTGACCAGCAGGTAAAAATTCGCGGTTACCGTATTGAATTGGGGGAAATTGAGCAGCGACTGCGTAAGCACCCGCAGATAAAAGACAATGTGGTTATTGACCGGGATGATGCAGTGGGCAACAAATACCTGTGCGCCTACTATGTGGCCGATACCGGGGTAACACCCAAGGAGTTAAAGGAATATTTGGCAATAGAACTGCCTGAATATATGATCCCGCTTTATTTCATTGCTTTGTCGCAAATCCCCATTACCGCTAACGGCAAAGTTGATAAGCGCAGTTTGCCGATACCTGCTCAAACCGGTGCACGGCAATATGTAGCGCCAGGCAATGACATTGAAGTCAAAATGGCGCAAATCTGGCAGGAAGTTCTGGGTGTTACGCGGGTAGGTGTGGAAGAAAACTTTTTTGCTTTGGGCGGACACTCTTTAAAAGTAACGCTGCTTATTGCCAAAATTCAAAAAGCCTTTGCTATTACGCTGCCATATAGCGAGATATTTGCTAAACCGACAGTTAAAGAATTATGTCAAGCTATTGCCGCCATGACTAAGGGGCATGCCCAGGAGATTACTGCTGTAGAAAAACGAGAGTACTACCCGCTGGCGTCTAAACAAAAACGGATATATATTATGGAACAGATGGAAGGGATTGGCGCAGCTTATCATATCACTAGCGCCTTTATACTCAAGGGCGAAATGGATAAAGAACGGCTAAGCCAGGCGATTGACAGGCTTATCGCCCGCCATGATTCTCTGCGTACGGCCATTGTCACTGTTGACGGGCAGCTATTGCAGCAGGTGTATGACAAGGTGCACCTCAAGCGAAGTCGGCGTCAGGCGCAGTGGGCAGAGGTCGGCGGTCTGCTGGAGCAATTTGTCCGGAGGTTTGACCTTTCAAGACCACCCTTATTACGCATTGAGCTGTTAGAAATCGGGCTCAAAGAACATGTCCTGTTTTTTGATGTGCATCATATCGTTTTTGACGGGATTTCTATGCAAGTATTCATTAATGAATTGCTGGAACTTTATGAGGGCCAAGAATTGCCGCCAGTCAAGCTTCAGTACGGTGATTTTGCCCTCTGGGAGGAAACGCGTCTTAAGTCACCTGAGATTAATGCGCAGGAAGAGTACTGGCTGTCAGTCTTTGCTGGGGAATTGCCTGTGCTTAACCTGCCCTGCGACTTTCCGCGGCCTGCTGTGCGTAGCTATGACGGAGAGGTAGCAAGCTTCACGGTGGATGCCAAGCTTGCCAGCAAGCTTCAGGCCTTAGCCGAGCAGCATCAGGCTACCCTGTTTATGGTAATTTTGGCCGCCTACAGTGTATTGCTCCACAAATATACCGGTCAAGAGGATGTTATTGTCGGCACACCGTCTTCCGGACGGATAAACGCTGATTTGGAAGAAGTTATTGGCATGTTTGTTAGCACCTTGCCTTGCCGGCTTTATCCGGCAGCAGACAAGAACTTTGCCCAGCTGTTAGCCGAGGTACGGGAGTCATCTCTGCAAGCTTTGAACAATCAGGAATATCCGTTTGAGGGGTTGCTTGACAAACTGAACATTAGGCGAGATCCCAGTCGTAATCCGCTGTTTGACACTATGTTCAGCTATAATGCCAAGGCCGATTCTCCAGCGCAGGGCAGCCAGTCCGGGTTGAGTATCTATCCTTATGAAGCCGATGGTAAGGTTGCCCAGTTTGATTTGACCCTGGATGCCACTGAAGAAGGAGAAGAAATACTGCTGGCCTTTGAGTATTGCACCAAACTGTTTACCGCCCAAACAATCGAAAATATGGGTAACCATTTTATTGCTATTCTGCATGCCATTTCCGAAGAGAGTACCATCCTGTTAAAAACTGTGGATATGCTGTCAACTCAGGAAAAACAGCAATTGCTGCATAATTTCAATACCACAACAAGTTTTTATTCGTCATACCGGACAGTACAGGACTTATTTGACCAGGCGGTAAAAAAATATCCGGATAAACCGGCGCTGGTTTTCAAAAATAAAACCTATACCTACCTGGAACTGGACCGCCAAACCAACCAACTGGCGCGTCTGCTGCGGAGCAAAGGGCTTGGACGGGATGAGCGGGCGGCCATCATGGTAAATCGCTCGGCCGATATTATTGTCGGTATTTTGGCTGTATTAAAAGCCGGGGGCTGTTATGTGCCAATTGATCCCGGTTATGCGACTGAGCGTATCGGCTATATGCTCTCTGACAGCGGGGCAAAACTGCTCCTAAGCCAATTGTCCCTTAAAGCAAAGGCCCAGCAGTTTGCCGGCGAGTGGCTGGATTTGGGTGATGACACATTATATACCTGCGATGCTTCCCGACTGGATAATATCAATAATCCCGAGGATTTGGCGTATGTCATCTATACCTCCGGCTCGACCGGTAATCCTAAAGGCGTCATGCTGGAGCACCATAATCTGATTAATCTTTGCCAATGGCATCACCAGTATCACGCTGTAACGGCTGCTGACAGTGGGGCTGCTTATTCAGGCTTTGGGTTCGATGCTTCGGTATGGGAAACCATTCCCTTTATTACCTGCGGTGCAACCTTGCATATTATTCCAGAAGAATTGCGTCTGTCACCGCTAGCGTTAAACGAGTATTTTGAGGAGCACCACATTACCATTACCAATCTGCCGACCCAATTCTGCGAGCAATTCATGGAATTGACTGATAATCAATCCCTCAGAACATTGGTCACCGGCGGTGATAAGCTGAAAAGCTACCGTAAACGCCAATATAAGCTGGTTAATGAATATGGTCCTACCGAGTGTACCGTATCGGCTACTGTTTTCGAGGTCGATAAGGAGTACAATAACATTCCTATTGGTAAACCGTTGGCTAATACCTGGCTTTATGTTGTAGACCGGTATAATCAGCTGCAGCCTGTGGGGGTTGGCGGTGAACTGTGTATTGCCGGGACGCAGGTGGCGCGCGGCTATTTAAACCGTCCTGAGCTTACTGACGAAAAATTTGTTGTCAATCCGTTTGCAGTTAGTCATAAAAATGAGCGAATGTACCGAACCGGGGATTTGGTTAGGTGGTTGCCTGATGGCAATCTGGAGTTTTTAGGCCGCATTGATCAGCAGGTAAAAATTCGGGGCTATCGTATTGAACTGGGAGAAATCGAACAGCAAATACTCCGCCATCCTCAAACCAGGGATACCGTGGTCTTGGCTTATGCCGCGCCTGACGGCAGCGATTTTCTGGCTGCTTACTATGTCCTGCAACAACCAGGTCTGACAAGTGATAAGCTGAAGGAATTTCTGCTGAGTTATTTACCGGAATACATGCTGCCCGCCTATTTTATTGAAGTAAACGAAATACCGCTGACTGCCAATGGCAAGATCGACCGCCGGGCTCTGCCTCAACCCGATTATCGGGCTTCAGATGAGGAAATGCGAGCTGCTTACCGGGCAGCATCCACCTTCAAGGAAGAAAAGATTCTGAAGGTGTGGCATCAGGTGTTGGGCATTGAGGATATTGGTGTCCAGGACAACTTCTTCCAATTGGGCGGCAACTCCATCAAGGCCATCACGCTGGTAGCCAAGCTGCAAGCCTACTTTGACATTACGATTAACCATATCTTTGAACATCAAACTATTGCGGCCTTGGCCGAGAATATCAAGGACAAGCAAAATCACCTGCAGGCTAAGCTGGCTGAACTCAAGGAGCGTTTTGCGCAGCAGTCTGCTGCAGAACCGGGGGATGTGTCAGAAGAAATCTGGGCAGCAGAAGAGGCTGCATACCGGCGCAATAATGAACGATATCAGTGTCTGGATGTAAGTGCTGTCAACCGCTATGACGGTATCTTGCTTACCGGGGCAACCGGTTATCTGGGTATTCATGTGCTGCGCGAGTTGCTTGAAGCAACAGACAGCCGGTTATACTTGTTGCTCAGAGGTGAGAATGAGCAAGAAATCAGGGGGCGGTTGCTCCAAAAAATTAAATATTACTTTGGCGAAGAATTTGCCCAACAGGCAAGTTCTGACCGGCTTGTCATTTTAAGCAGCCAGCTCCAGGAAGAAAACCTGGGCTTGGACACCAGGACGTACGCCGAGCTGGCGGAAAAGGCGGCTTGCATTATTCATACTGCTGCCAATGTACGCCACTATGGGCATTATGATGAGTTCTGGAACAGCAATGTAGGGACAACGCTCAATTTATTAACGTTAGCCAAGCAGGGAATACCTAAGGCCTTCCACCACATTTCGACCATCTCAGTCGGTGAAGGCAATATTCCGGGCTGTCAGGCAGCCGTGTTCAGTGAGTACCAAATGGATATGGGCCAGGAACTGAGCAATTACTATCTTAAAACCAAACTTGAAGCCGAGAAGGCCGTAGCTGCAGCCCGAGCGGAAGGTGTAAACGCCAGCATTTACCGGGTAGGCAATATTGTGTTCCAGTCAGACACTGGTGTATATCAGGAAAATATTGAGGAAAATGCCTTTTATCTGCAGGTTAAGGCGTTTGTCAACCTAGGTGTTATGCCAACAGGGTATGAAGCCGAGTTCTCGTTTGTAAATCAACTGGCCAAGGCTATTGTTCGGCTGGCATCATGCGCTGCTCTACGCCAGGAAACCTATCATCTGTACAACTCCCATATCGTTAATCTGGATGAGGTGCTGACCGATGCTGCCCTCGGTCTTAAGGTAAAGGGTCTGCCGTATGAACAGTTTATTGACTATTTAGCTATCCATTATGATAAACCGGGTTTCCAAAAACACATTGAACAGGTTATGCTGCATTTTGGCTGGCTGGACGATACGGGAGAAGGCGGCGATTCGTCGGCTGGGCAGACAGAATTTTTGATACTGGCCGACAAAACCACAGATCTCTTAAAGCGGTTAGGCTTTGAATGGGCGGCGCTTACACCGGCGGCCATGAAGAAAATGCTGGAGCGGGCGCTAACAGAACGTATTGAATTTATTCGGCAGGTGCCGGTGTTTGAAACGATATCGGCAACCGAAGCTGCCCGCATTGCCGGTCAGTCAGCTATGTGTCTGTATGGTGATGAAACCAGTATCCTATGGGAAGGCGAGCAGAATGACAATCTCTATCTGATTATGGATGGTTTCGCCGAAATCAGCCGCCAGTCGGCGGGCGGCTGGCACGGAACCCTACGGGTCGCCGGAGTTTACGACTTTGTGGGTGAAGAAAGCCTTATTGGTGAACAAACAGCAGCCGTTACTGCCGAAGCTGTTTTAGGTGATGCGGTAGTACTGGCCGTGCCGGCGCAGCTATTGACTGAGCTTATACAAAGCAGTCCGCAGATGGCTCTGGGGGTTATCAAGGCAATGAACAGCCGGCTGCGCAAACTGGAAAAATTGGTTGTCAGCATGGGTTAGCCGTGCAGACAAAATGGGGGAACGGAATTTATGCTGAGCAGGTTGAAGGACCATCCATTATACTTATTTCCTGATTTCCGTAATTTTTTTATCGGAGACATTCTGGTAGCTATTGCCGAGCGTTTTTTTGCCATTACATTTGCATGGTGGCTTATTTCCCAAGACGGCGAGAATGGCAAATGGCTTGGGGTGCTCATGGCTGTAGAAGCCATGCCTATTCTGTTTCTCAGTCCGTTTGTCGGCCCGCTGATTGACCGCTATAACAAGAAAAGCTGCATGCTGGTGGGCGTCATCATGCAGCTGGTATTTGTGTCGATAATCTGCTACCTATTGGCGGTTGGCAGGTTGGAGTTTATCTATCTGGTGGTTTTGAGCTTCTGTATGAGCTGCTTTATACCACAGTTTGAGGATTCGGTAAGTGCCTCGGTAGCAAAACTGGTAGACGAAGACCATTTGTCAGGCGCAACTACCATTCAAGCCTCAACAATCGAGTTTTCCAATATTATTGCGGCAGTATTAAGTACGACAATTATTGCCGCCACCGGTATTTTAGAAGCCGTGTATGCAAATATCCTCTTGTACGTCAGTGGGATATTGTTTTTGCTGATGATAAAAGTCGACTTGTCACCAGAACCAAGAGACGAGGATGCTGAGGAAACTGGCTATGTACAGGAGCTGAAAAACGGGCTGCAGTATGTGTGGCATTACCGCGAGTTAAAATGGTATGGTTTAATTTATGCAATGGAGACCTTTCTCATTGTACCAATTTTTATTCTGATTCCTATGATGGTAAAATACGTGCTCCATGAAGGGGTCAATTGGGTTGCTGTTTTTGAAGCCTCTTTATCGGCAGGGGCGGTAGTTATGACAATTGTAATGAGTTTTAAACAACGCTACCGGAACTTTTATGAGACCTACGCCGTCTGTATGGCAGTTATCGGCATGTCCATGGCGGCCTTAGGTTTGGTCACTAATACTTATGTAATGACTGTGTTGATTTTTATTATTGGCTGTCTGTTTGCGGCCTTGATGGCTCTGTCTTTTATGCTCTTTCAGCATACCGTACCCCAAGAATTCAAAGGGCGCTTCTTTGGGTTAATGAGTACAATTGCTGCCGGCATGGCTCCTTTATCCTATCTGGTTGTTGGAACGATGGCTGATTTGGTATCGGTGGAGGCTGTCCTGTTGGCTAGCGGTATCGGAGCGGTGCTGTTAGCCGGTGTGGTCGTAGTAATCCCGCGTGTGCGCAAACACATCGGCTATAGTGATCAGGGGGAAGAAGAGAAATTGCCGGCAGAGGACTGATTTTGTCTAACTACAACGGGTTACCAAAAAAATCAGGCAAGCAGCATCATTAAAGGCAGGTCTGCAAGGTATCCGATATACCTGCCGGATTGCCGGTAAAGAAGTCTATCTATTTTGTGATGCGGGTAAGTGGTATCTGGAAAAATAAATCATCTATATCCAATTGTGATGTCAAGCTATATCATCGATTGTGGATCAATGGGTGGGCCATAGCATAAAAATCCGCCGCATTCCATGTTCATCGGAATAACGGCGGATTTTTTGCTTTTCCTTATGACGCCTGTAGTCGTTTTTACGGTCGACCCAGATAGAAGCTGATTTAACCTCCGGGGTCATTGCTCGGTTTGGTTTACCTGCAATCTTTAACATGTTCGGATTAATGGTTCCACATTTTATTGTCTTGCTATTCTTGGACATGGCGACACCTCCTATGATAATATCAGTATAGTGTACTTAGTCAAATTTGGCAAACCTTGGGGTGTTATATTACTTGAGAAGTTCTTTCAGTAGCGCTGGTGATATGTTATTGAAACCACAGTCGTATCTTGTGCGATGGCCGAGAAGACAAGCACTTACAAGAATCATATAGTCGCTTCTTTCTTAAATTTTTAATAATAAGAGGTGTACACAATGGAACAATTTTATTTAGATACTCCAAAGGAAGGTTTTATCGATATAACTGCTAAGGTCAAGGAACTGGTTAAGCATAGTCAGATTCAGCAAGGAATTTGCCAAGTATTTGTTTCTCACACCACAGCAGGCGTAACGATCAATGAAAATGCTGACCCGGATGTGGTTACTGATATGCTGGCCGCGCTTGAACACATGGTTCCCAAAATTCCATTTCGCCACATGGAGGGGAACTCTCCTGCTCATGTGAAAAGTACGCTGGTAGGTTGCTCCATTAGTGTACCGATTGTGGACAATAATTTGTTGTTGGGTACTTGGCAAGGAATCTATTTCTGTGAGTTTGATGGACCGCGCCGCCGCAATGTTGTGGTACAGATTATAGGTGCATAATAGCGATACCCCAAAATTGGGTATCTTTTATTTGCCAGACGAACGTTTCCGCCAGAGTTAAATTTGGGCGGAGTGGATTGAAGGAGATCCAGTATTGACTGAGCACGACATGTTTGACTGGGTAGATATTCATGAGTTGAACTAGTACGATTTTGCTCCTGCGGATGTTGCAGTCGCCCCAAAACTACAGTTAGTCTCAGAATAGAAATTGTCTTAAGGCGTAGGCAAGTAAACAACACACCTAGAAATCAAGGCTATCGGATCATAGAATTTCATCATCATGCACTTCTGGCAGGCGGCGGCTTGCGCTTCTGACGCTTATGTTGCTTAGCCAGTAATACTCGCTCTTGTTATGTTTATACTAATAAGATGAACCAACAATATAACAAACGTGTTTAATACCATGATTGAGAATAAGGATTATTTTATAAGCAAATGGCAGGAGCGGCTAGAAAGTGATAATGCTTTGATAAGATATAAAGCTAAGCAGTTTAATAAGATATTGGTGGATAGGCAGGGGATTAAGAAGTTTGATGTGGATTTGTATTTTGCGTTTGTCGAGAAGATAACGGTTTATGATGGAGGTAGGTTAATTGTGAGTTTGCTTGATGGGATCGATGTTGAGTGTGAAACGATGACATAATCTCCCAAGACATAATCTCCCAACTGACATAAAATTTGTTGACATAATCAATTAGGTCTGATATAGTAATAAATCCGAAAAGATGGCGATATGGCCAAGTGGAAAGGCTAAGGTTCGCAAGAACTTGATCCCCTAGTTCGAATATGGGTTGCCGTATAAAAAGGAGCTAGACTATCATAGCAGATCTATGTTATCTAGATGACTACGCTACATTAAACATAGACGCAACAGGCGATTAATCAAAGCTACGCTAGTAGCTACCTTCCAATACATAGCCTGGGATGCATGTTATCTAAGATATGTCCAACCTACTGTAATATATAGGAATTCAATGATATGTAGCTGTTGAGCCACCTCAGAGTGGAAGGCAAAAGCATATCTAGAGAATACCCACCTGCTGAGTGCAGGTTTGGACATACAAAGAGACGACATTTTGGGCAATAAGCAGCGAACCTTATTGTTGTGAACCATAGGTAAAGCAAGAATATGTGTGAGTCGCTTAGTTACGAACGTAGTGAGGAACATCCTTACTATAAGCTTCTAAAGTAACAGTTGACATGATATAAACAACATGATAATCTATAAAAGTCGCTGCGATCGGCGGAAAAAATTAACACGAATAAACGTGTTGACATAACAAAATCAAAATGTTATGATGTATATCCGTCACAAACACGACGAACTGGTCTCGGACAAAGCGTATCGTCCTGATACGCCCTCGACACTAGCACGTCCATGTGCGTCGTTCCCTGAAAACTGAACAATGTAAGTAATGCATCAGCGTACTATCGTGCAAGCTTGCAAACGCATCGCGGTTTTAGTGACCGTCGCGAATGTAATCTTGATACAATGTACGGATAGCCAGATGTGCGGTGCTCAATGAGCACTTTATAAGCAGGCACACGGGATCTATGATTCCGATTGTGATCGCTTAGTTAGATGGTTACATCTAACATCAATTTCGATTTTTAAGAGCCAACAAATGGCTTCAATAATATTGTAGTCACTCTGTGACTTTGAACTTGTGCCTGTTGCGTCTGATAAAGTAACTCGTTTGCTTTAATAAGATATTTCAGCTATCAAGCTCAGAAGCTCATAGACGGCAAACTTTATTGGAGAGTTTGATCCTGGCTCAGGACGAACGCTGGCGGCGTGCCTAACACATGCAAGTCGAACGGGGAGTTATTTATAACTCCTAGTGGCGAACGGGTGAGTAACGCGTAGACAACCT
>JAEZVB010000056.1 GCA_023443285.1 Bacillota bacterium
GCATACACTTCCCCAGAAAGGCTTGCATGCAGATTGGTTCCTATAGCCGCTCCTTCAGGAATAACAGCAATTACATCCCCTTTGCTCACTATTGCGCCTACGGCAACAACAGGTTTGGCCGGCACGCCGATATGTTGCGAAAGTAGTATGTCTACATTATTGGTTGTGACCGTTGCTGTCTCTAGTGGCGCTTTAACATCATATTTATCTAGTCCCAGACGATAGAGCAGACGTTTGGTAGGAATGAGATGATATTCCCGATTGGTACGGGACTTTTGCGGTTTAGCATTATGGGGATTTTTTATTTTCGCTTGCGCAAATTGCCGTTTGAGTTCAGCGTTAACTCGGCGTGGCGATAACCCCATGGTACAACCGAAGGTATCACAAGCCCCACATTCCGAGCATAGAAAAGCTTTGGTTACAACATCGCCTTCGTTATATTGCCCTCTGCCTATGGCCTGCATAATCCGGTGTGGTTCCAAACTATGACCGAGGAGATTACGCGGACACACGTCAGTACATGCCCGGCAATTACAGCAAACGGCTTTGGCGCGATTTGCAATAACTGACCAGGGAGTAGCTTTTTGGGTTACTAAAGAGTGGTCCTGAGGCAATACAATGATGCCCCCGGTCGTTTTGGTAACTGGCTTGTCGTTGGTAGTAAGCTTGCCCATCATGGGGCCACCGTCAATAACAGCGTAATTAGCAATTGTCGCACCACCAGCTAATTGGATGAGTTCACGGATGGCCATACCGATAGGCACTTTAAAGGTAGCAGGCCTGTTAACCGCACCTGTGACGGTAACATATTTATCTATAACCGGCTGGCCTGTGAGCGCCTCGGCAACATTGATGAGGGTTTCCACGTTGGCTACAACCACTCCCACATGTAGCGGAATGCCACCCTCAGGTACCACCCTGCCAGTAACCTCATGTACAAGTACCTGTTCGTCACCAGCCGGATAAATATCTGGCAGAAAGAAAAGTTCAATTCCCTGGTCGCCTGTTTTATTAAGTTCTAGTTGTAATTTGTTTACGGCATCTTCATATTTGCGCTTTAGCCCAATAATGCCTCGCCGCGCACCGGTAGCTACCATAACGGTTTTTAAACCGACAATAAGCTTAGCGCTCTCACTTGCCATAATTAACTGGTGAGCTCTGAGCAGCGGCTCACATTCTGCGCCGTTCACAATAACGGTATCTACATTGGCATTAATTTTTACATAAGTAGGGAAACCGGCGCCGCCGGCTCCCACTACTCCTGCCGCCTTGACAGCGGAAATAATTTCTTCCCGCATACTGTCACCTACTCCTTTTGCGTATCATGTTACTCACACGATGGAAAACGCATCAACAAGAACACAGCGACGCTGGCGGGTAAAGCTGCGCGCAGAGGTAAGCCCCTCACCAGTCGGCCCAGCAATAGTAAAGGTAGTAAAACCTTCGCCGCCCACACCGATTCCAGCGAAGGACGGAGCGTTTTTCACAAAGATAGTGGTCTCAATGGCTTTTGCCAATTTAGTTAGGTTATCTACATTCTTAGAATGCATGATTGCGGTATGTCTGTTGCCATGCTCCACTTTGACGGCAAGCTCAATGGCTTCGTCAATATCTTTGACCTGCACAATTGGTAGTACCGGCATCATCAATTCTTCAATAACAAAAGGATGATCAGCCGCCGTTTCACAAATAACGACTTTGATGCTATCAGGCACATTAATGCCAATTTGACTTAAAATGTACTTAGCGTCTTTGCCAACATAATTTTTATTGACCGCATAACTTTTCTTAGATTTTTCTGTGCAGCCGGAAGCTGCCAGTTCTTCTTTTTCCGTCAGTATGACTTTTGCCAAACGGTCAATGTCCTGACCGGAAATCATATAGCCGCCGTAACGCTGCATATAAGACATTAGCTTATCAGCAACTGAGCCCACAACAATAACTTCTTTTTCAGCTATGCACGGCAGGTTATTGTCGAAGGAACAGCCGGCAATAATGTCTCTGGCTGCTTTTTCAATATCAGCTGTTTCATCAACAACCGCCGGCGGATTGCCGGCGCCGGCGCCAATGGCTTTTTTGCCGGAGGACATAACAGCCTTTACAACTGCCGGGCCGCCTGTTGCCGCAAGCAGGTTGATGTCCGGGTGACTCATCATAACATTGGTTGCTTCCAGTGACGGCTCGGCAACTGCTGTTAAAAGATGAGCAGGACCGCCTGCTTTAACAATAGCTTCGTTTAACGTTTTGATAACGGTAAGTGATGTATTTTTAGCAGTTGGATGAGGGCTGAATACAACCGCATTGCCGGCGGCAATCATGCCAATTCCGTTGCAAATAACGGTTGCTGCCGGATTGGTTGTCGGTGTAATGGAACCAATTACACCATAAGGCCCCATCTCAATCAAGGTTAAACCATGGTCACCACTCCAGGCTTGAGGATGAAGATCTTCGGTACCTGGGGTTTTATCGGCAACCAAATGATGTTTGATGACTTTATCGGCTACACGCCCCATTCCGGATTCCTGAACAGCCATTTCGGCCCAAAGCTGCGCATTTTCTCTGGCAGTCTGACGCATGGCTTTAATAAGATGTTCTCGTTGCGCAATCGTTAATTTCTTAAGTTGTTTATACGCCCTGCGAGCTGCAGCCACAGCCTCGTCCATAGTATTATAAATACCGCCACTGCCAGTACCCTGCTTATGTTCCTGAACTCTGGCCATAACTTCGGCTGTGATTTTTGCAACTAAACTCTGATCAATAGTCATTTATCTTCCTCCTTCCGTCCGAAGCAGTCTTTGCTAAAAGGCTGCCAGACCGGCTTTGGCTACAGACATATCTTCATCAACTGAACCACCGCTCACACCAATACCACCAACTAAAACGCCATTCTCCCAAATAGGTATACCGCCACCGAATATGACGATCCGGCAATTATCAGTAGTATTTATTCCATACAGACTTTGGCCAGGCTGAGCTACGGCGGCAGCTTGATCAGTAGCCATCTTAAGGGCAACTGCCGTATATGCTTTATTTAAAGCAATAGAAACACTGGCCAGTAAGGCATTATCCATACGTTCCTGCGCAACAAGATTGCCCCCGGCATCCACCACAGCAATAACCATGGGTACACCAATTTCAACGGCTTTCTTTTCAGCTGCCGCAATCATCTTTTTTGCTTTTTCCAACATATCGGTTTCCCCCCCATCAACTTGTTTTGAGCCTTGAAGAACCTGCATTACCATTCGGGTAACTTTCGCAATCAGTTCTTCCTGCTCAACACACCTGGCCAAAACAAATAGCAGATCAGATAGCCGGTTTAGATATACGGCAACAGGTGTGCTCACGGTTTCAGTACGCCTAAGTTTGACAATACACCGTTCGGCACGCCGTACAATGGTTCGCGCCAAATCAAGTGCAGCACTTGTCTGTGTCTCCCCAGGGGTAACGAAATATTTCTGTGGAATACGCTGCTGCTCCAGCTTATCAATTATTTTTTCTAACCGCTCTACATGCTCGGCAGTAATTCGATAATCAAAATTATAAGCAGCTCCATCAGTAGCCAAATCAGCATTTAGTAGTATTAATTCTTTTTGAATGCCATGAATAATGTCTATCGCCCACTGCTTATCGGTGAGTGATTTTGCCAAACCCATTGCCGCGTTGGCTTCATCTACCGTACCATAAGCCTGTACCCGGTCACTATCTTTGAATACCCGCTCTTTACTGAGCAAACTGGTTTTTCCTTCATCACCTGTTTTGGTGTACACTTTCATGGTATTTACTCCTCGAGTAAAGCTTTATTAATTTCGATGTTGTCAATAATTCCGACAATGGCCGCATCTACTGCAGAACTAGGGTTGCCAGTCACATGGCGGGCAGAACTTCCATCAACAACAAGTACAGTTTCACCTGTGCCGGCGCCAATGGTGTCTACCGCTACAATAGGATTACCCGGTTTGCCTGTTCCAAGGCGTAATGGCTGAACAATAAGCAGCTTGCAGCCAGTTAAGCTGTCATCCTTAGGTGTAGCCACAAGTGTGCCAATTATTTTTCCTACCCACATACTCACTCTTCCTTTCATTCCGCGAAAGTTTATTTTGCCAACATCACTTTCTGCTTATTCCCAAACAATATCAACATTACATTCTCGCGCAACATCACGTGCCAGAGGAGTGATAATGGTACCTTGGAGAACACGAATGGTCTTCAGCCCGCTCTGCGCGGCACTTCTAACTGCCGCAGCAGCAAGTACCTGCTTTGGGGAAGTCCCTTGCAAAGCAGTCGGCGAAACTGTGCCTGACTCCTTTGCCGCCGGCATTAGCAGCTTTGTCGCTGTAGCCGCTAATGTATTCACCGGAATAAGCTCGATACCAAACCCTGCTATTTTTTTTAGGTTATTTGCCAACGCTTCACACAGCGCTGGTGAGGATTGCCCCATATTCTTTTGTATCCGCCAACCATCCTGCGGATCAGCTGCATTTGCTGCTGCTATTACGTGCTTTCCAAGCATCAGCGCCTGCATTATCAACGTGCACACCATAGTGTCAGCCAGGGTATTCGCCAATTTTGCGGCTGTATTTTGGGTTAATACCGGCACAAGCACAATATCGGCTATACGCAAATACTTGCCTGGATAAGGCGATTGGCTTGTAACAACACGCACGTCATTACCTAATTTTTCTTTAACCCATTTTTCGCCGATAATGGTTTCTGCTGCCTGTGAAAGAACAACAGTAAGTTCTATGCCGATAGCCTGCAGCGTTTTTAATTCTTCCAGGCTTGTTTCAAGGCCAATGCTGCCACCCGTAAAAATTGCCAACACCCTTCGTTGCTGAGCAGGTGTTTGCACAGGTGCTTCGCTTTGTCCCTGTCTGAGCCGCCGTAGTACCTCAGCAACAACTAACTCCACTAATTCTTTATTGTCCACACTAGTTCTCTCCTATTTACACAGAGTAACAGTATCGCCATTTTTCAAAAAGGTGGCATTTGCTTCATCTGTGTCAATGTGAAATTCCAGTCGGAAATTAGGGTTTACGCGCACCAGCACATCATCAAAACTTCCGCCCCGCTGGCCACCAATTGTAACAGTGACGCGGTCGCCGTCAACCACATTAAACCTTAGTGCATCAGTTGTCTCCATATGGATGTGCCGGGCAGCGCAAATTACGCCTTCAGCAAGGGTAACCGCACCCTTAGGGCCGGCAATTATAATACCTGGCGACCCTTGAATTTTGCCAGAATCCCGAAGTGGCGGTACTACCCCCAGTACGTAGCCGTCGGTTCGGGATATCTCAAGCTGACTACAATTGCGCACTGGGCCAAGTACTCGAACACCGCGCATTACCCCTTTTGAGCCAACTACGGTGACAGTTTCCTTGGCGGCAAATTCATGGATTTGCTTCAGGTCTTTTTCTTTAGTAAGCGTATAACCGCTGCCAAACAAGGCTTCCACGTGCTCAGCCGAGAGGTGGATGTGACGGTTGGATACGCCAACAGGTATTTTTCGTTCTATCTTTGCCGCCTGATTTAGATCAGGCATAGCAGCCAGTACTTGGCTTACAATCTGTTCCACTAGTTTTTGCTCCATCATCTCACCCCGTTTTCTACCAATGCATAAGAGTCTTGCTAGGAAGCTGAAATTGCCATCATTTTTCCTCGCAGGACGTGCCTGGAGTCGAGCGTGCCTTGAGGGCTAACCGCTCGACTGAGGTACACGTGGCAATCTCATTTATCTTTCTTATTCTACTTTAGGAAGAATTTTCTCAATATCTGTATGAGGACGGGGAATTACGTGTACAGATACCAATTCTCCCACTCGTTGAGCTGCTGCCGCGCCACTGTCGGTAGCCGCTTTTACAGCACCGACATCGCCGCGCACCATAACAGTAACTAAGCCTGACCCAATTTTTTCATATCCAACCAAGGCTACATTTGCCGCTTTTACCATTGCATCAGCGGCTTCAATAGCACCAACTAAACCTTTGGTTTCAACCATTCCTAATGCCTCTCCGCGCATACTATTCAGCCTCCTTGTTCTTGTCATAATGAATGCAGTTGACTCGGGGATCACCTTTCTTCCGCGGGCATGCAGGATCACCGCATAAGTTGCAAACTTCCGACGGATTAATTGGTTCCCGACTTGCTGTTTCCGTAGGTTCTGCAGGGTTACCGCCCACATCTTCTTTAATGATATCTGCTGGCTGTTCAACCTTAGCGGCCTCAACAACAACAGCCACAGGCACAGGCACAGAAGCTTGTTCACTTGGCGGCTCATTATCTGCCGCTTTCCCGGGTGGCGTTTGGCCAACAGTATCTTTGGTAATAACAATTCCACCCAGTTCCTTGTGTGGTCGTGGTATGACGTGTTTGCCATATACTTTGTTTACTTTTGATGCCGCTGCTGCACCTGCATCAACAGCTGCTTTCACAGCACCTACATCACCGATTAGTTTAATAACTACTAAGCCGCCGCCTTTAGTTAGCTCATAGCCGAGTAATTCCACATTTGCCGCTTTTACAGCCGCATCAGCCGCTTCCATACCGGCAGCAAGACCTACTACTTCAATCAAACCTAAGGCGTTTTTGACCATGTATTCACCTCCCCATGGCCTTGAGCACTTTCCTGTAATACTTTCAGGACAATCTCTCGCACACTTTCGTAAAGCTGAGCCATATTTTCGCTAACAGCCGCAGCCACTTGCACCGGATTTTCTTTAAAAGGCAATCCTTTTACCAATCGCGCGGCATTATAGCCGAAATAACGCCACTCTGCCAAGGTTCCCTCACCTTGAAGAACAAACAGCGGCTGATTTTCAGGCAGTTTTTGATAATGGATACATAGTACAGCAGAGCCAATTCCTACACCCACTCCTAAGAGCGAAGCCTGTGCCCCTTTATAGGCCAAGGCAACAGCATCTGCCGAACTATCTGAGAGCAGTGAATACGGCACGCCTTCTTCTTCCATGCCAGCCTGAAGTTCTCTTAATTTAGCCTCCAAGCCAACATGCTGTGAGGTACAAATGATTATGCTAGGCTTGTTTAAAGTTGTCGATGACTGCATAATGTTCACGCCTCACTATCAAGATAAGAAAGTACCAAGCCTGTAGCAACTGCGTTTCTGGGTCCTTCGCTGCCGCGGATATTACCGCGGCCGCAAACAATCCCGTACTCTGCCAACGCATCGGTAACCATATCAGGCACTTCAAAATCCATCGCCGAACCGCCGACTAACACGACAAATTCAATATGTCTGACATTGCCGGTAGGAGCAACCCGTTGCAAAGATCTAAGTGCATTGGTAACAAAAACACGTTTTTTTGCTTCCCGCCGTACATGGCGGATTCTGTCTAATGCATGGTCAGCAGGTATGGGAACCATACCGCCGTCTTTTAATATAACAACCCGGGCAAATACATGTGGTGGCAAATGGTTATCGTAAAACTTCACAGTACCATCTTCCAATCTCACATGAAACAGACTTTCGACTTTAGCCAGTGGATATTTTTTAATATCTTCCGCCAAATCAAAATCATTGAGCCCTAATTCCGAATTAATTAGCATAGTTACCATATCACCGGCACCACCCAAGTGGATTGCGTGGCTCTTACCTTCCCTGGTAATAATGGCAGCATCGGTGGAGCCGCCCCCCATATCCAGGATGGCTAACGGTGTATCTGTTCCAGGAGTGGTTAAGGCGCCGCGGATTGCCATATTGGCTTCTACGCCAGCGATTACGACATTCACATCCAGTTCTTCGTGGAGTTTATTCGCGATCTGCTGCATAGGAAGGCGGCTGGTTTTAACCATAGCAGCCAGAGCCACTGCGCCTTCTAGGGCAAATTCGCCTGCTAGCCCCCCCTGCACTTTTTGCGGTACAAAGGTATCGACAGCTAATATATCCTGAATTTTCATCTCAGCTACCGGCTGCAGGGTAAGTTCGGCCATTACCTGGCGCACTCTTTCCAGCATGCCATTTACATTAGTGCCTGCTTCGCCTTGAACATCAACAACCGGCTGCACTCGTTCCACAGCTTCCATGATGGCGGCCGCACCTGCTTCGACATCAATATCGGCTTTGCCCTTTTGTCCGATGACTGTGATGAAACCTGCCGGAATAGACCTAGCCTTTACATCACCTTCCGGAGTACGGACAACAACTGCCGAACGATTGCCGATCAAAGCTCTGGCAATCGGCACTACCATTTTGGTTTCATCAGGTGTCAAATCAAATACGGTAGCAATTCCGTAGGGATTTGATAATGTAGTAATTGTTTGCCCGGCTTCTGCCACCTCAACAGCAGCTAACATTCCTACCGGAACTTTTTCAATTAAAGTAACTTCATCAACAACTGGTATGATTTGCTCCAGGCGGTTTACAATGAGTACAGCATCATCCTGCTGGGCTATTGCTCCCTGGATGGCAATGCCTCGCTTTATGGCATTATTAATGCCTCTGGCAGCATCTTCAAAATCAACACCTTTAGGGATTAGGCAAATAACCTTTTCTCCCGGGCGAGTCCCTGGAAGCTGGTTAAAGTTGATGGTCATACCAACTCCTAAACCAATACCTCCCGGCGT
Organism: Bacillota bacterium; assembly: GCA_023443285.1. GTDB lineage: Bacteria > Bacillota > Negativicutes > Sporomusales > Sporomusaceae > Sporomusa. Next base: position 8,578 of record JAEZVB010000056.1, read on the forward strand.
AGACGGATTATGTCCGATCATAGTGGATTCGGTAATGATGGTTTCCGTAATGGTTTCCATCGCCAAATCCCCAATAACCGGCGTAGCTTCATTAAGCCGTATCTGATCAATCTCACTTACACTCAGCCCAGCTGTTTTCGCAGCCTCCTGAAGAGCAATAATAATGCCTGGAACATTGGCCAGTGTCCCCTTGATGCCTGTTGTCTTAATAATACTGCTTGCCAGGTATTTTTTTATTTGGCCTTGTTCTATCTGGGCCAAACAAACTTCAGTTGTGGAGTTACCAATATCCACGCCTGCAATGATAGGCATGAAAGCTCCCACCTTAGTCCGCTCTGAGACGGTTCCGGCGCTCGTATACTTCTGCGGCCTCTCTCACGAAAGCGGCGTTAATTTTTGCGTTATATTTTACTTCCAATTCTTCAGCAATAGCAAATAGTTCTGGTTTAGTGGAACGATAGGGGCGCATAGCATTATAAATTTCAAGTACGCGGGCATCAGGAATGGCCACAAGTTCAGCAGCGCGACGGAGGTTGTTGGCAAATTGGTATCTGCCTACACCATCGGCAATTTCAGCTTGCATTTTGAGGGTTTCCGGGGTAATACGAACATCTTCGGATTTTACCTCGCCATTCATAATTTTATCTAAGGTAATATCTGCCAGTGTCTTGCCGGTAGGAGTTTTTAACAACTCCGGACGTTTGCTGGCGAGCGGATAGTCACGATCCGGGCAAAGGCCTGCACCACTCGAAACTGCCGGAGCAGCTGCCTGCGGCGCACCTGCCATGGATTTTAATACTTCGCGCACGATATCTTCTAACATTTTATTCTCTGACATATACTTTCACCTCCGTCTAGTTAAAACTGTACTTCGAGTTCCACCGGTTTGGCACCAGGAACTACGTGTTCGGTTTCTTTGATATGAAGTACTGCCGCTTTGGCTTGGTACTTCGGACGAGCCATTTGGTCGTTTTTGGTCGGCACCGGTACCGGCGACTGGCCTTTGGCATATTGAGCGGCATTTTTCCCGATTTGCCGATAAGCCTCAAGGTCTAACAGCGGAGATTGGGAGAATAGTTCAAGATTGCTCAGAGGCGGCAGGTCTTTTTGATGAATTACGGTTGTGCCTCTGGACTGAATACCGATAGAAATTCCTGAACCGCTGAGTTTTGTTGCGTCATGTGCAGCAAATGCCACGTCAGAAGTTCTGAGTACACGAATAACTCTTGCCTTGACGCCTTCTTCTTCAATACCGGCGATCATTTCGCGAAGTACATCGCTATGCGGCACATTGACGATGGTTTTATTTTGATATTTGCCAAAAGCCGGAGCTAAAGCAATGATTACTTCATCATTTCTGGTACCAGGGCGGGCTTCCCCTTTTTCGACCAGAGTCATGGAGCGTCCGGTTGCCACGGCTGCTTTAGGAGCTGCAGGCTGCGCCATGCCAGCGAGAACTTGCCCAACTATTTCGCGAATCAATTGTTCGTTAATTTGCATTTCCATCCACCTCTCCTCTAGATCACACGTCAAAATCAGACGGTTTGATTGCCTGGCGTATGTCCTTAATTTCATCCCAACGTTCTTTGCTCAGGCGATAGCCTGTTCCCGGACCAGCATAGTCGTTTTTGCAGTTAACGGCGCTGATAACGTTAAGATTCTTATCGAGTATAGCCGAGGTATGGAGATAGTCACCGGAAATACGCTGCTTGAGAGTACCCAGTACATTTTCAGCAACATCGACAAAACCATTTTTAGCAAGGGCTTTGACGATATCTACACCGGTAATACCG
>JAEZVB010000063.1 GCA_023443285.1 Bacillota bacterium
GTCCCATAGCGGCGAGACGGGCGAAGTGCTAAGCATCCTGCCCATAATCCGGCGTATCGGCGCCAAGGTGATCGCCATGAGCGGCCGGGAAAACTCGACCCTCGTCAGCAACGCCGACGGCTTTCTCGACGTGGCTGTCGAAAGGGAAGCCTGCCCGCTGGGCCTGGCGCCCACCGCCAGCACCACCGCATCCCTCGCCATGGGCGACGCCCTGGCGGTCGCGCTTCTCACTGCCCGCCGCTTCACCCCCGAAGACTTCGCCCTCTTCCACCCGGGCGGCTCGCTCGGGCGGCGCCTGCTCCTCACCGTCGGGCAGGTTATGCACAGCGGCGAAGACAACCCGGTCACGCCGCTCGGCAGCACCGTCAAAGAAGCGCTGTTCGTCATCACCGCCAAGGGCCTTGGCGTCACCTCGATCATCGACGGCGATGGACGCCTGCAGGGAATAATCACCGACGGCGACATTCGTCGCAGCCTCGAAAAGGGCTTAGACTTCCTCAACAAGCGGGTGGAGGAAATAATGACCCGCTCGCCGCGGACGATAACCGCCGACAGGTTGGCCGCCCAGGCGCTCAACAGGATGGAAAAGAACAAGCCGCGCCCCATCACGGTGCTGCCGGTCGTCGACGGCGACCAGCGGGCAATTGGTATGATTCACCTTACTGACTTATTGCGTCAAGGAGTGGTATAATGGATAATATCTGTTATGCCCAAAAGATTAAATTAATTATTTTTGACGTAGATGGTGTTCTGACTGAGGGTCACATTATTTTTGGTCAGGACGGTGAAGCGCTAAAAGCCTTTCACTCTCAGGATGGCATGGGCATCTCATTAGCCCACAAGGCTGGCCTTAAGACAGCCATCATTACCGGTCGTGAAAGCCAAATCGTCCATCGTCGCGCCACTGAACTGAAAATTGGTGATATACACCAAGGTGCGATAGATAAAGTTACCGCTTTACGCGAACTTATGCAAAAACATTCGTTAACCTTGGAACAGATAGCCTATGTTGGCGATGACATTAATGATTTGCCTGTTATGGTACAGGTGGGACTACCCTGTGCGGTAGCCAATGCAGTATCGGAAGTTAAGGCAGTGGCAAAATATACATCTGCCCGCCAAGGCGGCAATGGCGCAGTCCGTGATATTCTCGAGTATATTTTGAAAGCGCAAAATGCCTGGGATGGTATTATTGCTGAGTATATGGACACACGCCGATTTTCTTTATCTCAGTAATCAACTTGAATTTTGCAAGGGGGAAGGCTGTTTAGAAATGCTCATATGCTAGGCGCGATGAGGACGTGACAGGAGTCGTACGCGGAAGTACGTCGGAGGGAATGCCCGCAAGAGTAACAACGCAGATGAGTGTTTATAAACAGCCGAAGATCATGTCGAATGAATGGCAATACTATATGTGGAAAATTGCTAGCCGTTTCGTGTGTTTGCTGCCACGTTGTGCTATCCTGTCTTTTGGCAGGCTGTTAGGCCGCTTATATTACCGCATTGCTGCAAAGCAGCGCAAGCGCGCTCTAAAACAAATCCAGGAACGCCTTGGCTTATCGCCAGAAATGGCGGAGGCCACTATCCAGAGCTCTTTTATCAAGCTGGCTCAGACTTTTCTGGAAGTGCTCTATATGCCTGCCTTGACCAAGGCAAAGCTCGAAGAATATGTTACCATCGAAAACAGGCATTACCTGACAGATGCGCTGGCTCAGCAAAAAGGTGTTGTTTTTTTAACTGGCCATCTGGGTAACTGGGAATGGTTCGGTGCCGCTCTGGCAATGGCGGGCTATCCGGTTGCCGATATTGTTAAACGTCAGCCTAATGACCAGCACACCCGGATCTTAAATGAATATCGACAGATGTTTGGTATTGAGGTATTTGCCAGCGGCACAGGAGAAGTGATTAGTGCTGCCAAGGCACTGAAGAAAGGCAAGCTGCTCGGCTTTTTTGCCGATGGCGATGCCGGCGACGACGGTATATTTGTTGATTTTTTTGGCAAGCCTGCCTCGACCCATCTGGGACCGGCGATATTTGCCCGCAAATTCAAGTCACCAATAGTACCCGGTTTTATTACCCGCAATCCAGACGGTTCGCATCGCATTGTGATGCAGCCGCCCCTTTACTTTGAAGACACCGGCAACCCTGAGGCCGATTTATATAACATGACGAAACGCATAACCAGAATTATTGAGTCCATTATCACGACCTATCCGGATGAGTGGGTCTGGTTTAAAAAGCGCTGGAATACTGAGGTGAAGTCTCATTGAACAAAACGACATACCTAACCTTGACCTGTGCCGTATTGCTCATAATTGGCGGACTGTATTATTTCTTTCGGGAAGAACCGGGGACAACCGGTACTCCGGCAACCAAGCAGAATGTAGCACAAACAACAACAGGCAACCTAACCTTTGCCGGATCTTCCATTATTGAAGAACAAAACGGTCAAAGGGTTTGGGAACTCAATGCCGAAAGTATTGAAGCCGATGCTGGCGGCAAGCTGGTTTATCTTAAAAAACTTAGTGGCACCTTCTATCAAGAAAAAGGCGGCAAAGTGCTAGTTACCGCCCAAGAAGGTATCCTTGATACCAAGACGCATGATATTACCTTACAGGGTGACATGAAAGTTACCTCCAGTGATGGCGCAGTATTCACAGCACCCCTAGGGAAATATGCCGAACGAACCAAAATCTTTACTGGCACAGGCGGTATAACTCTGACTCGTGGCAACACCGTCATTACCGGCGACAAAATTGATGCCGATACCAATATGGAGCAGGTAAAAGTGCAAGGTAATGCCAAAGTAGTAACAGGAGGCAAGAACTGATGATGAAAAATGAAAAACGAGATTGCCTTAATGTTGTTCGCAATGACAGGTCACTATTCCAGTCATTGCGAGAAGCGGCAGCGACGTGGCAATCTCATTCCCGGCGAATATTACTTGCTGTTGTTTTAGTGGTAAGTGCTACAAGCTTATACGCTGTGGCTGCGCCGCAGTCCCAGGACAAAACACCGGTTGAACTGCTAGCCGACACCATCGATTATGATGCTAAAAAAGGCATTATCATCGCTAGCGGCACTGTGCGAATAACCCAGGGACAGGCCGTAATAACAGGCGCTCAAGCTGAATACAATACCAAGACCCAGGAAGGTCGGATTACCGGCGGCGTTAAAGCAGTCAACCAGGATGCTACCCTGACAGCGGCTGAGGTACAGACCTACAAAAGCAATACTTATTTAGTCGCCCTTGGTGACGCGGTACTTATTAAAGGGGAAAACCGCCTAACCGGGCCGCGGGTTGAATATTTTGCAGATACGCAATATGCCCTGGTTCCTCAATCCGGCCAAATTGAGATGCCGGATGGCACCATGACAGCCGACAAAATTGAAGCCTTTTTACCGGAAAATAGCGCAACAGGTACTGGAAATGTACACATGGTAAGCCCGGTACGAAAGTTGGACGCTACCTCCAATACGGCTACCTATTATGGAGAACCTAAAGGCCAGAGTAAAGTCATCTTAAACGGCAATGCCCGTGCTATTCAGGATGGCAATGTCCTGACAGGCGAAACGCTAACCATGCGCCTAGACGAAAAGGCGATGGATTCGCAGGGCGGCCGCAGTAAGTTAGTCATTACTCCGAAATAAATAGCCATCACGAATCTAATACAGAGCAAGGATGTTACGAGATATGTATATCGAAACACGAGATTTAATTAAAACCTATAAAAACCGTAATGTGGTTAACGGTGTCAGCCTCCGTGTCGATCAGGGTCAAATTGTCGGCCTGTTAGGCGCAAACGGTGCAGGCAAGACAACTACGTTCTACATGATTGTCGGCCTAGAACGCCCTAATAGCGGCAAAATATATATTAATAACGAGGACATTACTGAATTGCCCATGTACCAGCGGTCTCGCTATGGAATCGGCTATTTACCGCAGGAGGCTTCGATATTTCGTAAAATGACAGTAGAAGACAATCTGATGTCCATCCTGGAAACTACCAGCCTTACACTGGCTGAGCGTCAGGATAAAATGAACAGTCTGCTGGAAGAATTCCATGTAATACATGTCCGTGAGCGTAAGGGCTCTGAACTGTCAGGAGGCGAACGCCGCAGGGTAGAAATTGCCAGGGCGCTGTCAACTGATCCTAAGTTCATCTTGCTGGACGAGCCTTTTGCCGGTGTAGACCCCATTGCCGTGTCTGATATCCAAAATATCATTGCCTATCTCAAAGAACGCGGCATTGGTGTGCTCATCACTGACCATAATGTTCGAGAAACCCTGACTATTGTCGATAATGCCTATATATTAAATGAAGGACAAATCCTCATTAGCGGTGACAGCGATACCATTGCCAATAGCGAAATAGCGAGGAAATACTACTTAGGTCAAAACTTTACACTATAAAAGCGAAATTGCCTCGCAGTGCTCGCAATGACAGTATTCTACCGGGAGCAAGTGAGAATGCTTTATGGTGTTTGCAAAGCGGGGACACGGTCATTGCGAGGAGCGATAGCGACGTGGCAATCTCACTTCCGATTCGTTTTTTCTGAACTACAACATGTAGGAGAATCTAATGCGTATACTTGACAAATATATTCTCAAAGAAATGGTGGGGCCATTCCTCTTCGGCGTAGCGGCTTTTTCAAGCCTATTCATTGGCACAAGTACGCTTTTTAAGTTAACTCAATATATAACGAAATATGGTGCGTCAGTATGGTCTGTAGCTAAGTTATTTGTCTGCAGCTTACCTAGCATTATTGTGATAACCTTTCCCATGGCTATGCTGCTGGCTTCACTCCTGACCTTTGGGCGTTTATCAAGTGGTAGTGAAATAACAGCAATGAAATCTGGGGGTCAGAGTTTTGCCCGTCTGTCTGTTCCTGTGCTGATCGCCGCTTTTTTTGTTAGTATAATGGCTGCGGTGATTAATGAAGCCTTGGTACCGGCAGCTAGCACTGCATATAACAATATTGTGCGCTATGAAATTGAAAAAAATACCCAACCCAAATCGCATGAACACATTATTATCAGAAACATTATTCAAGGGGAAATGGAACGCCTAACCTATGCGCGAAATTTTGTCGAGGGAACAAATACCATGAATAAAGTAGCCGTGCAGCAGTTTGCGGAGGGACGGCTTGTGCGGATGGAAAATGCCGAAAAGGCTGTGTGGCAGAATGACAAATGGCAAATGTATAATGGTACTATTACAGAGCTATCCTCTGAAGGACGAGTCGAGCGCACTTTTAAATTTACTGAACGGGTACTGCCAATAGAGAAAAATCCAACAAGTATAATTGTTGAACAAAAAGATGCTGAGGATATGTCGATACGGGAACTCCTGCAGACTATTGCCGTACTCAAACGGGAATATGTGAAAACCAGTGTCTACGAAGTAGAACTGCATCAGCGGCTTTCGACACCCTTGGCTAGTTTAGTTTTTGCTATGATTGGTACGCCGCTCGGGTTGGCGCCAAATCGTTCAAATTCCTCAATTGGTCTTGGCCTGAGTATGATTATTATCCTTATCTACTATACGTTGCTGACCATATCGACAGCAATGGGACAAGGCGGCGCTGTGCAGCCGTTTGTAGCCGCCTGGATACCTAACATAGTAGGTATACTGGCAGGCATATATTTAGTATACAAAGCCTCACGCTAGAAGGGAGGGAATAGCATGGATGGATTGGCATTAATCGCTATTATTGCGGTCATGGGTGGAGCCATTGCCTATATTGGCGATAAACTGGGAACTAGGGTGGGTAAGAAGAAACTTAGTATGTTTGGCCTCAGACCTAAGCACACATCGATTATTGTTACAATCGTCACAGGCATTCTTATCTCTGCTGCGACCATTGGCATTATGACTGCCATATCCTGGGATATGCGTACGGCTCTCTTTGGAATGGAGGCAATCAAAACTGAACTGTTGTCTTTGAATAAAGAGGTTGCCGCCAAAACAGCCGCACTTGAGGACAGTCGTGCGGCTCTCGACACTAAAAACGCTGAATATGCCGCAATTAATGCCAAGGTGCAGCAAACAGCTGTCCAGCTTAACAAGAGTATGACAGAGCTTACTGACGTAACTGCTGAGCGTGACCGGACAATTACGGCCTTAAATTCACTGCAAACCGATTATGCTTTGGCGCAGCGCGACTTAGCCGGTTATCAGGAGAATATCAAGAGCCTACAGACTACCAAAGAGCAACTGGACAAACGAATTACCGGACTTAACGGTCAAATCAGCGAATTAAACACCGCCAAGGTAGCTCTGCAAACCGATCTGGATCATCTCAATGAACTGACAGAGAATCTAAAAAAGGGCTTGCAGAATGTACGCGAAGGCACAGTGGTATTCCGTACCGGCGAAGTTCTCTCCACAGCCGTTGTGCGTGGTGATCAATCGCGGGAGGATACTACAAACCAACTGGCGGCCATAATCTATAATACAAATCGACATTTGCTGGACAAGCTGGAAGTAACCGATAAGAAACTGGAAATTTTATGGATTCCCCGCTCCGAGTTTGATCAGGCGCTTAGCCTGCTTACAGATAAGAAACAGGAGACTATTGTCCGTATTTCCACTGTTAGCAACACGGTCTACGGTGAACCGATTATTGGCCGGATTGAACTATTCCCCAATTATCTTGTCTACAATAAAGGTACTGCTATTTACAGCGAGGTTATTACCGTAAATTCGGGAGATTCCCATGCAGAGGAAGCCGTTATTTCTTTCTTGCAAAATGTCAATTCTTTGGCTATAAAACAAGGCATTCTCTCTGACCCAATTCAGGGTACGGTAGGCAGTATGAGCGGATTGCAACTATTTGAGATTGTTAGCAAGGTTAAACGGCAGGCAGGCAAAGTAGAACTTACCGCTATTGCCCAAAATGATATTCATACTGTGGGTCCGTTGCAGATTGAGGTAAAAATCAAAAACATATTCTAGATAGATAACTATTATTAACAAAATATACTAGTTGAGAATCCTGTTTACTAAGCAGGATTCTTTCTTTTTTATGCGAATATATATCCATATAAAGATTAGTTATGTAAATCTCATAATTAGTCTGGACATATAGTAGAAAAACCTGATAAGCTTGATGTATAAGGATTTTTCCAAAATATACATCAGTAAAACAGGCAGGAAAACTTGCTGATATGTCGAAATTATGTTAACATAAAACCTGCGGAATGCGGCAGGTGCGTATCGAGAATAAGCCCTGCAGAGAGGAAGGACAGATTGAGGAAACGTGGACACTCATTCCAAGCCCTCCCCCTTGAACGGGTAAACCTCCCGGTATGCTGGTGGCAACACCCGCAAACTATAAAAATATTTCAAGGGGGATTTTCAAATGAATAAAAGACTTTTAAAAGTAGCTGTGACTACTGCTCTTACTGTAGCATTTGCTGTTCCTGTTTTTGCTAACCCTTTCACCGATGTGCCTTCAAAACACTGGGCATATGATGCAGTAAACAAACTGGCTAAAGCTGGTGTAGTATCCGGTTATGGCGATGGTACCTTCAAAGGTGACAAAACTGTTTCCCGTTACGAAATGGCTTCCATGATTGCAACTGCTATGCAAAAAAACCTCAACAATGACCAAAAACAAATTGTTGACAAACTTTCTCAAGAGTTCGCTACCGAGCTTAACAGCATGGGCGTAAAAGTAGAAGCCCTTGACCAAAAAGTTGGCAATATGGTTAAAATTTCTGGTGACGCTCGTGTGCGTTATGCTGACAACAACCAAACTGATAAAGAGAACACTGATTTCCGTGCCCGTGTAAGCTTTGATGGCAAAATCAACGATAACCTGAAATTCAATGCCCGTCTAAGCAGCGGCAATATTGATTGGAATGCGGCTACTGCCCAAACTACTACTGCTGATCAAGTTACCAAAGGAACAGGCGCTATCTATCTTGATACTGCCAATGTAACCTTTAATGCACTTGGCCTAACCAACACAGTTGGTCGTCAAGACGTTAAAGCCGGTAATGGCGGCTTCCTCTTCGATACTGCAGCAAATGGTATTGCTACTAACATCAGCGGTTTAAAACTGTTTGCTGGTAAAGCTGACGGCAAGAGTGTAATGACTGCTCAATATGGCCTGAATATTATGGGTGCTAAAGTGACTGCAGATTACGTTAACTACGGAGATGTTAAGCTTTATGGCGCTAACACTTCCTTCGGTTTGATGAAAGGTGTAACTGCTAACGCTGAATACTACAAAAACCAAGATACCAGTGCAAAAGCATATGCTTATGGCGTGAAGTTTGACAAAATCGGCCTGAGTGCAGCATACAGAAATATTGAAACTGACTCCTTCACAAGCAAAGGTACTATGACTAGCGATCTGAACGGTGTAGTTGGAACCTCCTTCAAAGGCATGGAATATAACTATGACCGCGAAATTGCAAAAAACACTGCTCTTAACATTAAACACCAAGCTCCTACCAATGGTGATGCTCGTACAGCTGCTACTGTTAACGTTAAATTCTAATAAAGCATTCCGCAACTGAAAGGACGCCTGCGGGCGTCCTTTTTGCT
>JAEZVB010000047.1 GCA_023443285.1 Bacillota bacterium
TTTTAGGGCTGATACTGTGCATAGCGCTATTTTTATTATAAAAGGAATGTTTGCTCTCAACGGAATAAGTTTACCATCCCAAATTGCACATACACTCCCTATGTTGGAAACATACGGAATAAAATTTTCTGGATTAATGCCATTAACTAAATTATCTGGTAGTCAAGCAGTTTTATGGGTAGGAATGTCTTTATTTATCGCAATATTTTTACCTAATATAATGGAAATAACAGCTAAATATTGTCCTGCATTGGGAATTGAAGAAAAAAGTATAGAGACAAGATGGGCGAAGTATATACAATGGAACCCATCTTATTTATGGTCAATTGTAATTGGGATTATGGCTATTGTTAGTATTTTAGCAATGGTACAAGCATCTGAATTTTTATATTTTCAATTTTAGTATACAGGAGTTTTGGCAATGGAATATAAGAAAAGTTTCATTATAGTGGTTAGTTCTATTATATTAGGGTTACTCAGTGTTGCGATATTTAATTATTTAGTCGATCCTGCAAATATGTTTAAGCCTCATGAATATGAAAGTGGAATTGCTGAAATATTAATTTCTAATAAAAATGTGGCAAATATCTCTAACTATGATGAGAGATTAGTTCAAAAATATTTAGTGGAAAAAAGCAATCAAAAACGAGACGTACTGATATTTGGTTCAAGTCGTTCAATGGGAATTAGTGGATATTTATTTCCGCAACAGACTTTTTTTAACCATTTCGTATCTGGAGCGTCTATAGAAGATCACATTGCTATATATGAAATGTATAAAGAACGAAATTGGATGCCTAAAAAAATAATCATAGGGTTAGACCCTTGGCTTCTAAATAAAAATAATCAACAAACGCGATGGCAATCTCTTGAAGAAGAATATAATAATGCCAATACACGTTTAAGGCTAGATAATACTATGAGGATTTCCCAATATTTCATGAAAAGAACTTATAAAAAGTACTTAGAATTGATTTCCATGCCATATTTGATAGCAGCCTATGATGCTTTTAATAAACCGAAAAAGCAAGTAGAGTATTATTCAACTACGGATAGCGAATTAGCAGTTGGAATAAAAATGATGGATGGAACAATGAGTTATCCCGAAGTATATAGAAACGCATCAATTGCAGAAGTAAAACAGAAGGCAATAGCTTATGCTAACGCAGATCCAATATATTCTTTGGGAAGCTTTGAAAAATTAGACGAAGAAAATATACTAAAATTTGAAAGGTTTATCAATGACTTAAAAAAACAAAATATAGAGATAATATTCTTTTTACCTCCATATCATCCCGAAGTTTATAATGCTGTAATTAACAATGGGAAATATGCTATGGTTTTACAGGCGCAGAGTTATTTCATTAATTATGCACAGAAAGCCGGTATTGCAATTATTGGGTCATACAATCCTGCTGAATGCGGATTATCGGATGATGATTTTTATGATGGTATGCACCCTAAAATTCATGCTATTAATAAACTTTTCAATTAAATCGGCAATCTCATCTCTGATCGGCAGGCGGTTACGGTATGCGGTACATGTGCAGGATCAGAAATAAGGAAGTTAACCTATTTTTTGATGATCTGGAACACAAGTGGTTTTTGGAGTACTGTCAGGAATTAACTGGAAAATAAACCAACCTATCATTATATTATTGATAGGTTGGTTTATGATTAAAAACAGACAAGGCAAATTCGATTAAATATGGCTACTGAGTTGGGGCTGGATATTATTCAGACGAGTTTGCAGAGAGTATAGATATCGATCGTAACCTTTTGCTAAACATAATTAATTTGTAAGCGGCAAATATCTCATCACCTATCATCCAACAGCATAGGCATGCTAATATAATAGGGAATGAAAAAGATGAATTTTTCAAGATACAATTCACACCATATCTTAAAAAAATCCATCTCGCAAAGCGGCTTTGAATTTATTAAATTGCTTTTGAATTAGCTTCTTGTGCTGATCATTTGATAGATGTTCCGTATGGTCGAATCCTTCCTCGGCAACGTAAAAGTTGAAGCATTCAGCCAGATCTCGATTTGCTTTTTCCATTTTTGCATAATGTTTCATCAAATAATAACTGAAATCAAGGTCAAAATCCATGCGACTGCGTTCACCGTCGAGATATGACTGGACAAAGTTTAGCATAAATTCTGTGGAAGTATTCCTTGGCATATCAAACATTCTCCTTTTTCATCGCATACGGCATTTCTCTAAAGCCGCACCGCCCCACGGTAATAAAGTGTCCAATTCTCCGACTGATGTGGATGGAACTGTTTCAAGCAGAAACTTCAGATATTCAAACGGCAAAAGGCCATTTTCTTTGGCGGTCTCTATAATCGAATAGACTACTGAACTTGACGTAGCGCCTTTAACCGAATTGCAGAACAACCAATTTTTGCGCCCCAATGCGAAAGGCCGTATAGCATTTTCAGCCCGGTTGTTTGAAATTTCGGTTCGCCCGTCAAGATAAACATTCATTAACCATTTACGCTGCTCCAGGGCATAATTCACGGCTTTACCCATTGCTGTTTTAGGAAGAACACAAAGGGTTTGGAGCCACTCGAAAAAAGCCTCTGCTTGAGGCTTAGATTTCTGTATTCGCAGTTCTTGCCGTTCTTCTGGGGCACGGTTTTTCCATTGATCTTCTAAATGAAACAGCAGTCCGATGTGCCGCATGGCGTCATTTGCCGAAGATGCCTCCCTTTCAGCAGAGGGTATAGCTTTTAATGCCTCTTCGAATTTACGCCGCATATGAACCCAACAACCCACTACGGTCATTTCAGGCAATGTATGATAGGCAGCGTAACCATCCGTATGCAAAAATCCTTTGAAATCTTTTAAAAATTGCTTAGGATGGGCACTTGATCGGCTTGGCTGATATTCAAAAACAACAATCTGCTGCTTGGTATCGGCACTTGTCCTGTATAGCCACATATAGCTATTTGATACGGCAGGCTTGTTAGGTTCCCGAAGAATTTGTACCGTGGTTTCATCAGCATGAAGTACATCTTGCATTAATAGCAGAGCTTTCATTCGCTCATAAACTGGTACGAACCAATCATTACTACAACGGATAATCCAGTTAGCCATAGTCTGGCGGGAAAGCGATACACCTTGCCTTTTCCAATCTTGCTCTTGTCGGTACAACGGTGCATGCATGACATATTTCTGCGTCATGATATGTGCTACCGCCGATGGAGAGGCCAAGCTTCCGCTAAGTAGCGGCTCTGGCATAGCAGCCTTCACGAAAGGCACATGCTCGCCATGTTTTTCGCAGTTTCGGCAGGAATACACTGCGCGTTTGTGTTCTACAACTTTGACCTGTGCCGGAATGACCACAAGCTCGCGCCGAGTGTCATGTCCCATTTCATGCAATGTCTCACCACACTTTGAGCAAGATCGTTCTTCTTCCGGCAGCTTATATTCCACCGTTTCAACCGGCAATACGGATAAATCATCTTTCCTTTTGCCGATCCGCTTACGACGGGTATATGCAATGTCTTCGAGTTTTGGCTCTGGTTTCTGTAGATCAGCAGCATTTTCAACCTCATCAAACAGGCCGAGCTGGTCGGAGTGAGCAATTTTCTCGCTTGACGATCCGAATTGGCGGTGTTTAGACAGACGAAATTGTTCCTCGTAAAATTTTACAAGGACTTCAAGTTCAGCTATGCGAGCATCTTTTTTCGCCATGATTTCAGGCAAATTCATAATCATTTCCATACATATATTTTATCACAAAAACCCCTAAAAAACGAGAGTTTTCAAGGCTTTTCGACCACTTTTGTTCTATTAATTATACTATTTTCCATGGCGTTTTATCTAGGTAACCCGACTAGTAATCAGTTCTTCTCGCTTTAGTTTGAGCTCCACCCTCGTTCCACCTAACAGGATGGATAATTCCTCGCCTGTTAGCGTGAGGATCTGGTCAGTGTTAGATGCCGGCCAATGGAAATGGCCCTTCTCCAAACGCTTGAAGTACAGCCAAAATCCGTCACTGTCCCATTCCAGTATTTTAATTCGGTCTCGAGTTCTGTTGCAAAACACAAATACCGCCCCATCAAATGGGTTGAGTTTAAAACTGCTTTCTACAATAGTGGCAAGTCCGTTGATACTCTTACGCATGTCTGTCTGACCACAAGCAAGAAATACTCGTTTACCCGCGAAACTCAGCATGGCTGTTTAAATAAGCCCAGCAGTGCGGCGATCTTCTCTGACGGATATGTATTGTCCGCAGCAATTCGTATCCCGGCAATATCAATGCGAATTTCTCCCTGTGCAGCATTTTCCGCAAGTGTAGACGGCTCATATGCTTTTACAATCTTCAATTCGGCAAAGCCTGACGGGACTAGTTTTCTCTCTGCTTGTTCGCCTTGCATTTCAGCCATCTGCTCGCAGGCCGCTGACCGCAGTTTTTGCTGCCAATAGTAGTAAACGCTCTCATGAATCCCCTCGTTTTCACAGAAAGCTTTAGCACTCAAACCACTTTCTCTTTTTCTGTGCATGATCTGCGTCCAGTGTGCCAGGCGGTATTCCGCTGCTATTTTTCTTGTATTCATACTACTGATACTCCTATTCGCCTTGAATTACTACTAGTAGTTTTTCAAGTTCTTTCATAGTCAGTGTATCAGCTTTGTTTGATGGCTTCTAGGTGAGGTAGAGTTTGTCGCTTACATTAATTTTGAGTTTTCATATGTTTTATCAGGAGGTGTTCTGAATGGCTGATAAAAACATTGTCAATAGTACGCGTGATTTGAAATTAAAAGAGGTCATAAATGTAATTGATGGCAAGCGTATGGGTAATATTACCGATATAGAAATTGATGTTGAGACCGGGCGGCTTACCGCAATTGTTGTACCTGGTCTGGGGAAATTTTTGGGCATCTTTGGACGTAATGAAGATGTGGTCATTCCCTGGGATAAGATCAATAAAATCGGAATGGACGTAATTTTGGTTGAAACAGGAAGCTTTGGTGAACTAAATAAAGCATGACTAATGCAAAAAAAAACTCTAGCCACATAGTGGCTAGAGTTTTTTTAAAATAAATTCATCTCCCAGGAAGGGAAAAACACAATATGCAGAGTATATATACTATATACACACAATATATAGTGTTGTATGCGGTAACCTATATATTATAACAATACTCACCGGAGTAATCAAGGAGTGGGTGGATTTGCGTTGTCCTTTTTGTGGGGTGGCTGATAGTAAGGTTGTTGATTCAAGAGCAACCGACGAAGGAAATTCCATTCGTCGACGGAGAGAGTGTTCCGTTTGTGCCCGTCGCTTTACTACTTATGAAGTAGTTGAAGAAATACCATTAATGGTTATTAAAAAAGATGGGCGTCGTGAGATGTATGAGCGTAGTAAGCTCTTAGGTGGATTGTTAAAAGCATGTGAAAAGCGACCAGTGCCTATTCATGTGATTGAAACAGCAGTCAACAAAGTCGAGAAAGATCTCCATAATAGTGTAGAACGGGAAATTTCCACCCGGCAAATTGGCGAATCGGTGATGCTGCATTTAAAAGAAATTGATCAAGTTGCCTATGTACGATTTGCTTCTGTGTACCGGCAATTTGCTGATATTAATAATTTTATGCAGGAATTAGAGTTACTCATGAAAACGCAGCACAAAGATTAATCAACATGGGGGCAGAATGATGTTTGTTAGAATAAGAAAACGTGATGGACGAGAAGCGGCTTTTGATGAAAGTAAAATAACGGAAGCTATATATAAAGCGGCGAAGGCAGTAGGCGGGGCAGATAGGGAACTGGCATTGGAACTTACACTTAATGTGCTCAAGTTTCTAAAACAACAATATAATGGTGGGCTATTTGGCGTAGAAGATGTGCAGGATGCTGTTGAAAAGGTATTGATTGAAACAGGCCACGCCAAAACAGCCAAGGCGTATATTTTGTATCGGGACAAGCGTAATCGGATGCGTGACGCTAAATCCGATCTAATGGACGCCGTTGGCGAAATTCTAGTGGAAACCAGCCGTGAAAATGCGAATGTTTCTAATTCGCCATCTGCTAAAATGTTGCAAATTGCTAGTGCTGCTAGTAAAGCATACTATTTAAACCGACTTATTCCTGAAAAAGTTGCGCAAGCCCATGTTAAAGGGGATTATCATATCCACGATTTAGATTTTTACGGAAAAACCTTGACTTGTGTACAAATCCCACTTGGAAAATTACTTGATAGTGGCTTTAATAATGGGCATGGTTATATCCGTTCTCCAAAACGCCCTGCGTCAGCAACTGCACTTGCGGCCATTATCTTGCAGAGTTCGCAGAATGATATGCACGGTGGGCAGTCATTTGCCTTTTTTGACCGTGATATGGCGCGCTTTATGGAAAAAGCCAGCAACGAAGAAGTATATCAGGCTATGGAGGCGCTGATTTATAATTTAAACAGTATGCATTCGCGGGCAGGTGCTCAGGTACCCTTTTCTAGTCTTAATATTGGTACAGATACTTCTCCGGCCGGACGGGCGGTAATAAAAAATATACTCTTAGCTTATGAAAAAGGCTTAGGCCGGGGTGAAAATCCTATTTTCCCGAATATCATCTTCCGTCTTCAGGAAGGGGTTAATTTTAATCCTAGCGATCCAAACTATGACTTGTTTAAATTGGCGATTCGAGTTGCTGCTCAACGGCTTAATCCTACGTTTAGTTTTATGGATTCCTCCTTTAATAAAGAGTATGGAGATCAGGTAGGCTATATGGGATGTCGTACGAGGGTAATGGCAAATCGGTGTGGTCCTGAAGTGACTGACGGACGTGGAAATTTGAGTTTTACAACAATTAATCTACCCCGTTTAGCAATCAAAGCGGAGCGTAATTTCATGAAGTTTTACGAAAGTCTTGCCGAATTGATTGATTTAACTTGCGAGCAACTCTATCACCGTTATCAAGTACAGGCTAAATTAAAAGTACGTGATATGCCATTCTTAATGGGCCAAGGACTTTATATAGATTCAGATAAGTTGAAGGCTAATGATTATATCGAAGACATTATAAAACATGGTACGCTTTCGGTTGGGTTTATCGGTTTGGCTGAGACGTTGACGGCTTTAACAGGCTGCCACCATGGTGAAAATGAGGAATCCCAGATTATGGGGGAAGAAATTATTGCTTTTATGCGTGATAAACTTGATCGTGCCGCCGAACATTATGATTTGAACTATACACTGTTAGCAACTCCGGCTGAAGGCCTATCAGGACGATTTGTAAAAATGGATCGTCGTGAATATGGGCTTATTCCTGGTGTTACCGATAAGGAATATTATACAAATTCGTTTCACGTTCCAGTTGGTTATCCTATAAGTGTTTTTGACAAGATTCGTATTGAAGGTGTATATCACAAGTACACCAATGCCGGCCATATCAGCTATGTTGAATTTGGGGCGCCACCGGTCAACAACCTTGGGGCGCTGGAAGAAATTATTCGTTACATGCGTAAATGTGATTTTGGCTATGCTGGTTTTAACTTTCCGGTTGATTTCTGTGAGAGTTGCGGGCGTCTGGGAGTAATTGATACAGAGGAATGCCCATCTTGCGGGACAACAACCATTCGGCGTGTTCGTCGTATTACCGGTTATTTAAGTACAGTTGATCGCTTTAATGATGCAAAATTAAACGAATTAAACCAGCGCGTACGCCATGTTTAGGAGCGGATATCGATGGACATTAGACTTGCTGGGATAACAAAAGAGAGTATTGTTGACGGCCCGGGATTGCGATTAGTCGTATTTACCCAAGGTTGTCCACATAACTGTAATGGCTGTCATAACCCGGATACTCACGATGTAAACGGGGGCTATGTCACAGATATCGAAGGCCTTTATCAATATATCGAGGGAATGGCTGCCCGCAATATACTGCTCAGGGGAGTCACGTTCTCGGGAGGAGAGCCATTTCTTCAGGCCAAGCCATTAGCTGTATTGGCAAAGCAGCTAGGGGCATTAGGAATGGATATTGTTACTTATAGTGGCTTTACCTTTGAACAGTTGGCAGCTATGGCCTTGAATCGTAAAAGTATACGGGAGCTGCTTGAACAAACTGATCTCTTAATAGATGGCGTATATAAGTCAAATGAACGTGATTTAGGATTAGCCTTTCGCGGATCCCGGAACCAGCGTTTAATTGATGTGAAAGCAACAATTGAGGCTGGACGGGTGGTGCTATGGGAAGATCTTGCACAAAAGCGCTGGGCATAAAGGCCAACTCATAATACAATAAATTATTGATATACTATTATAATGTCACCAGTAACTACAGTTAGCGGCAGACATTACAGGTGGATGTGATGAAAATGTCATGGCATTTGAAAGAACGCCTACAAAAAATCGTGGCAGAGGAGCAGGGAACAATGGCCTATGCGCCTGGTTCCCGTCGCCCAATGGCGCTTGTATACCCGAATACCTATCATGTTGGCATGTCCAACCTGGGAATGCATATTATCTATGAACAGATAAACAGCCGGGGCGATACAGCCTGCGAACGGCTGTTTTTGCCTGATAAAAAAACGTTAGACGAGTATGTGCGAACCAATAATCCGTTATTAACCTTAGAGAACCAGTTACCCTTATATGAATTTCCGTTAATTGCTTTTGCTGTTTCTTTCGAAATGGATTATTTTAATTTGATTACCATACTAATGACAGGCAAAGTGCCAGTAGTGGCTGCTGAACGGGGAGAACATGATCCGCTGGTAATTATCGGCGGGCCATGTGCTACGTTCAATCCGGAACCCCTCGCCGATTTTGTCGATGCTTGTATAATTGGCGAAGGTGAAGAGGTAATCCAAGAATTCCTTGATAGTTATTACGACAGTTTGCAGCAAGGGTTGCCAAGAGAACAACTATTGCTGCGACTGGCGCAGATTGAAGGAGTTTATGTTCCGCGTTTTTATCAGCCCGTATACACTAGTGATGGTGTCATTGAATGCTATGAACGACATTCACAGGTCAGAGCTAAGGTAAGCCGCCGGTATATTAAGGATTTGAGTAAATATCCGGCACAGACCGTAATTGTTACCTCTGAAACTGAATTTAGGAATATGTACTTAATTGAGGTTGCTAGAGGCTGTGGCAGGCATTGCCGTTTCTGCATGGCAGGGTATTGTTTCCGAAATCCCAGGGTGCGTTCACTTTCGCAGATTGTTGACGGTGTGGCAAAAGCCAAGCTGCTTTCGGCAAAAGTCGGTCTAATGGGTGCGGCAATTTCTGATTATCCTGAAATCGATGAATTATGCCAATTAATTCTGGATGCGGGACTTACTATGTCGGTTGCGTCACTTAGGGCGGATTCGCTGACGCCTGGGTTGGTAAAATCTTTGGCTGCCAGTGGTCAAAAAACCATTACGCTGGCACCCGAAGCGGGCAGCGAGAGAATGCGCAGAGTAATCAATAAGAGTATTACAGATGAGCATTTATACCAAGCCGTAGCGGCAGCAGCAACTGCCGGGATTCCACATGTTCGGTTATATATTATGGTTGGCTTACCGGGAGAAAGTACTCAGGATGTTGAGGCTATTGTTGAAATGGCACATAGTGTTAAGAACCACATGGAATCTTTAGGCAGTAGGGGAACGTTAACATTAAGTATTAATCCCTTTATTCCTAAACCGTTTACACCCTTTCAGTGGTTGCCGATGGCTGCTATGGCAGAAGTATCTTCTAGACTGAAATACATTCAAACATCCTTGAAAAAAAGAAAAGGTGTAGAAGTATTAATTGAGCAACCTAAAGAAGCCTATATCCAAAGTGTGTTAGCGCGCGGTGACCGCAGATTGGGGCAAGTGTTATTGACAACTGTCGCTAGTGGAGGGGTTAAAGGTTGGAAGCAGGCATTAAAAATTCATAAAGTTAATGAAGAATTCTACTTATATCGGTCAAGAGGTGAAACCGAGGTTTTGCCGTGGGATAACTTGAGCATGGGTATCGATACATCATATCTAGTGTCTGAATACCATCAATCACAAGAAGAAAAATACACCCCGCCATGTAGTACTGGGTGTAAAAGATGTGGAGTATGTCACTAAAAAGGAATAATATATTAAACAAACGAAAAAGCAGAGCGTTTGCTCTGCTTAATTGTTATTCCATGAATGGGAAGCGCATGCACTTGTGTCGATCACAGGTTGATTTACAGTGCCAACTGATCATTAGATGTTCTCGGGAATTAACTGGTCGGGGCGACAGGATTCGAACCTGCGGCCTCTTGGTCCCGAACCAAGCGCGCTACCAAACTGCGCTACGCCCCGGCTCACAGTTATTAAGTATACACACTCATAATACGGTTGTCAACAGCGAGAAGGAGTAATTTGTACGGTTTTTGCAACTGCCATTTAAGTCTTTAGTCCTACAGGAATTTTATAGAAACTGTCGAAAGTAAAAAAGATGAGTAAGGCGTTGGAATAAATCAATCAACTGGAGGAATGTTTTTGAAGTTAGTAAAAATTATCTTTTTTATGACTGTATGTATATTTGCATTGCTGATAAATTGCGGTAATCCGGTCTTTGCAGCAGGAAGTGATATGCCGGTACTAAGGCTAGGCGATGCCAATGACGCCGTCTATAACTTGCAGGTAGAGCTTAAAAAAAGAGGCTTTTATCAAGCTGATGTGGATGGCAGTTTTGGTTCAGATACTAAGTCGGCTGTTATTGCATTCCAACAGGCGATAGGAATTGAAGATGATGGTATTGTTGGTTTGGGAACGTGGCAGGCACTGCGGAATCCGGCGGGTGTCTCCGAATCAAGTCGTGGTCATAATGGACTCGGACGGCAACTTGCTAATTTTGCCCAAGGATTTTTAGGTGTTACTTATGCTTGGGGCGGGGCAAGTCCCGGTGGATTTGATTGTTCAGGTTTTGTTTATTATGTCTATAATCACTATGGTATTTCTGTGCCAAGGGTTGCCGATGAACAATACGAGTTTGGGCAACGGATACCATTAACTGATATTCAGCCGGGTGACTTAGTTTTCTATAGCACATACACCCCTGGCCCTTCGCATGTTGGCATTTATGTGGGTAACGGTCAATTTGTTCATGCTAGCTCTGGTGCTGATCAAGTAACATTAACGTCGATGGCTAAGCCCTATTACAAAGCAAGGTTTTTGGGAGCTTTTCGTATTGCTAGATAAGTAATAATAAAAATAGCCGGATATCCGGTTATTTTTTGTTTGTCTAATACTAAGGCGGTTATAATAAGATAAGAAAAATATTATTTTATACAGAAAGTGCTTCGTATGCGTAAAATGTGCTAAAATATTTATGTTAAAATGAAATATAGGTTACGATTGAGGTATATATGCGTATTATTACAGGAGTTGCCAAAGGAATTAAACTTAAAGCCCCCAAAGGGCTGGATGTACGTCCTACTGCTGACCGAGTCAAAGAATCTATATTTAATATCCTGGCAAACATGAATTTATCGATGGACCGAAATGCAATAATAGGTGCAAGAGTACTAGATTTATTTGCTGGTACAGGTAATTTGGGGTTAGAGGCATTAAGCCGCGGAGCGGTTCACGCACTGTTTGTGGATCATAGCTCTGTAAGTCTTCTAGCGACAAAAGAAAACATTAGTCATACCGATTTAGGTGAGTTCGCAGAAATTCAACGCGGAGACTCGCTTAAAACATTGGACAAATTAAGTCAAAACGGGCGATCCTTCACGTTAGTATTTTTAGATCCTCCGTATAACCAGGGTTTAGTAAATGCCGTACTGCAAAAACTTGATACAACTAATGTTGTGGAACATGGAGGAGTAATTGTTGTTGAACATTCCAAACATGAAAAGTTAAATATGGATTGGAAATATCTGAAGTTAGTTCGCGACGAACGATATGGGGAAACATTTGTGGCTTTTTTGATGCGAGATTACGATAATACTAAAAATACTACATCAGGAGGAATTTGATATGAGGATAGGCGTTTGCCCAGGAAGTTTTGATCCTGTTACTAACGGGCATATAGATATATTCTCGCGGGCTAGCAAGATGTTTGATTTATTAATTGTTGCTGTTTTTCATAATCCCAACAAAAATCCATTATTCACCATGCAGGAGCGGGTGGAGATGTTAAACCTGGCAACTAAAGATATTTCCAATATCAAAGTTGATTGTTTTTCTGGTCTGTTAAATGATTATGTTAGGCGGCAAAACAGTAATTTTATTGTTCGCGGGCTGAGAGCATTAAGTGATTTTGAGTACGAGTTTAACCGTGCTTTATTGATAAAAAAAATCGATCCGGAAATTGAAACAGTTTTTATGATGACAAGTAATGAGTATTCGTTTATTAGTTCTAGCGGAATAAAGGAATTGGCGAAATTTGGAGGAGTAATTACTGGGTTAGTTCCTGAATGTTTGGAAGAGAAAATTATAAAAAGAATTGGTGAGAAAAAATAGATTTATTTGAATGGGAAGGGAGAATATTATGAGTATTGAGAAGCTATTAGATGAGATGGAGAATGTGTTGGTTGAGGCGGCCCGCGTACCCTTTACTAATAAAAGGGTTGTTGAGGAAGATGAATTAGCTAGATTTCTAGATGAATTTCGGGAATTATTGCCGAAAGAGCTTGAAGAAGCAAAAAGAATAATCGCTGAGCGTCAGCATATTCTTGATGAAGCACAAAAGGAAGCCCAGAATATTATCGAACAGGCTAAAACCTACGTCTGTAAGCTTACTGATGAAAATATTATCAATAAACAAGCGCATGAGCAAGCAAACGAAATTATGACGCAGGCCAATAGGAATGCTAAAAATTTACAAAATGATGCTGTCACTTATGCGGATGAAGTATTTAAACATGTGCTGAATAACTTGGAACAAACACTGGAAGTAGTTCGGCAAGGGCATCGGGATTTACAACAAAATAAAAGTAACTTAGCAAAATAGTATAACTCGTTTAGTTTCATCTTTTCGCATATCGATAGATTCCCTGTAGCAGATGAATGGTTATTGATATAACGATCAATAGGCTTAGTAATATTCCGATTTGATAAGTTGTCTGCTCAAGTCTAAGTAACCAAAAACTTAAACTATTACTTTGGCTCATGCTCAAAGATACGGGAATGACCAGTAATTGAGTGACGCTTTGTCCTGAGTTGAGAAGTAGTATGGTCATGAAAGCGGCAAGTATAGCATGTAGTAATCTGCCTACAATGTAGGGAGTCATGCGGATGCCTGATTCAATAACAATACTAGCTACTTGGCCATGAACGGAAAGGCCGCTCCAAGCAATAATAGCACTGGCAATGGCAACTTTTTCAATTAGCGGGGCAGCAGCTTGACTGACTGCTAGTGTCCCTAAATCAATCTCAAATAAGCCGCTTACTAATGCAGGAGCCAAATTGGTATTATAGTTGA
This sequence comes from Bacillota bacterium, assembly GCA_023443285.1. Taxonomy (GTDB): domain Bacteria; phylum Bacillota; class Negativicutes; order Sporomusales; family Sporomusaceae; genus Sporomusa. The sequence goes on from JAEZVB010000047.1 coordinate 13,391, forward strand.
TTAGGCTAAGTAGTGATGCAAACATACCATTGAGCAGAGTAGTAATGCCAACTATCGTCATGATGCGAATAAATACTGAGAACACAATAATAAAACCGCCAATTAATAGTATGGTATTCATGGATGATTTCACAGCATCACCGAGCAATTGTCCGGTTGTGCGCTTATCTTCTTTATGAGCAGCATATAAGGCTCGAAATGCACGAATAATAATATTACCGGTCGCCACGGGATGATCACGGCTGAATGTATCTCGGCTGCGACCATGAAATCTAAAAATAATCCCAACGATAAAACTTGATATGTAATGGGCCAGTGCAATTGTGACACCTAATTCCGGCATACCAAACATACCTACGGCTACCGCCCCGAACATGAATAGGGGATCAGCCGTATTGGTGAATGATAGTAGGCGTTCAGCTTCAACAGCTGTACAAAGCTGATTCTTGCGAAATCGACAGGTTATTACAGCATCCATAGGGTAACCTGAGGCAAGCCCCATAGACATGGCAAAAGCACCAACTCCGGGAACATTGAAAAGTGGTCTCATCAGAGGTTCAAGCAAAACACCAATGAAGTGCACTACTCCAATCCCCATTAGTATTTCGGATAAAATAAAAAAAGGAAGTAGAGCGGGAAAGACTACATTCCACCATAAGTTCAAACCCATAATGGCTGAATCAAAGGTTTCTTTTGGATATGTTACCATTGTAATAGTAATAAAGACTGTGCAAAAGGCCATAAAATATGTTAGTAAACGTGAACGATAACGCCTGCCGCTGCCCCAGGTCCGCATATTGTATCTCCTCCTCCAAGCCGTGCGGTTTGATAATATATATATTTATAGGCCGGAGGTAATATAACTAAAATGAAGTGCCAAATACATCGTAGTTGTATTGGAGGGGGTGGAATATGCTTCCTAAAATAGGATTGGCTTTAGGAGCGGGGGGCTTAAGAGGTCTTGCGCATATTGGGGTTCTAAAGGTACTAAGAAACCATCAGATACCGATAGATTTTATTGCTGGTTGTAGTATTGGCAGTTTGATTGGTGCGTTGTATGCGGCCGGGCTTGAACCGGAAACTATTCTGAAGTTAGGCAAAACTTTAAAAAAACGTCACTGGTTAGACTTTGTAATTCCTCAGATGGGAATTGTTTCAGGCGAGCGTGCATTAGCAACTGTTCGGTTATTAACAAAACAAAAGACATTTGCAGATCTAAATACCCCGCTTGCAATCGTAGCGACCGAACTAAACAGTGGGCGAGAGTTTATTTTTACTGAAGGTGATGTTGCCAAAGCCGTACGGGCTAGTATTTCTGTGCCGGGAGTGTTTATTCCATACGCAATGGATGATATGCTCTTTATTGATGGAGCAGTTATTAATCCGACGCCTATTGATATTGCCCGAAATATGGGCGCAGATGTTGTGATTGCTGTTGACTTGGCGCATGCAGGTACGGTATGTAATATCCGCAATATGTTTGATGTGATAGTTCAATCTATTGATATCATGGAAAGAGAATTATGTAAGTACCGCCAACCGCATTGCGATATCCTTATTCAGCCTGATGTAGGGAACCAGTCACCAAGTTCTTTTGATACAATGGATGATTGTGCTTTAGCTGGAGAAGTGGCGGCAGAAGCAGTTATTCCCCAGATTAAGAAATTCTTGTCTAGTCAGGAATATAGAGCGGAGAAGTATGAAAATCCTGACCGCCCGCTTTCCAATGATTGCTAGGAGAGCCAAGTACATAAGTATCAGTTGCGACAATGTCATAAGCCAACATATCTTGTAAGGGCGTTAATTTCTGGTGACGTTGCTGTCTGCTTGTAAGGAACTGAGATGTTTTGGTAATTACAGGTATGGTGGCCTGTTTGCTGATTTCCTGTAACATTTTTCGACCATTGTGGTTAAACGCGAGTATCCTGGCATATAATGGCCCCAGTTCGTCAAATTGTGTAAGTTTATCTTTAGTAATTCCTAATAGCGCATAAATAATAATTCGCTGTAAGCGAGTTAGTGTATAGCGTTTGCTTTTTATATAGGTTAGCAATTCCTGAGCGGTTGTTGCTTTATGGGCGGCATCGCTAATTTTATTGTGCAAGCCTTCGGCTACTTCTGGCAGTGCAGCTAATTCATCAAGTTGCATAGTTCTAAGCTTGGCCAAGATGATATTGCTGAAAGATTCTAATATTATGGGAGCTTTCCCAATGGAAACTAAATTATTGATTTGGTTAGCGCAACACTCGGGTAAACATTTCCAAGCTGCGCTGCCGGGAATAAAGGTTTTGCTTTCCAATAGCGATGTTCTTACGGCAGTTGCGCTAGCAATGTCAGAGGTGATCAAATTGTCATGATAACTGGCGCGCAAGCGTTGTATAGGATGCGGTATGAGATGGGGAGAATAGATATTAATCGCCCGTAAGTATTCAATCGCCAGCAGGTTATTGGGCGTTTGAAGCAGGCTCTCAGTAACGCCTGCTTCAGCCGATAGCGCTGATGCTAAGCTGGCTGCATAGTTTTGACCAGTTTTCATTTTGCGTCGCATTTTATCAATAACGCATTTTTTATTTAATGCCTGGGCTGCCAAGGTTAGTGCGGATAAATCTGGTGTTTCAGTTCCAAAGCAGACATGATTAGTGACTCCAAGACGATCGAGAAGTTGAATACCTCCAGATGCAAAATATTGAGCGCTCCGTACCGCGTAGACGGCAGGAAGTTCAATTACCAAATCGACACCGGACTGAACGGCCAGAGCTGCACGTGACCATTTATCTGTTAGTGCGGGTTCGCCACGCTGTAAAAAATTGCCACTCATAATACCGATGGCATATTGTGCTCCGGAAATTCGTTTAGCCTCATTCAAATGCCATAGATGACCATTGTGAAAAGGATTATATTCGACAATCATACCTACTACGTTCATTATGCTTCACCCTATATTATTTTACCCTATTTTTTATGTTTGTGAAATTTTTTATTAAATAACTTTGCCAGATGAAGGGAAAATACGACAAGCGTCGAAAACATAAAAATTGATTAGTATTTCAAGTAGTAGTGGTAACTGCTACATATCCCGAAAAATAAGGAGGATGTTGTGTGAAAGTATTAGTTGTTAACTGTGGAAGCTCTTCACTTAAGTACCAATTGGTTAATATGAATGATGAGTCCGTTTTGGCTAAGGGATTGGTTGAACGTATCGGTTTAGAGGGTTCGGTATTAACTCATCAACCGGAAGGCAAAGACAAAGTTGTTATTAATGCTGATATCAGCAATCATAGCATTGGTATTAAGCTTGTTATTGATGCTTTAACCGATGCTAAGCATGGTGTTATCAGCAGCATGAAAGAAATCTCGGCTGTTGGTCACCGGGTTGTTCATGGGGGAGAAAAATTTGCCAGTTCAGTAATGATTACACCTAAAGTTATGCAAGCTTTAGAAGAGTGTATTGAAATGGCTCCGCTTCACAATCCTCCTAACATCATGGGAATCAATGCATGCTCCCAAATAATGCCTGGAATTCCCCAGGTAGCTGTTTTTGATACTGCTTTTCATCAAACAATGCCTAAAGAGGCTTTCCTCTACGCTATTCCGTATGAAGCCTATGAAAAATATGGTGTTAGACGTTATGGCTTCCACGGAACATCCCATATGTTTGTAGCTGAGCAAGTTGCCGAACTTATGGGCAAAAAACTATCTGATATTAAGGTCATTACTTGCCACTTAGGCAATGGCGCCAGCATCGCCGCTGTTAAAAATGGTAAATGCATAGATACCAGCATGGGCTTTACTCCGCTGGAAGGTTTGGTAATGGGAACTCGTTCCGGTGGTCTTGACCCTGCTATAATTCCCTTTATGATGAAAAAAGAAAATATGAGTGCTGATCAAGTGGATAATTATCTTAATAAAAAATCTGGTGTACTTGGTGTATCAGGCGTATCAAGCGATTTCCGTGACATTGAAGAAGCTGCTAATGCTGGCAATGAGCGGGCTGCGCTGGCTCTTGATATGTTTGCGTACAGAGTGCGCAAATTTGTTGGCTCCTATGTTGCTGCCATGGGTGGTGTGGATGCTATTGTATTTACTGCCGGTCTTGGCGAAAATTCAATTACTATGCGTGAAAAAATTGGCAATAGCTTTGAGTATTTGGGAACTAATATTGACCCTGTTAAAAATAATGTCAGGGGTAAGGCGCAAGAAATCAGTGTTGATGGCGCTAAAGTTAAAGTTTTTGTTATTCCAACGAATGAAGAACTTGTTATCGCACGCGATACCAAGAAAATTTGCGGCGATCTTGCATAACTGCTAAGCAACCTTCGCATGATAGGCAGGGGACACTTCGTTCCCTGCCTTTCATATTTCTTGACAAACATTCGGCGTGTCGATATAATAGATGAAGGTTGGTGGAAAATGATGAAAATTAACATGGCACAAGTTAAAAAAGAGCCTGGCAGTGCCCAATCCTTTTCTTTTAAAACTTCAGCCGAAGAACTAGGTCTTGACAAAGAGCGCGGCTTTTTGTTGGAACGTGTATTAGTGGAAGGTCTGGTTTTAAATAAGGGAATGTCTTTTGAGGTAACTGGTGAAATCAATACGAAATTGAAACAAATTTGCAGCCGGTGTCTTGAAGACATGATTACTTTACTTAAGGTTTCGTTTAGTGAAGAGTATCAAGAAGTTGATGGCAAAGAATCTGGACAAGTTTCTGATTTGGAAATTAACTGTTTTAGTGGTGATGAGATTGATATTACCGATCTTGTCCGTGAAACACTTTTGTTGGCCGAGCCTATTAAACCAGTGTGCAGCGAAACATGCCGCGGACTATGTCATGAGTGCGGAGCTAACCTAAACATAACTACCTGCGGCTGCAACCCGGTTACATTTGATCCAAGGCTTGCGGTTTTAGAAAAACTCTTGTCAAAGGACTGAGATATGCAGGTTGGCCAATTTTGCTAAGGAGGTGGAAACAAATGGCAGTACCTAAGCGCAAAATGTCCAAAGCCCGTCGTGATAAGCGTCGTGCAAATTGGAAGCTTACCGTTCCTGGATTAGTCGAATGTCCCCAGTGTCACGAAAAAAAGATGCCTCATCGTGTTTGTCCTGAATGTGGTCATTATAATGGTAAAGTTGTGGTTCAAGCAGAATAAAAAAATAAGTAGTGAGCAAGATAAAAGGCGTTTATTTTTATCTTGCTCACTTTTTTGCTTGCATAATTAGTAGTAACTAGCTATAATTAATACTAGCATTTGGTATTAAAACTTACTGATAAAACTAGGTGATGTTATGGCGCGGATTCAAAAAAAAATACGTCAGGGGCAATTGAAGGAAAAGTTGCTAAGCACGCCTTTTCTTACAGATGAAGAATTGGCAGCGCATTTGAGTGTTAGTGTGCAAACAATCCGTCTTGACAGACTGGAGCTTGGTATACCAGAACTTAGGGAACGCACTAAGCAGATGGCCGAAGAAGCTCGTAACAAGCTCAAGGCTATATCAAGTGCGGACGTTGTTGGGGAACTGATTGATCTTGAACTGGGGAAATCAGGTATATCGCTAATGACAATATCACCTGATATGGTTTTCGAAAAGACGAGAGTGGCACGGGGTCATTTTGTTTTTGCCCAGGCAAATTCTTTGGCATTAGCAATAATTGATGCGCCCATGGCTGTAACTGGCGTTGCTAATGTTAAGTATAAAAATGCTGTGCATGAAAGTGAAAAACTAGTGGCAAAAGCCGAGATTATAAAAAAAAGAGGCAATAAATATTTTATTTGGGTAAAAACTAGGAATGATAAACAGGAAGTATTCCGCGCTAAATTTATTATGGTATCACTTGAAGCTGATTTGTATAAATAGCGTAGATATCAACACACTTATTTTGGGTTGGTATTGTGAAGGGAGATACTGAATGAAGGTTGCTATAGATGTTATGGGCGGAGATTATGGGTCTGACGAAATAGTTTTAGGCGCATTAGAGGCTGCCCGGGAATATCAAAATGAAAACATTGAAATTGTTCTAGTTGGTGATCAAACTCAAATTAATGAAGCGCTTGACCGGCATGGTAAGTGGAGCGAGGCAAAGATTTCTGTTCACCACGCTAGTGAAGTTATTGATATGCATGATTCACCTGGTGCTGCTGTGAGGAAAAAAAAGGACGCATCAGTTGTTGTTGCCACTGGCCTTGTGAAACAAGGGCTATGTGATGTAGTAATATCGGCTGGGAGTACCGGTGGAGCTGTCGCAGCCGCTCTATTTGGCTTAGGACGCATTAAGGGTATTGAACGACCTGCTATTGCGACACCTATACCTAATCTGACGGGAACAACTGTTCTTTTAGATTCAGGAGCTAATGTTGATAGTAAGCCTAAGCACTTGGTGCAAAATGCTATTATGGGTGCTATTTATGCTGAGTATGTACTGAATATTCCAAGACCGAGGGTAGGTCTTTTAAATATTGGTGAGGAAGAAAGCAAAGGGAATGAGCAGGCATTTGCTACTTACCCGCTGTTAGCACAGCTTAATACTGTTAATTTTATTGGCAATATCGAAGGAAGGGACATTCCCAAGGGTACTGTTGACGTTGTGGTTTGTGATGGCTTTGTGGGAAATATTGTCCTGAAGTTTGGTGAAGGCTTAGCAAGTGCTATTTTACAATTGGTTAAGGAAGCAATTAAGACCAGCGGTTTTTGGGCGAAGATGGCATCCATGCTTGTATTGCCTGCATTAAAGGGTTTAAAGAAAAAACTTGATCATGCCGAATACGGCGGAGCACCGCTGTTAGGTGTCAACGGTGGTTTTATTATTTGTCATGGTAGTTCACGGGCAAAGGCTATAAAGAATGCTATTAGAGTAGCGAAAGAATTTACCGAACAACAAGTTGTAGCCCACATTTGCGAAAATATTGCTAAGGAGGGGATTGTTTCCAATGATTGAAACTAAAGCAGTAGGAATTATTGGGATTGGTACATATGTGCCTGAAAAGGTACTGACAAATAAAGATTTAGAGAGTATGGTAGATACTTCTGATGAATGGATTGTGGAGAGAACCGGTATTCAGGAACGTCGAATAGCTTCGCCGGATATGGCAACTTCGGATTTAGCCAGCAAAGCGGCACAAAGAGCTCTCGATGATGCTGGTGTTACTGCTGAAGAAATTGATCTTATTATTGTTGCTACAGCCACGCCGGATATGTTCTTTCCGTCAACAGCTTGTTTAGTACAGGCAAATATCAAAGCGACTCATGCTGCGGCCTTTGATTTGGCTGCTGGATGTTCCGGATTTGTTTACGGTATGGTTACCGGCAGTCAATTTATTAAGGCTGGTTTATATAAAAAAGTGTTAGTTATTGGCGCGGAATGTCTTTCGAAAATATTGGATTGGACTGATCGTAATACTTGTGTTTTGTTTGGTGATGGAGCCGGTGCAGCAGTACTGGCTGAGACAGCACCGGGTTATGGTATCCTAGCTGCGCAACTGGGTGCAGATGGTTCAGGCGGTGACTTGTTAAAGCTTCCAGCCGGCGGTTCGCGCAACCCGGCAACAAATGAAACCGTTTCCCAAAGAATGCATTTTGTTCATATGAGTGGGAATGATGTATTTAAGTTTGCCGTTAAAATAATGGGAGAGGCTGCAAATAGAGCTTTGGAAGATGCCGGCCTTAGCGCTGGTGATGTTGATTGCTTAATCCCTCATCAGGCAAATATTCGGATAATCCAATCGGCAGCTAAGAGACTCAAATTGCCAATGGATAAAGTTATGATTAATGTTAATAAATATGGTAATACTTCGGCCGCTTCTATTCCTATTGCGCTGGAAGAGGCTGTACATGGCGGCAAAATCAAACAAGGTGACAATGTCGTTCTTGTTGGTTTTGGCGCAGGATTAACTTGGGCATCGGCTGTTATAAAATGGGGCAAGGAGGCCAACACTAATTGCTAACTAACAAACTTTGTCAGCTTTTAAATATTGAATATCCTATTTTGCAAGGGGGGATGGCCTGGGTAGCGACAGCTGAATTAGCAGCTGCGGTATCTAATGCTGGTGGTTTAGGACTTATTGGTGCAGGACATATGCCTCCTGATGCACTTAGAGCAGAGATCAAAAAAACAAAAAGTTTGACAAATAAGCCTTTTGGCGTCAATATTATGCTCAAGTCGCCTTTTGTAAATGAGGTAATGCAAGTTGTTGTTGAAGAACGTGTAGCTGTTGTAACTACTGGGGCAGGCAATCCTGGAGAATATATTCCGGCTCTAAAAGAAATAGGAGCAAAGGTAATTCCAGTCGTGGCATCTGTTGCGCTTGCAAAACGCTTAGAACGGGTAGGGATTGATGCTATTATTGCCGAAGGCATGGAAAGCGGCGGACATGTAGGTGAAGTAACGACTATGGCATTAGTGCCATTGGTTGCTGACGCCGTTAATGTGCCAGTTATTGCTGCTGGCGGCATTGGTGATGCTCGCGGCGTAGTGGCGGCATTAGCTCTGGGAGCTCAAGGTGTTCAGTTAGGAACTATTTTTGCTGCCTCTACTGAATGTACAGCGCATCCTAATTACAAGGCGGCAATTGTTAAGGCTAAAGAACGCTCAACAGTAGTCACCGGTGCAATAACAGGGCATCCTGTTAGAGTAATTGCAAATAAGTTAACCCGCGATTTTGCCGAATTAGAAAAGCGCGGTGCTTCAGCTGAAGAATTGGAGCGTCTGGGTGCTGGAAAACTCAAAGCGGCTGTACGCGATGGTGATATAGATTATGGATCGGTAATGGTTGGCCAAGTGGCCGGTATGATTATCGAGGTACGAACTGTAAATGAAATTATGCAGGATATTGTTCAACATATTCCTAAGGTAATGGTTGAACTTACGCAAAAAATATAGATTGACGCATAAGGAGGGAAAGAAATGGCAAAATTGGCTTTCGTTTTTCCGGGACAAGGTTCTCAAGTTGTTGGTATGGGCAAGGATTTATATGATAAATTTGATGTTGTACGGGATATTTTCAAGTCGGCCGATGAGGCACTTGGTTTTTCTATTACCGACATGTGTTTTAATGGACCGGAAGATGAGCTAAAGAAGACATATAATACGCAACCTGCCATTTTAACAGTAAGTGTAGCTTGTTATGAGGTACTAAAACAACAAGGCATTAAAGCTGATATTGTGGCGGGTCATAGTCTAGGGGAATACTCGGCGCTGGTGGCTGCTGGAGCATTAACATTTACTGATGCTGTGCGGTTAGTTAGAAAGCGCGGGCAGTTCATGCAAGAAGCTGTGCCGCTAGGAGAAGGTAGTATGGCAGCCATTCTAGGGCTTGAGCGCAATAAAGTAGTCGAAATTTGCCAGCAAGTTGAAGTCGAATTTGGTGCAGTGCAAGCAGTTAACTTTAATTGCCCAGGTCAAATTGTTATTGCCGGTAAAACGCAAGCGGTAGATAAAGCAAATGAGCTCTTGAAGGCTGCAGGGGCTAAACGGGCAATTTCTTTGCCGGTAAGCGCTCCTTTCCACAGCACGCTTATGCAACCGGCGGCTGAAAAGTTGGAGGCTGAACTTGCACAAGTAAGCATTAAAGATGCTCAAGCGCCGGTTGTAGTAAATGTTAATGGGCAGATTGTAACCCAAGGCGGGGAAATGAGAAAAATGTTGGTTAAACAGGCCGCAAGCCCTGTACTTTGGGAAGACTGCATAGCACAGATTGTTGATTATGGCGCGACTGCTTTTGTTGAGGTTGGACCTGGTAAGGTTCTTACCGGTTTTACTAAAAAGATTGCTAAGGAAATGACTACATTAAATATTGAAGATGTCGCTTCCTATGAAAAAGTTCTTGATTATTTCCAGGAGGTTCGCTAAAATGCATTTAGACGGACAAGTAGCAATTGTTACCGGTGCTTCACGGGGAATTGGCAAGGCAGTAGCTATTGCCTTAGCGAAGGTCGGTGCTAAAGTAGTCATTAACTATGCAGGTAATGCAGAGGCTGCCGAAGAGGTTCGCAATTGTATTACTAGTGCCGGTGGTCAGGCAATTACCGTTCAAGCTAATGTTGCCGATAGCGGTGCTGTTGAAGCGCTTGTAAAAGCAACAATGGATACGTATGGGAAAATTGATATTTTGGTAAATAACGCCGGCATAACTAAAGATGCATTGTTAATGCGCATGAAGGACGAAGATTGGGATGCTGTTATAAATACCAATCTTAAGGGCATATTTTATTGTACAAAGGCAGTATCCAAGATTATGATGAAACAAAGAAGCGGCAGGATCATTAACATGACCTCTGTTGTTGGGATTATGGGTAATGCCGGACAAGCAAACTATGCAGCTGCTAAGGCTGGAGTTATTGGTTTTACTAAATCCATGGCAAAAGAATTGGCATCGCGAGGTATTACAGTTAATGCGATCGCGCCGGGGTTTATTAATACAGATATGACCCACGCCTTATCCGAACAAGTCAAGTCTGATTTAGCGGCAAAGATTCCACTTAACCGTTTAGGGTCGGCGGAAGATGTTGCTGCTGCCGTAGTATTTTTGGCAACAGATTCTGCAAATTATATTACCGGACAGACTTTAAATGTTGACGGCGGTATGGTAATGTAATATATGATAAAAAAAATAAGTATAAATGCCTTGGAAGGAGGTGAATACCATCATGACAACTTTTGACAAGGTTAAAGAAATAGTTGTTGAGCAGCTTGGTGTTGATGAAGCTGATGTAACAATCAATTCTACTTTCATCGACGATCTTGGCGCTGATTCACTGGATATTGTTGAACTGATTATGGCCTTTGAAGAGGAATTCAGCATCGAGATTCCGGATGAAATAGCTGAAAAAATCAAAACAGTAAAAGACACTGTGGAGTACATAGACAAGGAAAAACAGGCATAAAATGTTTTTACTAGTGTCGTAACTCTTGACATTACCTTATGCAAACGAAGAAAGTCCCGTGGAAACTTTTTTCGCGGGACTTTCTACAGGTAATGGCAGGATATTGTTGCTAATGGTATGGTTATGATTGGAGGAGTTGTTACTTGAAACTTCCGGAGCTTAAAATTGGCCAACATGTTGCTAAAATTCCTATTATTCAAGGCGGTATGGCCATAAGATTATCAACTGCGCGATTGGCTGCTGCAGTGGCTGAAGCTGGTGGCATAGGACTTATTGCAGCATCTGGCATGGGCTTTGATGAGTTGCGTTATGAAATTCGGTTAGCGCGTAGCTTAACTAAAGGAATAATTGGTATAAATATTATGGTAGCGGCAAGAGAGTTTGCGCGCTATGTCGATACTGCTATCGATGAAGGAATTGATTTGGTAGTAGCCGGAGCTGGTTTTTCGCGCGACGTATTTCCAATGGGCAAAAAGTCGGGTACTCCAATCGTGCCAATTGTGTCATCGGTTAAAGCTGCAAAAATTTCAGAAAAACTAGGTGCGGCCGCTGTCATTGTTGAGGGAAAAGAAGCTGGAGGGCACTTAGGTACAGATCAATCATTAAGAGAGATCTTGCCGGATATTATTAAAAGTGTGGATATTCCTGTTATCGGTGCCGGTGGAATCATGTATGGCCGGGATATTGCTGAAATCATAAAACTTGGGGCAGATGGCGTGCAGATGGGTACAAGATTTGCTGCTAGCGATGAATCAAATGCTGCTCCGGCATTAAAAGAGTTTTATTTAAAAGCAAAACATGAAGATGTGGTCTTAATTAAGAGCCCGGTAGGATTACCTGGACGTGCCATAAAAAATCCTTTTGCGAAGAAAATTATTGAATGTACTGCTCCTGAACCTGAAACTTGTGGGGCTTGCTTAAAACATTGTGCACGAAATTTTTGTATAATTAATGCACTTATTCGGGCACAACAAGGAGATGTTGATACCGGCTTGGTATTTACTGGGGAGTATATTCATAAAATAGATAAAATAATGCCTGTTAAAGAAATTATTGCAAGACTTCTTAAAGAAGTTGAGGAAATAAACTAGAGAGGTGACTTTCTTGAAAAAACGAGTTGTAATTACAGGTATTGGAGCTATTACGCCTGTAGGAATAGGAACAGAGGCTTATTGGCAGTCCTTGCTTGCTGGAAAATCAGGGATTGGCCGCATTACCCGTTTTGATCCCAGTGAATTCACTACTCAAATAGCCGGGGAAGTTAAAGACTTTGACCCAACGCAGTATATTGAGAAAAAAGAAGCAAAGCGTATGGATAGAAGCACGCAATTTGCTGTTGCTGCTGCAAAAATGGCATTTGAGGATGCTGGTATTGACTTTGACAAAGAAGACCGGGAGCGCATGGGTACTTTAATCGGTACTGGTATTGGCGGCATGGAGACACTTCATGATCAGTTTAAAACTTTATTTGAAAAAGGTCCTGGACGGATTAGTCCGTTTTTTGTACCGATGATGATTGCCAATATGCCTGCCGGACAAACTTCGATTACTTTTGGCTTACAAGGACCGTGTACTTGTGTTGTTACTGCCTGCGCGACTGGAACGAATGCGATTGGAGATGCTTTTAAAATTATTCAACGTGGTGACGCCGATGTTATGGTAGCTGGCGGAACAGAAGCCTGCATATCCCCATCTGCTGTGGCCGGGTTCTGTGCAATGAAAGCTATGTCTACTAAAAATGATGAGCCCCAAAAGGCTTCGCGTCCCTTTGATGTTGACCGTGATGGTTTTGTTATGGGCGAAGGCGCTGGCATAATTGTTATGGAAACACTTGACCATGCAGTAGCGCGTGGGGCTAAAATTTACGCTGAAGTAATCGGCTATGGTTTTAATGCCGATGCATTTCACATGACCGCTCCGGCTCCTGAGGGTGCTCAGGCGGCAAAATGTATGGCAATGGCTCTTAAAGATGGCGGCATAGAACCTAATGCAGTGGACTATATAAATGCTCACGGAACCTCGACTCCGCTTAACGACAAAAATGAGACACTAGCAATCAAAACATTATTTGGGGAACATGCCAAGAAGCTTAAGATTAGCTCAACAAAGTCAATGACAGGACACCTTTTAGGTGCGTCTGGCGGTATTGAGGCAATTGCAGCAGTATTGACTGTTGCTAATAACATTATTCCACCAACTATTAACTTGGAGAATCCTGATCCTGAGTTGGACTTGGATTATGTACCAAATAAAGCACAGGAGCAAGTTGTTAACGTGGCGCTTTCAAACTCGTTTGGCTTTGGTGGCCACAATGCAACAATCCTGGTGAAAAAATACCAGGCATAGAAGCTTCTATGAAACAAACTAAAGGAATACTGGATGCTACCCGCGTACAGGCATTATCCGAGTTGTGCCAGACGCTGGAGTTTGTGTTCAGCGATTTTAAACTACTGCACCAAGCCCTTATCCATACCTCATATGCCAATGAAACTAAAGGTGCTAATATTAGGCACAATGAACGTTTGGAATTTTTAGGGGATGCTGTTCTGGATTTAATTATTAGTTCCTATTTATTTAGCCAGTGCCCGCAATTACCCGAGGGTGAACTTACAAAAGCCAGAGCGCAAGTTGTATGCGAACAGACACTTGCTAAACGAGCCTTGGAATTAGGCATCGGTGAATACCTGCTTTTAGGTAAAGGCGAAGCACTGTCAGGTGGCCGGGAACGGATATCAATTCTTGCCGATGCATTTGAAGCTATTATTGGTGCTGTATATCTTGATGCAGGCTTTAGGAGTGCAGCCAAGTATGTGTTGAATCAGCTTAAATCAGAACTAGCCTTGGTTGAACGCGGCGACTATTTAAAAGACTATAAAACATGGTTACAGGAAGTCGTGCAAAGAAATAACGATAGCAGAATAGCTTATGAAGTGATAAGTGAACGGGGTCCTGATCATGATAAATCTTTTGAAGTGGCTGTGTTAATTAATGGTCAACGTATGGGCTCTGGTTGGGGTAAAAGTAAAAAAGAAGCCGAGCAACATGCTGCGAAGCAGGCATTGGTAAAGCTTGGAACAGTAACTCAATAACATAGATTTGGACGGCCTTTGCGGCCGTCCTTTCTGTATAGGAGTATTATGAAACATTATATTATTCCCGTGTTTATTCCCCACCTAGGATGTTTGCACCAGTGCATATTTTGTAATCAGAAAAAAATAACTGGTTGTCAAACACCGGTTACCGCAGAGCAGGTAAGTGCAATAATTAATGAACGTTTACAAAATATTGATCAAAAACGACGGGTAGAAGTAGCGTTCTATGGCGGTAGTTTTACTGCGTTGCCTGAGCGTATTCAAAATGAATTGCTTACTCCGGCTACTCAGGCACTAAGAAATGGATATATCCAGGCCATTCGCATTTCTACAAGGCCTGATTGCATAAAGCAAGGTATCCTTGCCAATTTGATTCGACAGGGAGTTACTATTGTTGAGCTAGGTGTTCAGTCGCTAGATAATTATGTGCTTAATAAAGCAAAACGCGGACATGACAGCCAGATGGTTACTGCTGCTGTTACACTCTTAAAGGAATCTGGGATACATTGTGGAATACAGCTTATGCCCGGTTTGCCAGGTGAGGATTGGATAAGCCTAATCAAGACTATGCGTCATGTCATTGCTTTAAAGCCTGATTTTGTCCGGATTTATCCAACCATTGTTATTGCAGATACCGAACTTGCTAAACTATATAAGCAAGGAGGATACCAACCGCTTTCATTAGAACAAGCAGTTGCGCGGGCGGCTTATATGAAACTGGTATTCGAACAACAGGGTATAGCAGTTATTCGTACCGGACTTCAGGCTTCCGACGAACTTGACAGTAAAACAACTGTTATTTCCGGGCCTTATCATCCTGCCTTTGGCGAACTTGTAGATTCGCATATTTTTTACATAATGCTAGCAGGATTTATTGAAAAAAATGAGATAACTCCACGCAGTGACTTAATTATTCGTCATCATCCACAGGATTGCTCTAAAATAAGGGGGCAACACAATAATAATATTAATAAGCTTATGCATTCTTATCAACTATCACAGGTTGCTCTCCACATGGATTCTTCCGTGAAAAAAGGGTGTCTTTTGCTTGCAAATAGAGGGCAAGTAGCTTTATTTAATAAAAACATGATAAGTTGTATTTAAAAATCATGTAAAAGAAGGAATTTTTAGGAAATACGCAGAATACCCTTATAGCATACAGCATAAAGTATAGGCCCTGAATACAAAGGAGGAGAGCGAAAAAATGGAAGTGCTGAAAGTATCTTCACAGTCTAGTCCTAAATCTGTAGCAGGCGCTCTGGCAGCAGTTTTGCGGGAAAAGGGTACCGCAGAAGTGCAAGCAGTAGGTGCAGGGGCGGTTAATCAGGCTATCAAAGCTATTGCGATATCACGTGGTTTTGTCGCTCCCAATGGCATTGACTTGATCACAATACCCGCTTTTTCCGAGATAACTATTGATGGGGAAGAACGTACAGCCATTAAGTTTATTGTTGAGCCCCGGTAGTGAATGTAATGTGAAGAAGCCTGTTTGCTAATGCAGCAGGCTTTTTTATATTATCAATATAATCTTTATAATTAGCGGTCATAGGCTTTTTGCTTGTATTACACTACTCCTCGTGGTAAAATTTTGATTGACCTAAATAACTGATAAGGATGATTATTGTGCAATTACGTAGACTAGAGGCCTATGGCTTTAAATCGTTCGCAGAGAAAACTGAGTTGGAGTTTGGACAAGGAATTACTGCGATCGTTGGTCCGAATGGCAGTGGCAAAAGCAATATTTCGGATGCCATTCGTTGGGCGCTTGGTGAGCAGAGTCTGCGTAATCTGCGAGGTACGAAAATGGAAGATGTTATATTTGCCGGCAGTAATAACCGTAGGCCATTAGGTGTAGCTGAAGTGTCCTTGGTTTTTGACAATAGTGATGGGCAGCTGCCGCTAGAATATAATGAAGTTATCATTACCCGACGTGTATTTAGGTCAGGTGATAGTGAATATTATATAAATAAAACTGCATGTAGATTAAAAGATATCCATGATATGCTGGCAGATACGGGATTAGGTCGCGATTCAATGACCGTAATTAGTCAGAATAAAGTGGATGAAATTTTGAGTAGCAAGCCAGAGGAGCGGCGGCTGCTATTTGAAGAAGCTGCAGGCATAACTAAGTATAAGCAACGCAAACGGGATGCACTACGGAAACTGGAGAATACTGAACAAAATTTGATCAGGGTTCAAGATATTATTACAGAGTTGGAAACTCAAATTGAACCTTTAAAAGAAAGTGCTGCCCGAACTGTCGCTTATAATAAATTAAGTTCTGAACTGAAGGGATGTCAGGCGACATTATTTTTGGAACGCTTGGAAAAAGCGGACAAGTTAGTTGAAAGTGCAAAACTGGAACAAATAAATAGGACAGATCAAAACATTGGTATTAGCACCAGATTGGCTGTAGCTGATAGTGAAAAAGAGTCTTTGACACTTCAAATTGCCCAAGATGAGGAACAGGCTGCTTTAATTGACCAAGCAATAACAGAAATAACAACTGAAAATGAACGCATCGATAGCCGCAAAGGAATATTGACTGAACGAATTGAACAGGCTCAAAAGGCGGATGCTAGACTTACGGATGAGGCTGATCGACTAACAAATGAACATGCGGTAACAACTTCGAAAATTACAGAATTACAAAGTATGCTGGACGCCAAACAACAGCAAGCTCTTACTTTTCAGGGATGGGTTGATGAGAAAAATAATCGTAATAATGAACTTTTAAGTGCTATAAAGCAATTGGAAACCCGATTGGAGGATGGACAGGAACAGACATTTGATCATCTGCAGCAGGTGGTTAATGCACGGAATACGTTACGTATGTTTGAACGCGATGCTGCAGCTCTGACGGGAAAGCAGAATAGCCTTGAAAAAGAGTATACCAATTACCTAGAGCAACAGGCCGAATTTAGCAGTAAGGAACATCAACTGCGAAATGACTACGAGACCTTGGGAATTAAGCGTAACCAACTAACGGAACAAAGCGCGCTTTTATCCAAAGATATGATTCAGCTAGATAAACAACTTAACAGCGTGCTGGAAAAGGAGCAACAGGTTGCTGGCTTGATAAATGAAAAATCATCTAGATTAAGCATTTTATCAAGCATGCAGTATGAGTTAGAAGGGTTCGGCAGGGCGATTAAAGGGATATTAAAGAGCCAGCACTCTTGGCGAAAAGGTATTTTTGGTGCAATTGCTCAGCTATTAGTAGTCCCCGATATATATGTAAATGCTATTGAAGTAGCACTAGGAGGTGCTCAACAGCATATTGTTGCCGATACAGACCAGACGGCTAAACAAGCTATTGACTTTTTGAAAACACAAAACTTGGGACGGGCAACATTTTTACCTTTAAATACAATTCGGATAACTAAACCACGCGAAGCGGAATTGGCAGCTGTTAGTCAGCCTGGTGCGCTGGGTTTTGCTGCGGATATAGTCAATATTGATGAACGATATAAGGATGTAGCCGAATATTTGCTAGGGCGGGTAGTTATTGCGCAAAATATTAATGACGCTCTGAAAATTGCTCGTAATAGTGGGTTTTCTGTAAGACTTGTTACCCTAGAAGGGGAGTTAATCAATCCAGGCGGATCGTTAACCGGCGGCAGCCGGGGAAGAAAAGAAGCTGGTTTTATTGCTAGAACCAATGAAATCGATACACTTAAGCAGACTTTGGAATCCCTAAAAGGAAAAAGGATAATATGTGAGCAGGAAAAAGCTGCGATTAACGGTGCGATGGCTGAAGCTAACACCCAGCTAGTTGAGATTGAAGCTAGACTAAAAGAAATTGAACTTCGCCAAGCCGAACTGACCATTCACATTGATAGAAATAGTGTTGATTCTCAAAAAATAGAACTGGCATTAAAGACTATCTGCGGTGAGATAACCGAGTGCCAGCAGCAGGCTTTAGAGTATCAGGATAAAATTGAGAAAAGTAAGTCAGCCCTTATTTATTTGGAAAACCAGGAAGTTAGCCATAAATCGCAAGTCTCTGAATGGCAAAGTCAGGTTAAATCCATGAAAAACGATCAACAGTCACTGAGTGAAGAGCTAGCTGACGCAAAAATAAAACTGAATGCGTCTAATCAAGAGATAGCAGTCGCTGATATGACTTATCAGCAGTACAAAGAGACTTTATTAACATTAATAGCGCAATTATCTCGTCTGCAAGCAGAAAAACTACAAATTCAATCGGAGACCGAAGAAGCTTATAATGAACTCGCCTCATTAGCAGGTCGCAGAGAAAAGATTCAGCTTGAGAGAGAACGGTTAACCGAAATGCGTCAGGCATATTATGCCTCCAAGCTGGAGCTATTATCAGGTATGCAAAGACTAGATAAAGAAATCAAAGATTTGCGCCGCCAGAGTAATGAAATTCAGACCCGCCTGCATGAAACAGAGCTACTTATTGCTAAATATGGTTATGAAGCAGCTAATTGCCGCGAACAACTTACAAGGCACCTTAATCTATCTATCGAGGAAGCTCGTGCTTTAAAACGAACAGAGAGTATTGATGAATTGTTGAAGGTAATAGCTAATCTTGAAACCCAAATTGCTGCTATTGGAGTTGTTAATCCTGCAGCGGTTGATGAGTACAATAAAGTTCAAGAACGGTATTCTTTTTTACAAGAACAAACAAGCGATTTATTGCAAGCCAAAGAATATCTGACATCAATAATTAGAGATGTCGATACTACTATGTCCAGACAGTTTAATACGGCTTTTAAGGCGATCAGCCATTCTTTTGGAGATGTATTTGTTCGGTTGTTTGGTGGTGGTCGAGCTGAGCTTGTACTTATGGAACCTAATGACATTCTTGGTACAGGTATAGATATTATTGTTCAGCCGCCAGGGAAGAAGTTGCAGAACTTAGCACTTTTATCAGGTGGTGAGCGAGCCCTTACGGTAATCGCTCTCTTGTTTGCCATTTTGACATATCGTCCTGCGCCATTTTGTGTTGTTGATGAAATTGATGCAGCACTGGATGAAGCCAATGTACAGCGGTTCAGTGAGTTTTTACGAGACTATGCGAAAAGTACACAATTTATTGTAGTTACCCATCGGAAAGGCACTATGGAAGTAGCTACTGTTTTGCATGGCGTAACTATGGAAGAGTCGGGGATATCCCGCTTAATTTCGGTAAAATTTATGGACAAAGCCGGATAAACTTTAGTCAATAGTAAATATCAGTGTAGGAGGAACAACAATGGGTTTTTTTGATAAATTAAAAGCTGGGTTAGAAAAAACCAGGAAAAGTTTTACTGAGAAGATTGAGCAATTAGTTATCGGGTATGCGACAATTGAAGAGGAATTATTGGATGATCTGGAAGCAGTCCTGCTTTCCGCTGATGTCGGCGTAGCAACAACCTCCAAACTAATGGCGGAAATTCGAAGTGGTATTAAAAGCAAAAAGATTAATTCTCCTGAAGAACTAAAACCGTTTTTACAAGACAAAATTAATGAAATGTTACTTAGTAAGCCACCTGATGAGCAAGTTGAGTATTCGCCTCCTTATGTTATGCTGATAGTTGGGGTAAATGGAGTTGGGAAAACAACAACGATTGGTAAGTTGGCCAACTATTATCATGAAGCCGGAAAAAAAGTGCTTATTGCGGCCGCTGATACGTTTAGAGCAGCAGCGATTGACCAACTTGAAATCTGGGGACAGCGGACTGGTACTGAGATTATTAAGCATGCTGAAGGATCAGACCCGGCAGCGGTTGCGTTTGATGCAGTTCAGGCTGCCAAATCACGAAAAGTTGACATTGTAATAATTGATACTGCTGGACGTCTTCATACCAAATCAAATTTGATGGAAGAATTGAAGAAAATCAATAGAGTAATCGCAAAAGAAATACCGGATGCACCGCAGGAAACGTTGTTGGTTCTAGATGCCACTACTGGACAAAATGCAATTAATCAGGCAAAGTTG
>JAEZVB010000143.1 GCA_023443285.1 Bacillota bacterium
TTTCCCATTCTGAATAACCTCCTGTCCTGATTAAGAAAGCTGCAATACAAAAGCATATGATTCCAGCACTGTTTCAGAACAATTCCTTTCCATTGAAGTTTTATATTATGTAAAGACTTAATCCAGCTTATACGTTACTTGTATTATAATATCAACATTAATACAACTCTTGTAATATACCATCCGTTTATGATACAATCCTATCATTAGTAAAGATGAAATTGATTTAGACAAGGAGTGTTTATGAAAAATCCGGAGTATGAAAATTACAAAGAGACCAAATCCCACTATGATCCACTTTTTCCATACAACACCTACCCTTGCTCCATCCCAATGGATTTTTATGAGGTACCGTTACACTGGCACAATGAAATGGAAATTATTTATATCAAAAAAGGAAAAGGCCGCGTTACCATAGATTTTCAATCGTACAATACAGAAGGTGGTGACATCGTCATACTGCTCCCTGGGCAGCTGCACGGAATATCTCAGCTGGACTCTTATGTCATGGAATACGAGAATATCATTTTTTCTACGGATATGCTGGTATCCAAACATGGTGATTCCTTGAATTCTGACTTTTTTCAGCCCTTTCTTTCCGGTAATATCACCTTTGACAGTATTGTGACATTGGCACATCCCATGTATACGGAGCTTTCCTCCTGTTTAAACCGGGCAGATAAGGTCTGCAGCACCTTTGAGAAAGGTTACAAGCTGGCTGTCAAGGGGTTTTTATTTGAATTTTTTTCTATAATCTATCGTAATTCAGAAGATATCGTAATCGAGAACCATAACAAACATCTAGATAAGATAAAAGAAATCCTGAAATATATCGAGACTCATTACCATGATGTCATCACCATTGAAGAAATTGCAGGTGTCTGTGGTTTTTCCTCCTCTCATTTTATGCGTTTCTTTAAAAATGCCCTGGGAACCTCTTTTATCGATTATCTGAATGATTACCGCCTCTCTATGGTAGCGAGAATGTTGCTATCTTCTGACGATAACATCCTCAATATCGCCACTGACTGCGGCTTTGATAATCTATCCTATTTTAACCGTATCTTCAAACGACGCTACGGAATGCCTCCCAGTCATTATCGCAGTAAAAAGTTGAGATAAAGCTAGAAAGAAAATCACTTTCAAACTATTTATGAAAGCCTATAGTCATCAAAAAGTGAAAGGTACGGGTATAAGTTATAATAAATATTTAGAGATATAGTTAAATTACATTTCAAAATATGGATGTCTGTAGTATAATAACCATAAATAATTACAAATTCTACATTTTTTTTCTTGAGAAAAAAAGGGAAGCCGACTGTAAGAATATTAATTTCATATACAGACTCAATAGGATGGGAACCATTGTACCTAGTCGGCAGTTAACTAGTTAAGACATCCCAATGGGAAAAACGGGAAATATATTGGAAGCAATCTGAGGAAAATAATTTATGGATCATTACAAATCATGGGCAGGACTTAAAAAGCAATTAAGTGAAACCCTCTGTGACACATTAATAAACAGGGTAACCTACTTTCTCACTCGCTATCACGATGTACATAACTCTTATGGCAGAGCTGCTATCCTGCTTGATGGCAAAGAGATGGTTTGTTTTTCGTGGATAGAAATGTATTACCAGGAAAGAGATATTACACCTTTATACAATAAAATGCCGGATTCTCCTTATGAAGAGCTGGCCAAAAAAATGAAGCCTAAATGGGATTCTAACTGCACTTACTATGAAATGGATTTTTTAAAGGCGGTACTTCAATTCCGTAACATGCCGATTCAAGAAGCTCTAGAATCCGAGAATTTTATCATAAAAGTATTGGCTATTATGGACCGGCGTGTCGGCAAAAGGACATTATCAAGAATTCTTGAAGATGCAGCATATAACGATTTTCCAGTCTGGGTACGCCAGTTTTACGAATTGCGTTTATCCCAAGTAGAATGAATTTATTTCATATATATAGAATATATGATTCGCTTGTCAAAAGCCTGATCCAGGGCGATAGCAGGCAATTTTAAATGCAAGTATTGATCATGAAACCTTTTACGAGAAAATTAACGAGATGGCGCATACAATTTATTTGATTTGTATGGTGACACTGCTTAAGTGCAGCGAGGCCAGACTTTATCGATATTTTGCACAAGTAAAAAAATAAATTGTAAGGTAATTGATTCATTGTTACCTTTCTGTTTTTAAGTCTAAAAAGGGTTAAATCACCTAATTCGTTGATCATTACCTTATAATCTTTCAATTAAAATTTACCCTTCTCCTCCGAATCACATCCTAATGACATTAGAACGAAGTGTTGTTTTATGAATAGCGCCGTTTATCTGATATAGTATATTAACCTTGTCATTGCATGTCAGGGTTAATATACTATAATGGGAATAGAGAAAGCGAATCCATCCGATAAATCATTTTTAGGCTTTTTATACACGTATCTTATATACGAGAAGCACAAGGAAGGTGATGATATGAAAGAAAGCCGGTTGTTTAAGATTGTTTATTATATTTTAGAAAATGGACATGTAACTGCTCCAGAATTGGCAGAAAAGTTAGAGGTGTCCGTAAGAACTATTTATCGTGATGTAGACGTCATAAGTAGTGCCGGTATTCCTATTTATGTTTCAACCGGCAGAAATGGTGGAATACAAATTCTTGACAGCTATGTGTTGGAAAAAGCCCTTTTTTCCGATAAAGAAAAAAAAGATATATTATCTGCTTTACAGAGCTTATTTGTTGTAGGCAACACCTGCGAAAGAGAACTGTTGACAAAGCTTTCTGCTCTTTTTAACACAGATATCGTAAATTGGTTTGAAGTAGATTTTGGCCGCTGGGGAAACAAAACACAGGATAATGCTAAGTTTGAGCTATTGAAAAAAGCAGTTATCACACACAAAGCCGTAAATATTATTTATATCAGTTCCTATAACAAAAAAACAACCAGAAAAATTCATCCTCTGAAACTCTTCTACAAATCAAAGGAATGGTATGTGAAAGCCTATTGCACAGAAAAAAATGATTTCCGTCTTTTTAAAATAAACCGTATTGTAAAGTGCGAAGCTTTCGATGAAGATTTTATTCCTATTGATTTTCCAGAATCACAAGATGCCAAACAGAATACCTATAATAAAATAGTACTTCGCTTTCCAAAAGAAATGGCTTTCCGCATTTATGACGAGTTTACAGAGGATGAACTTACAGAACAAGAAAACGGCGATTTTATTGCGGCTGCCTATATGCCGGAGGATACATGGCTGATTGGGTATCTTCTTTCATTTGGTGCATATGTCGAGATAATTGAGCCTGCCTATTTACGTAAAATTGTATTCAACGAAGCAAAGAAAATTTGCGAAAAGAATAAATCTTGACACATGGTGTCATAGTTTGTGTGTTATTATTTCATTGCAGTTATAAAATTTTATTAGGAGGATTTTAAATGAGCGAGAAATTTTGCGAATGTTGTGGTATGCCTATGGGCACTACCGATGAAATGTATGGAAGTAATTCTGACGGCAGCAAAAGCAAGGATTACTGCAAATATTGTTTTGAAAATGGCGAATTTACAAGTGATTGCACAATGGAGGAAATGATCGAATTTTGTCTTCCCCATATGGTTACGGCTAATTCAGCCATGACAGAAGAGGAAGCTCGTAATATGATGAAAGAGTTTTTTCCGACACTCAAGCGTTGGAAAACAGCATAAGCTAGTATTAGGTCTTGCTAGCAAAAGGAGGATGATTACATGGGCAGAGCAACAACAAAATCAGATATGATAACCGCAGCAATTAGTAATTATGAGAAGCTTAATGTGCTTATTTCTGAATTGACAGAGGAAGAATTGTCAACATCATTTGATTTTACAGCTGATGATAAAAAGAAAGAAGCTCATTGGCGCAGGGATAAAAATCTTCGAGATGTTCTGATTCATCTCTACGAATGGCATCAGCTGGTGCTTATTTGGGTTCAATCCAATAAAAACGGAGAAAGCAGACCGTTTATTCCTATTCCGTATAATTGGAAAACATATGGCGATATGAATGTGGAATTTTGGAAAAAGCATCAAAGTACGCCATTGGATGAAGCAAAAGAAATGTTGAAAAAATCCCATAAGGAAGTTCTAAGTTTAGCAGAAACCTTTTCCAATGAGGAATTGTTTTCAAAAGGCACCTATAATTGGGTTGGCGGGAGTACATTAGGTTCTTATTTTGTGAGTGTCACAGCAAGCCACTATGATTGGGCGATAAAAAAGCTGAAAGCTCATAAGAAGAATTGCGTAAAATAAGCGGCTTCTATTTTTTCCAGGTATGAGATAAATGCAGACATGCAGCCATGTTACAAAACCTGCACGTAAGAATGATAGTCTATAGTCCCCGGCCGCAAGTATCAATAGCTAAGGGCTACCCGTAAGGTATGCCCTATTGCTACTTTTCCATATGGATTTTACTTCCATTTGTATCCTTTTTGCTGCTTACCGGACCTTTCCAAAGAAAAACGAATAGCGATCGGTACTGTTACTGTTCACAGCAATGGAATTTGACTAGACTGTGGACAGTAATAGTGTACTTCTTCATAATTGAAGCACTCGTGACATTACATTTGCAATCCCATCTTTTTGTAGTATAATGAATATATGTGACCAAAACAATAGCTTTTTAACCATGTAATCCTAATGCGAACAAAATAAGAGGAAATGTAATGTCAAGAAAGGAACGACCGTCCAACCATGAAGTGAATCGGCTAACCAGAGAAGCAATCTGTACTGCTCTTATATTACTTTTGAATGAGGAATCATTTGATAAAATCAGCATTACCCATCTGGTTCAACGTGCCGGAGTGTCCCGTACCGCATATTATAGCAACTATTCAAGTAAGCAGGAGATCCTTTACGACCTTGTTGATAAACTTATTGAGGAAATCAATCAAAAATTACTTCCCTATACGAATCAGAGCAATGGCAAGGCAAAATATCCTCGTGAATTAATTCATGTCATGCTTGAGGTATTTGATCAACAACGGCATGTTTATCAGACATTATATGCAGCTCATTTCAACCATATTATACTCGATCGACTCAATGAAAGCATGCTTTCTCAACTGCAGAACCGATCAGAAGAAAATATCTATCGTATACTTTTTAATGCTGGTGCCCTTTATAATATGTTTTCAAAATGGATTCAGTCCAATGATGTTCTTACAATTGATGAAATGACTGCTATTTGCCTCAACATCTATAACACACCTATGTCCAATATAGAAATCATTCAAACTGACCTTGTCAAGGAGGAATTATGGAACAGCGAATAAGTACACTGATTAATAATTTAGATAAGCGAAACATGAAGGGGTACCTTGTAAATTCACGGAAAGAATTACTCCTGCTTCTAGAAGAACTTATACCTGCGGATTCTACCGTGGGATGCGGCGACTCCATAACTTTAGAAGAAACCGGTGTATTTACCTTTCTTCGTGAAGGTAGCTATCAATTCTATGATAAGTTTGATCGGAATTTATCGAAAGAAGCCAAACTTGCTATTTATAGAAAAAATTTTTCTGCTGATACCTTCCTTACTGGAACGAATGCAATTACTATGGATGGTCAAATTTTTAATATCGACGGAAACGGAAGTCGTGTAGCTCCCATGCTCTATGGTCCGAACCAGGTAATTATCGTAATCGGTATTAACAAAATATGTGAAGATCTCGACGCAGCCATCAAAAGAACACGTCAGATCGCAGCACCACTTGATGCCAAGCGTTTAGGGAAATCCACTCCTTGCACTTCTTTGGAACGATGTATTGACTGTAAACACAAAGAGCGTATTTGTAATGATTTTGTCCTGATTACCGGTCAGTTCGTAAAAGATCGTATCAAAGTCATTATTCTTCCTGAAAAAATCGGATATTAAATTTAAAGTGTAAACCTTTCGCTGAAGGTTTTATTCGCGTTGATCTTTACAAGATACCAAACAGAATACCTATAACAATATAGTGCTTCGCTTTCCGAAAGAAATGACTTTGTGCATTTATGACGAGTTTATAGAGGATGAACTTACAGAACAAGGCGATTTAATATAACACGTTTTTGTTTCTTTTAGATTGATTTTTCTATTCTCTAACGGTGTCTTTCCCTTGCTACATTTTTACTTACTTATCTGATTTTTCTTCTGACAAACCTACAACACTAAGCAAAGTATCTGCATGAAAGGTATCCAGTTTTCTCATTTCTATGAAAATAAATACTCCTGTTATTACCGAGGATACGAGATCCGCTAATGGTCCTGCTGATAATATTCCATTCAATCCATAAAATTGTGGTAATATGATCAAAGCCGGAATCAATACTAATACTTGCCTTGATAACCCTAATAAGGCAGAGTGCAACGGCTTGCCGACAGCCTGGAAATAATTTGAGGAAACAATCTGAAAGCCGATAATTGGCAGGAACATTAAAAATCTCTTAATTGCAAAGGTTCCAAAAGTAATGAGCTCTTCATCCTTACTGTTAAACATGCAAACCATCTGTTCCGGGAGTACTCTTGTTAGAATCCATCCAAGTATTACGATTGCGGTTGCAGCAATGACAGATAGTCTATAAGCTTCCTTTACTCTGTCATATTTCTTTGCTCCGTAATTATAACCGATAATGGGTTGAACCCCTTGGTTAATACCAAAGATCGGCATAATTATTAATGTGGTTATACTATTTACAATGCCCATACCTGAGATTGCTATATCTCCTCCGTAAGTAGCTAATCCTCTGTTCATTATAAAATTCAATACACTCGCAGCAATCTGCATCGCAAAAGACGCCGTTCCCAAAACAATAATTTTACTAATGTATTCTGGATTTAATTTTAAATATTTCGCTTGAATTCTTAATAAACTTTTTCCCCGGAAGAAATAAAATAATACCCATACAGCAGAAATAGCCTGCGATATGATGGTTGATAAAGCAGCTCCCTTCATCCCCCAATGGAAAACAAAGATAAAAATCGGATTTAAAATTGTGTTAATCAATGCTCCAATCAGCATCGTATTCATAGCGGTTCGTGGATTACCTTCTGACCGAATAAAATTGTTCATACCAAAACCAATCGATTGAAAAACACCTCCTAGCAGGATTATTTGTACATAATCCTTGGCATAGGGTAAAATCTGTTCACTGGCACCCATCAGCTTCAAAAGCGATTCCAATGTCGCCAGTCCGACGATCGTTATAATGAGAGAACTAAGTATTAGCAAAACCAATGCATTACCGAATATTCCCTCTGCTTCCTCCTTCTTATCTTGTCCCAAACGGATTGCCACTAAAGAATTAGCACCAATTCCTATCAGCATGGAGAAGGCCATCATAACCAGCATGATTGGAAAAGCGATTGTTGTTGCACCAATTCCCAAGGATCCTACACCATGACCGACAAAAATCCGGTCTACGACATTATATAATGCATTTACAAGCATTCCAATAATTGCCGGTATCGAAAACTTCATTAATAATTTTGATATTTTTAGTTCACCTAGTTGTTTTGATCTGTCCATTCTCTTCTCCCTTTGATAATTCGCTTAAGTTATCCGTAACCAATATAGGAATTAGTTTAATCACGGTTTCTTAATTATATTATGTTGTTACGAATATTACAATAACTTCGTTTGAAGAGAGGTGATAGTTATGATGATCGATAAAAAGATAACTCATAGCAACTATACCACACGCAAAAGCGTACCCGTTAGCTCTGTGCTAAAAGGTACTACATTAATCATTCAAGATACTGCGGATCCAGCCGGTCACTCCTTCCGGCAGGCGCTCGTCATAAGCCTGTCCATTATCAAATATCAGATTGGAATGTACGGCATTGACAATACAGTGCTGCCCCATTTCGATGCCGAAATTAATCGATGCGACACCGCCGTCAGAATTTCTCACCCACTCAGGGAAATAGCATATACAGTTCTCCATCTTCTGAAGCTCCTCTTCCATATATGCAAGACATTTATCAAATTGGGTAAGTTCGTCTCTTCTGCCATGAGTCAGAAGTAAATTGACTTTTTTCGTTTTTAACAAATCAATTTCCTCTTTACATGGTGTATGGCCTGCTCCCATAGGTACAAATCCGTCAAACTCATCCGGTGTATTCAAAAGAAGTTCCCAGATAAATGTTCCTCCTTTGGAATTACCAAAAATGACAGTCTTTGAAACATTTTTTTCCTCAACCTTTATCTTCCGGATCAATTCCATGCACGGTGCAATATAGTCATCACTCCAACCACCTATCACTCTATCATCCGGCATTCTCTTCTCATTTGCAACGGGAATGAGGATGTAAGCACCTCCCCCCATGCTTTCCTGATAGGTTTCGCAAGCATACAACTCACCACCACAGTAATTGATGCAAAGCTCCCCATCAAGTGCATTACTGGCTCCGTGAAAAAAAACCAGTAGTGGGTACTGTTTCGACGCATCCTTTCCATTCTTCACCGGGTCATATAGATAATAGGTAATGTCCCCTACCGTACCACAGGGAAAAACATATTTTTCGTAAAGTGAAAAATACTTTCCCGCACGATAAGATGGTGCAAAACTCACAAAATCCCCCGGCGCCATTTCTTCCTGCCAAGGTGCTCTCACATTATCCTTTTTGTTTTCTTTCTTTAACATAGAAGCCTTATTTTCTACCATTCATTTCCTCCACTCGGTATTCGCAATACATTCGCGCGTCTTCTTCCCTGTTCTCTAATTATGCTCAACACTTTTTTCATACTGGTTTTCTATAATGATTTCTTTTTTCTTTATCCAAATGGTTGTGGCATGCTGAAATTCCAAATTCATAGGAATATTATACCATATAATTAACAATTATAGAATATTTTTTTCTTATGTAACCCATTTTGTAGCAAATTGTTAGTCGAGTAGACCTATCCTTTATAGGATAAGCCCCTCACGGAACATTACCTGCCAAAGTAAAGGCTGTTTTACCGGAAAACTTTGAATCTATTGTTGTAGGGATTGCATACGCAAAATCAATATAAGCAGGAATTTTATAACACACTTCCTGCTTACTCTAAAACTTCAATTCAATTTCCACTTGTTATGCTTTTTATTGTTTTGAGCCCCTTTTTTCTTTGCATCTGTTATGAGGAGATATAAACGCCCCTATAATACCTTTATCAGTTTCCAGAAGGAGCTAGGTTGCCTCGTTTATCCAATAATCTATAAGAATATATGGCTGCCACAATAAATAGTACTGTATTTCCCTTGTTAATAATACCTATATAAACAGGTTGTAATGCCTGTGGAGCTAATAGGGAACAAATCGAGCCAAACACTAAAAAGATAAAGGGGTTTAAAAAAGCAATCCAACGCTTTATTACGGTTTTCCCTTGAATAATAAGTACAAATAGAAGTATCTGCGGGAAGACCCATGTGATTACATAGTGTACGATAAAGGTAGGCATAATTGCTAACATAATATCATTGATAACGTGTTCCGCCAGCGTTCTCTGTCCTGCCTCCGTAAGCCGTTGATAGATCATGGGGAAATAGCATAAAACACTATGTATGAACGAAGCCCCCATAACAGTTCCAAATGAAACGGAAAAGAAATAAACATTTGCCGCTTTTGGATGTGTTTTTGCAAGTAGACATCGTATGCTCCAGAACCCAAGTAAATAAAAAGGTATAAAGAATGCGCACAGATTGAGTGAAAGGGGGAAGCGCCAGCTCGCCATATTCATCCATGCGGGATCTATGATAGTCATGCCGCTTGGTTCTCCCGTAAACTCTAAAAGGTTATCAGCAACCGCAATTATTGCCGCACTTATAGCAGCGAGTATGCAAAAAAGAGTGTTTTTTTTACCAACCATATTAATCCTTCTTTCTCCAATTTGTTAATTTATAAAAAATCAAGAACGCACTTAGAACACTTAATCTTTATCTTTCATTTTGTCTCATTTTCGTTCGAGCCAAAAATGCAATCAATGATTAGTGATATGATACCGTCAATATTTTTTTCAACTGCCCCTTCAAGTAGCATCTTTCTATTTGTTGATGTCAGCGCTATAATTTTTACATAGTTTGCTATAACTTTCCAGTCACAATTGGTACATTTATCGGGAATAAGCCTTAAAAACGCATTGGTTGTAACCGCTACATCCTCTTCCATCGGTATAATGCTTTTGGGTGCGCGTGCAGTTAGCACAGCAAGGTCTTCGGCTGTAAGATAGGAGTAAAGATTATCCTCTCCAAATGCCATACGCTTTAGAATCTTTCTTATGCATTCTTTCGTAAGTCCTCCTTCCTCGCTTATAAGAGCCATAATCTCTCGTTTAAAAACCTCGCGTTTATACTGAATGATAGAAGCTATAAACTCCTCCTTGGATGGGAAAAAGTTATAGAAGGTACCCTTTGCGATACCCGATGCTTTTGCTACCTCCTCTATCGAGGTTCTTTTCATACCAAAACGCTTAATATTCTCAAATCCATTCTCCAATAGGTTAATACGTACTTGTTTACGTTTTTCATCGTTAAAAATAACAGGCAATGTGCTTACTCCTCAAAATGACTATATTTGTTCTTTAAGTCATAATATCACACAAAAAAACGACTGTCAATATGAAAGGTATTTTAACATTAATTTTCTCTCATAACGTTTTGATACTCTTTATTGGAATATACCCGCTGCCCTGAAAAACAGCATCCGTTTTTTCAATATAGCCCTCGTTGAAATAAAGGCATTTGGCTTTATCCTCGCCCAGACGATCCCCGGTGATGGCAAAACCCAGGGCACGGCAACCGCCTATGCAGAATTTCCACCAGCGGCAGTGCTGGCACTTCTCGTTATGTTTGGCAAGCTGCCCAACACAAGTACATACTTCATCCAGATATGCTCCTTCGGAAAGCAGCTTTTTGAGCTCCTCCTCTTTGACGTTGCCAAGCCGAATGCCATTCTTATCAAAATAACCCGACATTTGAAGACAAGGTATCAGTTCGCCGGATGCGGTTACACCTATCATTTTTCGGTTACCACCGCAAACAGGCAATGTATCACGATACTCACCCTCACCACAAGAGACGGGGCGATAGTGATACCGCTGCAATGTTGGAAAGACGTCCAAAAACTGCCATATCCTCATTTGCATTCGGTGTTCCTTTGCAACGTAACCACGGGTTAAAGTCAGCATGGCGTCGTAGTATTCTGCGAAGCCCAGACAGGCGCCGCCCTCACATAGCTCGTTGCTGTTTTGCAGCCAACGAGGTGCTTCACTGGTGCGGATGATTCGCATTTCACTTACACCCAGCTCGTCCAACAGTTTGGCGGTGGGCAGCATAGAAGCAAGATTAAGACGATGAACATTGGTCTGTACCTTTACACGGAATCCTTTTTCGATACATAGCTGTATGGCAATAAGAGTCGTTTCCTCCGCACCCTTGTGCCCTCTCATCCAATCGTGCTGTCCCAGTCCATCAAAGGATATTTTCATCAGAGGGTTGCATCCAAAGGATTTCATCTCTTCAAGCATAGCTGCTGTAATAAAACTACCATTGGTATTAACTTCCTCTACATACATCCCTCGTTTATAGATGCCCCTTAGGATTTCCATAAAATGAGGATGCAGCATGGGTTCACCGCCGGTAATGGTGAATGCATTCACACCGCAGGCTTGGGCATGGTCCATCAAGCGGATACACTCGTCCCAAGAGAATTCCTCTCGTAGGGGTGAACCATCTGCCGCGTTAAAGCAATGAAGACAGTTGTAATTGCACTTGGCGGTGATTTCCCAGTTCATGGAAGGAAAATAGCGATTTTCGCATAACATCAGCCTCTGCCAATCACTTAAAACTGCGTTTTCTCCGCAACGAGCACACAGATTGCATGTCAACATCCTCTGCAAAAGCTCGCTGTCTTCCAACTCCTGCCTTCCGTCGCACCGAAGCAATAACAAAAATTCCTCCTGTGTAAGACCTACCGCATCCCGCTGCCCCTTTGTGTAATAGGCGTAGGGCACCATCATCCACGAGCGCAGGGCAATATTGACGTTTAGGATGTAATGATTTTGTTGATTTTGTCTTTTCATATCTTCGCTTGCCTCCTATCGGATTTTGTTCATGCTTTAATCATAAACATAAGTGCATACACTGCAGTAACGCAGTAATAGACAGCTATCACTTTTTGCAATAGCTGTCTAGCGTTTGTGTTTTTTGCTTATTTAAAAAGACTATGGAATTTGCAGTAATCGCACTGGTATTTCGTAATACCTTCATAAAATTTGTGTAAAGGACGTCCGCAGATGCTGCAGGTTTTATCTGGATCGGTATCATTACACCCACCTGCTACAGTATCC
The DNA here is from genome assembly GCA_023443285.1 of Bacillota bacterium. Taxonomy (GTDB): domain Bacteria; phylum Bacillota; class Negativicutes; order Sporomusales; family Sporomusaceae; genus Sporomusa. The sequence goes on from JAEZVB010000143.1 coordinate 12,354, forward strand.
AACTCTTCGTCGTTTAGCAATCCGCCTTGAGGGTGCAAGAATGCATAATATTGTGCCGCTTCCTCTGCAGTAATTGTAATGTCATTTTCCTTGGCCAAATTAAAAAGCTCAGCAGCAGATTTGATTTCCTTTGCTTTTTCCACTAGTTCCGGCATAAATTCATGTTTCATAATTTTACATCTCCCTTTTTATTTTGTAGTTTTGTATATGGATTAGTTACGATTCCATATATTTGCTTTGAAACGTAACGAAATCTCTGATAATATGATAAGGTTTTGCCAAAAGGCGGGTTAACGATTGATTTACTGTCCCGTTGTCCAACTCTACCTCCTGCACTTAACCCTAAGAGCACAGGACGTAAATGGCTTTACATACATACTTCTTTTTTTGATAGCTAGAATTTAAAAATGCATTTATCAAATGTATTTTCTTCTTTTAAATCATCTATGTACTACCGCTACCGCTACTGTTAAAAAGTAAATTCAGCCACAGTTCTGTGAAAATGGGTTTGACTTTTGGTCCATAGATTTCAAAGGTTCTGGTGAACCCAGCATATCCTTGTTTCGATTATCTAAAACCCCCACCTGATTTACCATCCCACCGACCACTTGATCCAGTTCCTCGTCGGCAAGAACATTTGTCTGTTTCTGTAAATACTTGTTGTCATCCATCCTAATTACCTCCTTTATTTTTTTGTTAGAATAATGTGGTTTTTCCTACGAAGTCCGTGTCGTCCAGTCGCTGATGTTCGACCAACTGAGCAAAGCAGCCGTCTTTGGTGATGAGCTCGTCATAACTGCCGTCCTCAATGACCCTCCCGCCATCCAGTACGATGATGCGGTCGCACCCCTTGATGGTGGATAGCCTGTGGGCTATGACGATGCGGGTGCATTTGAGGTTTGCCAACGAATCTACCACTGTCTTCTGCGTCAGGTTATCCAGTGCAGAGGTTGCCTCGTCGAACATAAGGATGCGGGGTTTGGATGCCACCGCGCGAGCAATCATCAACCGCTGGCGCTGCCCTCCGGAAATACCGCCACTGCCCTCCGAAATCATTGTGTGCATTCCCATGGGCATATCTCGAATATCTTTAGCAATGCCTGCCAGTTCCGCCGCCTCCCATGCCTCGTCCATTGTAAGCCATGGGGCGGTGATGGTGATATTTGAGAAAATATCACCGGAGAAGAGCTTGCCATTTTGCATAACTACACCGATGCGCCGTCGCAGAGATTTGAGATCTACCGTGGCAAGGTCTTTCCCGTCATAGTAGATAGAGCCCTTTTGGGGTGTTTCAAATCCCAGCATCAGTCGCATGAGAGTGGATTTTCCACAGCCGGTCTTTCCTACCAGAGCTACATACTGCCCAGGGCGTATTTTAATCGACAGGTTGTCCACTATAAGAGGCATGCTATCAATATAACGAAAAGAAACATTGTCGAGCTCTATTCCTCCTGAAATACGGGTAAGCACCTTTTTGCCGTTGGAAACCTCCGGTACTGTCTCCAAAATGGGCTTTACCATTTCGAACATAGGCTTAATAGTTGCCGCCGTCAAGGCAATGCCGGATAGGGAGAGAAATGCGCCGCTCACCATGCCATAGGCTGCGTTGAATGCGAAATAGTCTGCCACGGACACCCCTGTTTTTACCGCTGTATAGTAGAGCACAATTGTACCCACCAATGAAATGCCAGTAGAGATGACCGTATTCAGCTTGAGAAACATAGGTGGATCGTAGATAAGGCTTGCCTTTTGGCGGTAGAGGTCCGCCCACTTGGAAAAGGCACGTTTCTCTGCACCGGAGAGCTTTAGTTTTTGCACACCGCTGAAGAAGGAATAGATAAGCCCTGATTCCTTAGCTCCCAACTTCATCATCCGCTGAGAGTGCTTCATTTGCATCAAAGTGGAGAAAAATGTGAATAACACCGTCAGCAGGGTAATGACGATTGCCGGAACCACCAGTGACGGAGCATAATTGAATACCTGCGCAAGATACACCAAAGAGAACAGCGAGGTGAGTCCTGTGGTCAAAATGGCGCTGCCCAACATACTGCTCAGACTGTTGATGCTTTGCGTGCGGGCAGAAAGCTCACCTGCGCTGTATTCTTTAAAAAATTCCACCGGAAGGGACAGTACCCGCATCATGGAAGCCGCCTGAACCGCCCTACCGGTTTTTGTTTGCAGCTGTTCCACGACAATGTTTTTTACCGTACTGATAAGCAGTCCTGCGACACCTGTTGCCGTCAACATCACCGTCACCCCTAGGAATAGCCGCATATCACCATTTGCAATAACGCTTGAGAAAATTATGTTGTTGAGCTTCGGCCCCAGCATCCCGATAAGGGTGACTGCCAATGCAGCAATACCTACCATGGTGTAGTCTGCCGGCGAAAGAGTCTGTACGATGTATAAAAGCAGATCATGGATGCCCAGCTTTTTCAGTGGCAGTGGCTTATAGAAGCAGATGGCCTCTACCTCAAGAGACGCCGCCGTTTGCTTGTTTAGCTTCACGGTTTTGCCGCTCTCGTAATCGAAAAAAGCGTAGCCGGAAAGTCCGTGCGGTAACAGAGCAACCACCCCGCCGTTTTTTTTGGTTCCTAAAAAAGGTCCCACCGCATCACGATACCATGTGCCCTCCAAATTGACTACTCGCCACATAACACCGGAAGGGCGCAACAAATATTCCAACTGCTCGTTAATATCGATTAATTCGTCTGGCAGCTCTGAGGACTTAATGCGATAAAATCTCAAAATTTCGTCCACGGCATTTTTCGTTTTCTGGCAGTCATCCATTAAAACATGCGTCATACCGTGTCCCATGACCACCCCCGCCATAGAGGCAAAGGCATCCGCAAAGGCGTCATCATCGGCACGGATGCGCTGTTTTATTTGTTCATCAAACCATCCCATTAACCTCACCCTCCTTTCATTCGCTGGCCACCAGCGAGGTATATATCCCATTCTTAACATAAAGCTCATTGTGGGTTCCACGCTCCACCACCTTGCCCTTTTCCATAACTACAATCTCGTCACAGTCTCGGATGGTGGAAAGCCGATGGGCGATGACAATACAGGTAATGCCGCGGTTCTTGATGGCATTGACCACCTCATATTCAGTTTTAGCATCCAGGGCTGAGGTGGCCTCATCCATAATAATAATGGTAGGATCCTGGGCCAAAACTCTGGCAATTTCCAGCCTCTGGCGTTGTCCGCCAGATAAGTCCTTACCACCTTCCATCAGCTTGTAGGAGTAGCCGCCATCCCTTGCCATGATGTCCTCGTGGAGGTTGGCATCTCGAGCGGCCATAATAGACTCGAAGTCCTCTATGGAGCTGTCCCACATTTTAATGTTATTGCTAATGGTGTCCTCAAAAAGAATGATGTCCTGATCCACCACCGCCACCGAACCGGTAAAAATGCTATGATTGATGTCTCTAATAGCCTTACCGTCGAACAAAATCTCACCGCTCCAAGGCTGATAAAGCCCTGAAATAAGCTTGCTAATGGTACTCTTACCACAACCGGAAGCTCCGACAAAGGCAACCCGACTTCCTGGCTTTAGGTGTAGATTAAAATGCTCAATGAGCGGTGTACCCAGTCGGGAATAACCAAAGGTCACGTCCTTCATCACCACGTCACCGGAGAGCTTACCGTATTCGGAGGTTTCGTTGGAGTCGTTGAAATAGTTCACATCCGTAGGATACTCCATTACATCCTCTGTACGCTCCATGTTGGTGCGCATTTCCTGAATGGTCTGTCCTGCAGCAATGAGAGACTTTGCCGGATTGGTGAAACCACCCAAAAAGCCCTGGAACGCAAGAATCATACCTGCGGTAAACTGCCCCTGCATGGTAAGGTACACACCCAACATCAGCACGGCGGTGGAGGTGAGGGAAGCAACCAAAGCGGGAACCAAACCCCAAAAATGGTTTACGTTTGCAAACTTCACTGTCTGGTTATTCACCCCCGCCTGATAGCCTGCCCATCTTTCAAAAAAACCGTTTTCTGCGCCGCTGGCCTTGATGGTCTCAATCATCTCAATGCCCGCCACCGTAGAGCCAGCAAGTTTGCCAGCGTCCCGCATCTGCACACGAGTGGCGTTGATCCTCTTTTGAGAAATAATCCGTGCCATAAATAAATTAACAATAATTGATGCCAGGCCCACCGCCGTGAGCAAAACGCTATATCGCAGCATGGCTATAAAGTAAAACACCATCATGCCCGTCTGGAGTACCAACGGTGCAAAAGTAGAAATGAGTGCGCTTGCAATGCCTTCATTCAGGCTCTGACGCATGGCAATGTCACCAGCCATCCGCTGGGAGAAAAACTCCATGGGCATTCGCAATACATGCCACAAAAACGATGCGTTAGCCACGATTGCCAGCTTGCCGTTCAGTTTTAGCGTATAGACTGCCTGCACCCACGCCACGATCAGCGTCACGGCGGACATTAGGGAGAGTCCCAGCAGGAAGGGATAAAACCACTGCGGGTTCTGCCCGGTGAGCAGTCTGTCCAGGAACACACGGGAAAAAGCAGGATTTATGATACCGATCAATGAAGTAATCGCCGTGGTAAATATCACAAAGGACACCGCTGTTCCTGTACCCACCATGCGCTTTTTAATAAAACTCCAGGTGCTCTTAGGTTTTCCATCCGAAACAAAATTTTCACTTGGCTCGAAAAAGATACATACACCGGTGAAGGACTTATCAAACTGCTCCATAGAGACAAGGTATGTCCCTTTAGCAGGATCGTTTAAGCATGCTTTGTCGCCCTTGAATCCATCCAGGACCACAAAGTGATTAAAGTTCCAATGGATAATGCAAGGAAAACTGCCGTTATCTCTGAGTTGCTGCGGTTCATAGCGATAACCCCGAGCATTCAGCCCATAGCTTCGCGCCGCTTTAAGGATATTGGAAGCTTTGGAGCCGTCCCGTGAGACACCGCAGTCGGCACGCATCTGTTCCAGCGGCACCCACTTACCGAAATAGGCCAGAACCATACACAGACTAGCCGCACCACACTCCAGTGCCTCCAGTTGCATTACAACAGGTACCTTCGCATGCCCATTTGTAATTGGTTTTTTGAGTTTCTTTTTTTTCTCTGACATATGCCACCTCAATTCAACACAAACGAGATAGGTGAAATGGATTCTGTGATAATCTCAGCCATATATGCGCCACCAGGGATGGAAATGTCTACACTCACCAAAACCACCCAGTCTCCCATTTTCAATCCACTCAGATACAGGGCGTAGGCATCGAAATCATTTGTAATTTCCATCGGTGCGGCAGCCACCGCTGTGATGGTGCCCACACTGCTGTCCACTTTCACTTCCATGCCGGAGGTGATGGCCTTTGCCTCCTCTACGGTAACGTAGCAGTGGGCCTTATTCCTCTGCACTACCATCACCGCACGCTTTGTGGAAGTGAGCGTACCAAACACGCCCCAGACGCAAATACCGGTAAGCAGAATAATTACAGCTCCTAAAATCAGCCACACACTGAGGCGGGAAACCTTTATGTATTCATTGAGTTGTTCGGGTGAGGACACCCGTTCCAAGCTTGATTTACGAAAAATACTGTTATTGCTCATATTATGATCTCCTTTCAGTAGTCATTTGTAGATATTTTTGCAACTTTTATTTAAATTTGTAATACAGATCCCAAATTCGGAAGTGTCAATGCTCTATGCAAGTCTTATCCATTCCTTATTCAATTTTTCTTGTACAGTATTGTCTTTAGGGCCTCTCACTCCAAATAACACGCCTGCTTGGCATCATCTCAACTCAAATTTGTAATTTATCTATTCTTAAAATAACTTAAAATTAAAAAAAAATGAGCTTTTACACTTAAAAAGCTCATTTTTACACTTAAAAATTGCTATTCACTTAAAATTCTCTCTTGACGACTCATAATCTGATGTTCTCACACCTAAAAACGTACCTGAAAAACACCGCTATCGATTCAATACAGCAGCTCGCCGTCATACTTTTTCGCAATGCAATGACACTTTGTTCGGACTTTTTTATTCCGATTAGACTAGTTTTACCATACATATCAGTCTTTATAATTGCAGAAATTATTACCAAAAAAGCATTGTATTGCAGACAAGCAAACCATTTTAATTACAACTGTATTCTTCGCCGTCAGATAAAGTCAATGGAAATAATTCCGTCAAGATAATAGTGTCACTTTTATTTACTCCTTGTGAAGTTAAATGTATACATCGATTACATGCAGCTTCTATAAATTCCATATCATGAGTAATAATAAGAATAATTTTACCTTGATCAGAAAGATCTTTTAATAATTTACTCACCTTCATCATACTTTCATAATCAAGACCACTTGTGGGCTCATCTAAGATAAGTATATCTTTACCCGCCAGAATTGCTCCAGCTATTACCAACCGTTGTTTTTGACCACCAGACAGACATTGAGGATGCACATCACGATAATCCGTCAATTCCAGTTGTTCCAATATTTCTAACACTTGTTCTTCTGTTACAAGCGGATTGCCCAACAAGCACTCTCCGAGGACATTATCTGCAAAAAGTTGACAATTAATATCTTGCATAACAATATAACTTTTTTTCAATCTTTGCTTCTTTTTTAGTATCTTTCCATCAAATAAAATATCTCCCCTGGTATGGTCAATGAAACCGCAAATAGACCGGCAGAGAGTAGTTTTTCCGACTCCATTCACACCAACAATTGCTGCAATATCTCCTGAATGAAGAGAAAATGAAATATTTTGCAGAATAGGCTTTCTATCCAATATAATTTCAATATTATTTAGTTCTAAAGAATGTGTCAATATACGTTTATGAATGTGATCTGATTTAACTGTAACTTGAGTGTAAGGAATAAGTTGTCTTAATCCAAGCTGTTTTCGTTCTTTTTCAGACAAAGCGAAAAATTGATGTGCAGTATAGTAGTTTTTTATTTTACCATGATTAAGATATACAGCATAATCAATGACCCCGTATAAATAAGAAAAACGGTGCTCCGTGATTATGATGGTTTTACCTTGATTTTTCATCTTTATAATTATATTTTTAATGATTTCAATCGCTTCCAGGTCAAGATTTGAGGATGGTTCATCTAACACTAATACATCTGGATCCGAAGCATAAGCACATGCAAATGCGATTATCTGTTTTTCACCACTTGACATCTCAAACAGATTTTTTCCTAATAAGCGTGAAATATGTAGTTCTTCTACTGTACGATCAAGTCGCTCTTCTACAAGTTCTAATGTTTCACCTCTATTTTCAAGAGAAAAGATGATTTCGCTTTCCGTGTCAATATTAAAAAATTGTGATTTCGGGTCTTGAAAAACAGATGCAACTTTCAAAGCAATTTGGTACATAGGAATTTCATCTATATCTTTATCATTGAGAAAAACATGTCCCACCTTTTTCCCTGATTCAAAATGCGGAATTAGACCATTGATTAATTTGCTAATGGTTGTTTTCCCACTTCCACTTTTCCCGCAAATCAACATACAATCTCCAGGTTGAATTTCCATTGATACCTTCGAGATACCATCTCCACTGTAAGCGGACTGATATCTAAATGAAACATTCTGAATTGAAACAATTCCCATTCTTATCTCCATTTCTCATCTGAATTTTGACTTGATTTAGGTCTCTAAATACCCTCATAGTGCAAATCGCTATCCTGAAAATATTTTTCTATTAATCTCTAAGCACCCATAACCTTCATTCGAATAGAAAACACAATAAGTGCTATTCCTATGAATACTAAACAATAATCTTGCCACTCGAATTTCTTATATTCTCTGCACGTGCCGGGTACCGGATTCTCGATTCCTCTTGTTAGTGCCGCTGCTGATAAGTTTTCAGCTGTTTTTGTTGCTGAAATCAAAATAGGGACAATATAGCACTCTGCTTTTTTCATTGCTCCTTCCTATAATGTCAAGCCTAAAAGTATTGAATTTTAAGGCTTTTCTTTAAATAGTTACCTCTATAAACAGAGCTAAAAATGTATGACAGTCATTGTATCCTGTACTGAATAGCTAAAAATTGG
>JAEZVB010000070.1 GCA_023443285.1 Bacillota bacterium
GGTTTATCTTCAAATTCTTGCTGTACTAAGCGGCATATTTCTTCCTTACGTTCAAATAGAGTACCTTCCCAGGCGGCTTTCGCCACTTGGTAAAGAATTCTTGGACGAATATTAAGGTCAGGAGGAGTGTTTTTTGACATAATTATCACCTATTCAACGTAATTTTTTATATCATTATATACTTTAAGGTTTTTTGTCGAATTTCTGTAATAGTGTATACAGTAATCTCGAAAATAATAACTAGGATTGGCAACAGTGGTAAAATGCAACGGTACTTTTGTTGTTTGTAGGATGAATGCTGTGGGTTAAGGTTAAACTAAGCTACGAGGTGAACCTATGGAAAAAGTTTGTCCACTGTGCAATGCTCTACAGACAATTACAGAAACTTGTCCACGTTGTGGTGCCTCACTCGTTGACGGAGGCGCGCTGAGTGGTTATCTTGGCCCATATAGTCCGTATATGGATGTTCAGGGGTTACCATTTTGCTCGGAAGGCTATTGCGTACACCTAGTATATTGTCCGACATGCGAATATGATACAAGGCTTCCACTTGCCAGGGTGACAATTTAATTGGCATAAAAGCTGAAAAAAGATAAATACTATAAAAAAATGAAGGAGTGAAACCTGTATGTCAAATCCAATGGTTAAATGTAGTGTAGATCAATGTACTCATTATATGCATGTTGACCAATGTATGGCGGCAAAAATTAGTGTCTATAATGATGAAATGAAAGGAACTTCAGGCAAGCCGCAGGATACCTTATGTAAGGCCTTTCACCACCGTAAAACAGTGGGAGATATGGTAGGTGCTTTCCATAATGCCAATATTGGTGGCACAATGACTGCTGCCTTTATGGATGGGACACAAATTACTCCAGCTGTGGAATGCTTTGTAAATAACTGCAAGTATTGGGATAATGGAAATTATTGCAATGCAGAAAATATTCACGTAGCTGGTCCCAATGCTTCTAAGACATCAGATACAGATTGTGAAACTTTTGAAGATAAATAATTTTATTAATACAAAAATTTAATGAAAGTTTCTACACTTTCTTAAAATAGATAATGCCGGAGCTATTTGCTCCGGCATTATCTATTAGTGCTGGTTGTGGCAACCGCAATCACAATTTTTATCATGGTCGACTATTTCGATACAGTCAAGCTGTGCTTTTACCTGTGTTCTTATATTTTCAATATAACGGCGTCGAAGTTCTGTCTGTTCAGCACGTTCGTCGTCAGTAAGGCTTGTTTCACGGCTTTTTTTTGCCAATGCATTTATTCTTGCTATCAGTTCAGGTGTTATCATACTAGTTTCCTCACTTTCTTGAAAAGTATATAAATTAACGGGAATATAAGCGTAAATTGCAAGATCCTTTGATGACTTAGGTTGTACTGTAAAAATAGTAGCAAATTATTGACAAAGATGCAAGATGGAACGAAAATAATAGCAAGATATCTAATCAATAATTTAGCGAAGGTGGTAAGTTATGAATAAATGGCGTTGTAATGTATGTGGGTACATTCACGAAGGGAAAGAGCCGCCAACGGAGTGTCCGGTTTGTGGTGTTGGCCCGGAGGAATTCACTGCTTATATAGAAGAGGATATACCCAAACAATCCGGAAAGCGTTGGAAATGCACAGTGTGCGATTATATTCATATAGGTGACACACCTCCAGAAAAGTGTCCCCTTTGTGGTGTTGGGTCAGAACTATTTATTTTGTTACTAGATGAGGTTATGGAACTGACTGCAGAGGCTGTGCTGGACGCCGGGATGGATACAGCAAACGCGGCTATGGATAAAATAACCTACGGCTTATATGTTGTTAGCTCAATTTACAATAATAAAGCTAACGGACAATGCTGTAATACGCTGTTTCAGTTAACAAGTAAGCCTTTGCGGGTGGCAGTATGTCTTAATAAAAACACCCTTACGCATGAGTATGTTATGGCAAGCGGTGTATTTACTGTATCTATGTTGGCTAACAATCAAAACGAAGCTGTCCGGCATTTTGGCTACCAATCTGGGAGAATTACCGATAAATTTGCGGGAGTGGAGAGTATTCCAGGAAAGAACGGTTGTCCCATTTTAAAAAAATGTCTTGCTTATATTGAAGCGCGTGTATTGCCAGATAAAATAGTTGATGTGGGGACTCATACATTATTTGTCGCGGATGTTACTGCAGGGAGAATGGTAGCAAATCAGGAGGCACTAACATATAGTTTGTATAGGAGCAATAAAGGATGAATGTATAGCAAAAACTAGCGTGAGGGTGATAGCTTTGTATGACTTGATCATTATTGGCGGAGGCCCTGCCGGCATGACAGCTGCCGTATACACATCGCGTAAAAGGCTAAAGGCACTTATACTGACTAAAGAGTTTGGTGGTCAGCCTATGTGGACAATGGATATTGAAAATTATATGGGCTATCAATTTATCACTGGTCCTGAACTTATGGAAAAATTTGATGAACAGGTAAGAAAATATCCTATTGATATAAAATTTGAGGAGGTTACTGATTTAATTCATAATATGGACGGGACCTTTAGTGTATTAAGTGATGGAAGAGAGTATCAGGCTCAGGCAGTTATCATTGCTTCCGGCAAACGGCCACGTCGTCTGGAGGTGCCTGGAGAAACGGAGTTTACCGGGCGGGGGGTAAGTTATTGCGCTACTTGTGATGGACCTTTATTTGCCAATAAAAACGTAGCCGTTATTGGTGGCGGGAACTCGGCCTTACAAGCTGCTATCGAACTCAGTGGTGTAGCTGCTAAGGTTTATCTCATATCCTTACTTGGTTATAATGCCGACCCCATTGTAATTGAGAAGATGAAAGTACTTGCACCGCCGGTTATTGAATTCAGAGGTTATACGACAACAGAAATCAAGGGATCGAATGTAGTAGAAAAATTGATTATTGTCAAAAATGATACAAAAGAGCAAACCGAACTTGCGGTACAAGGAATTTTTGTGGAAATTGGGCTATCACCTAACACGGAATATTGTCAGAGCCTGCTTGATTTTAATGAATTTAGGGAAGTTGTTACCGACTGCCGCGCTCGAACTAACATTCCAGGTCTGTTTGCAGCCGGTGATGTCACTAACGGCCCTGATAAGCAGATTGTTATTGCAGCCGGTGATGGTGCCAAGGCAGCTATGGTAGCCTATGAATATCTGTTGCATAAACAGATGTAAAGGCCATTTTATAATAAATGTATCCGCAGTTTAAAACACCTCTTATATGCAAGAGGTGTTTTTTCTATACATACACTTGGTTTTTTCCTAAAAATGAGTATAATAGTAAACATACCCTTAAGCAGATAATACATATTTTGGAGCGTGATACAATGAAAACTGTCATAACAATTGTCGGGCAGGACCGCGTGGGCATTATTGCCATGGTCAGTAACATTTTAGCGGAGAACAATGTTAACATTCTTAATATTAACCAGAATATCCTGGAAGGCTTTTTTAACATGGTTATGCTTGTCGACATGTCACAAGCCATTATTAGTCTGAAAGATCTAGGACAACTATTAGGAGAAAAGGGCTCTGCTATGGGCCTGGATATTAAAGTCCAGCATGAAGATATATTCCGTGTAATGCATCGCGTATAAGTAAACCGTTCTAATCAGTTTTAAGCTTGGAGGCTACATGACATGTTCACAATGAAGGATGTTAATGAAACCAATCGAATGATTGAAGAAAATAAACTCGATATCCGGACAATTACCATGGGGATAAGTTTGCGGGACTGTGGGCATCCGGATAGCAAGATTTTTTGCCAGAATATTTATGACAAAATTACCCGTACTGCTGAGAAGTTGGTCAAAACAGGAGAAGATATTGAAGCAGAGTATGGCATACCTATTATTAACAAACGTATTTCAGTAACGCCGATTGCTATTGCCGCTGAAAGCTGCCGCACTGATAGCTATGTTGATGTTGCCAAGGCGCTAGATGCTGCTGCAAAGGAAGTAGGAGTAAACTTTATTGGTGGTTTCTCGGCACTTGTCCAAAAGGGCTATACCACCGGAGACCGTATACTGATTCGATCTATTCCGGAAGCGTTGGATGTAACCGAGCGAGTATGCTCCTCAGTTAATTTGGGTTCGACTAAAGCCGGTATTAATATGGATTGTGTCCGTGAAATGGGCGAAATTATTAAGCTTACTGCAAATCGAACTAAAGACAGAGACGCGCTTGGGTGTGCTAAACTGGTAGTGTTTGCTAACGTACCTGAGGACAATCCTTTCATGGCCGGAGCTTTTCATGGGGTTGGTGAACCAGAGGTTACTATTCATGTGGGCGTAAGCGGTCCAGGCGTTGTTAAACGGGCGCTGGAAGATGTACGCGGACGCGATTTTAGTGCTGTAGCTGAAACTATAAAACGCACGGCTTTTAAAATTACCCGTGTTGGCCAGTTGGTAGCTCAGGAAGCATCGCGGCGACTAGGATATCCGTTTGGCATTATAGATTTGTCATTGGCACCGACTCCGGCGGTTGGCGACAGTGTAGCGCACATCCTTGAAGAAATGGGATTGGAAAGCTGTGGGGCGCCAGGTACAACAGCAGCCCTAGCACTTTTAAATGATGCTGTAAAAAAAGGTGGCCTAATGGCATCGTCCCATGTAGGTGGACTTAGCGGAGCCTTTATTCCGGTCAGTGAAGATGCCGGCATGATAGCTGCTGTTGAATGCGGCAGTTTGACTTTGGAAAAGTTAGAGGCTATGACCTGCGTGTGCTCAGTTGGTCTTGATATGATCGCTGTTCCCGGCGATACTTCGGCTGCAACCATTTCGGCCATTATTGCCGACGAAGCGGCTATCGGCATGATTAATAATAAGACAACAGCTGTCAGGATTATTCCTGTACCTGGTAAAACAGTAGGGGATTCTGTTGAATTTGGCGGACTGTTAGGATATAGCCCAATTCTGGCTGTAAATAAGTTTAAATCAGATGACTTTATTGCCAGAGGTGGAAGAATCCCGGCGCCTGTTCGCAGCCTGACAAACTAGTAGAAAAAATATAAGGCGAGATTGCCGCACTGCTGCTCGCAATGACCGGGTATGGGAATATCCCCTCAGTCATTATAAGCAATAGTAAAGTAATCTCGCCTTATTTGTGTTGTTACTTACTTAGGGGATGCTGACGTAGCTGCTTAGAACTTTTGATTTTCCTCCCGGTATTTTTTAATGGCAGTCAGTTTCTCTTCGGACGTTTGCTTTTTCAGCCAAAGCTCTTTAAATACAGTTGAATTCTTGAAACTAGCACTCCACTCAAAGGAATCGTCAGCCGTGTATAAGGCAAAGATGATTTCCTGGCCTGGGTTTTTCGGCATAATACCCTCAGTATCAGTTAGTAGGGCGTAAGGGCCTTCTGGTGTGAGTTCAATACCCAGCACCATTTGTCCGTCTTCGGTTTCAATTTCTTCAAAGCCCAGCGATTGGTACATTTCTAACAAATTGTCACTCATGTATGATCAGCTCCTTATTATTGGTTGGTATTTTATGAAAAGGTATTACACTAGTTGGTGTTGAATTAGGGCATGATACAATTACAATACGATAATATGCAGATATATGACTAGCAGATTTGATGACGGAGGTTGAATACATAGTATATGAAAAAAGACTTTGAACAATTAGGTTTAATAGCACCGTTAATGCAAGGGCTTACTAAGGCGGGTATTAGTGAACCTACAAGTATACAGATAGAAGCTATACCAAAAATTTTGGCAGGTAAAGATCTTATCGGCCAATCGCCGACTGGCACAGGTAAAACTCTGGCCTATCTATTGCCGCTTTTTCAAAAGATTGACACCGGCAAACGCGAAACACAAGTCTTTATTTTGGCACCAACCTATGAACTGGCGATACAGATTCAACGGCAGATTGAATTGTTGACCAATAACTCCGGTTTGCCGGTAACGGCTGCCACCATTATTGGTGATGTTAATATTCAACGGCAAATCGATAAATTAAAGGAAAAGCCGCATATCATTACCGGTTCGAGCGGGCGTATTCTCGAATTGGTGAAGAAGAAAAAAATAAACACCCAAACAATTAAGACCATTGTTCTTGATGAGGTTGACCGGTTACTTGATGATAACAACACGGACAGTGTCAAAGCTGTTATCAAGACTACGCAAAGAGACAGGCAACTCATGGCTTTTTCGGCAACAGTGCCTAAGGCTGCGCTTGATCGAGTGTTAGAACTGATGAATAACCCTGAAAAAGTGCTATTGGAGCAAACTGAGGATGATAGTAACCCAGATATTGAACATATTTACTTTTTAGCGGATCAACGGGATAAGTTTGAGGAGTTGCGTAAAATTGTGCGGGCTTTGCCGATAGAAAGAGCACTGGTTTTTATCAATCGCAGCGATGATGTTGAACTAACGGTAAACAAGCTTAACTATCATGGTTTGTCGGCAGCTGGTATTCATGGCAGCTTTAGTAAAGAAGATCGTAAAAGGGCAATGGATGGATTTCGTAATGGTAAAATTCATTTGCTGGTAGCCTCTGATTTGGCAGCGAGGGGTCTTGATATCCCCGGGGTAGATTTTGTTATTAATTTAGACCTGCCTGAAGACCCGGCCATCTATGTACATCGAACTGGGCGTACCGGACGGGCGGGGAGAAGTGGAGTAGCCATTTCACTTGTTTCACCACGAGAGGTCGCGCTGATTGCGCATTATGAAAAATTGTTGAAGCTAACCATGCTTCAGAAAGAAATATCTCATGGGAAGATTTTTGCCAAAAAAAGCAGGAAGTAAACCTGGATTAAGATAATGTGGTAATCCATAGCTAATCTTAATATTCCACACATTTATTATGATTCCTCTTACGTGAATTGATGGAAGAATTGCTAATAGGTATGGTAAAATGTCATGAGGAGAAATCCATGAAGACAAATATAATAATATTGATAGTATTGCTGATAGTATTACTCGCTGTCAGTGCTGGTTGCAACGATACCAACGCCAGCCGAGGAGGAATTAGTATGACTACCGAGGAAGCACTTTCCTTATGGCAGGACGGAAAGGCTGTAATTATTGATGTGCGTACCCCTAAAGAATATCAGGAAGGTCATATTCCGGATGCGCCGCTTATTCCGCTAGATCAACTAGAAAGTCGCATAGAAGAGGTGCCGAAAGATAAAAGGGTGCTTCTTATTTGTCGTAGCGGCAGAAGAAGTGCTCAGGGGACAAGCCTGCTGAGAAGTAAGGGATTCGAGCAAGTCGAAAATATTGAGGGCGGCATGCTTGCTTGGCGCGGACCGGTGGTTAAGTGAAACTTTATATTGCCGAAAAACCTAGCATGGCAGCTGAGATCGCCAAGTGTCTGCCAGGTCCGCTAAGCCGCAAGGAAGGTTATATTACTACCGGCGATGGCGTAATTACCTGGGGATATGGCCACATTCTCCGCCAGGCAGAACCGGATGAATATGACCCCAAATACCAAAGGTGGCGGGTTGAGGATTTGCCGATTATTCCGCAAAGCTGGAAGCTGCTGGTAGCCGACTCCTGCCAAAAGCAATTTGAAATTGTTAAAAGCTTGATTGAGCAAGCTACTGAGATTGTTCACGCAGGTGACCCTGACCGCGAAGGGCAACTTCTGATTGATGAAGTATTGGATTATGTCAATAATCAAAAGCCGGTACGCCGGATTTTATTAAATGCGCTTGATGAGCATAGTATAAAAAAAGCGATTGTCAGCTTGCGTGATAACCAGGAGTTTCATAACTTAAAGGATTCAGCCTTGGCCAGATCACGTGCCGATTGGTTGATCGGCATGAATCTGTCTCGTGCGTACACCCTGGCTGCCCAACAGGCGGGACACCGGACAACGTTGCCGGTAGGGCGGGTCAAAACGCCAACCCTGGCACTTGTTGTCCGGCGGGAGCGGGAAATTGAAAACTTTACACAAGTGGAGTATTTTACCGTTAAAGCCGATTTCGAACAAGAGGCTACCCAGTTTACTGCCTATTGGAAGCCAAGAGAAGAGCAGTCCGGGCTGGACAGCGAAGGCCGTTTAGCTGATAAAACCATTGCTAAAGACTTACTGGCAAGAATACAGACTGCAAATAAACCGGCAGTAGTTATTTCGTGCGAAACCACCGAAAAGAAAGAACTGCAACGGCTGCCGTTAGCGCTTTCCACACTGCAGGTTATGGCTGGTAAAAAGTTTGGTTATGATCCGCAGGTAGTATTAGATACGGCACAAAAGCTGTATGAACGAAAACTTACTACCTACCCACGTTCTGATTGTGAATTTCTACCTGAGTCCCAGCAGGAAGATGCTGGCAGAATTATTGGCAATTTAGGCAGATTGGCTAATGAAGAATTGGCGCTTTGGGCGGCTAAGGCTGATACCACAATCAGCAGCCGAGCCTGGAATGATAAAAAAATTACAGCCCACCATGCTATTATCCCAACTGTCGAGCGCTGCAATTTTGCAGGTTTGAATGAGACGGAAAGGAATATTTACTTCCTTATTGCTCAGGCCTATATTACGCAGTTTTATCCTGTGCATGTCTATGACCAAACGCGGGCTGAACTTGAGCATGCCGCTGAAACCTTTGTGGCCAATGGCCGTATTGTTAAAGAATTGGGTTGGAAAGAACTGTATAGTGCTGAAAGCGATGAAAAAAAAGAAGAAGACAGCACAACACTGCCAGCTATGATGAAGGGCGACCAGCCGAGGTTTATTAAAGCTTCAGCTGAAAAAAAATCAACCAAACCGCCAGGGCGCTTTACGGCGGCAACGCTCTTGGCTGCGATGAAAGAAATTCACAAATTCGTAAAAAATCCTGATTTAAAAAAGCAGCTTAAAGATGTGGCAGGTATTGGTACTGAGGCCACACGGGCTACTATTATTAAAGAACTTATTGACCGAGGCTTTTTGCGCGAAGAAGGCAAACGGAAATATCTTAAACCTATGGAACCGGCGTATTTGCTTATTGACATACTGCCTGAGGAAATTACTTATCCTGACTTCACTGCATGGTGGGAAGATATTTTGCATCAGATGGCTGAAGGCAATGCCAGCCTGGACAACTTTTTACTCCAGCAGGCTCGGTTTACCGCCAGTCTGTGCACCAAGGCCAGAGGCGCCAGTATTCCGCTTAACGGCGAGTACCATTGTCCGCGCTGTCGTAAAGGCGTACTCCAATTGAGAAACGGCAAGCATGGCAAGTTTTGGGGCTGTTCCCGCTATCCGTCCTGCCGGGCTTCTTTTGATGATAAAAATGATAAACCGGATATGCCGGCGCCGCTGGCACAAAAACAAGGGCAAGGCTGATTACGCCTTGCCCTTGGACACTTTCCGTTTGCTATTATAGCCTTTTTTACCGGCGGATTCACTGGCGGCTTTGGGCTTGCGACGGCTTCGTAAATTATTGCCGCCGTGAGTAGCTGTTTTTTTGTCAGCAGCCGATTGTTTATCAGTCAGAGTTTTTTCGGGGTATTTCTTAGTTGGTGCAGTCGTTAGCTTTTTATTGGCATTTTTAATTACTTTTTGGCCATTAGCTTTATACTTTTCGATGGTTGAACCAATGCCATGCTCAATTAACCGTAAATACATATGTTCACCGGGAGCAATGAAGGTAATGGCTGTTCCAGTTTCACCTGCCCGCCCGGTCCGGCCAATGCGGTGAATATAACTTTCGGTGTCATGTGGGATATCATAACTAAATACATGGGTAATACCTTCAATATCGAGTCCGCGGGCGGCAATATCTGTGGCAACTAAAAGTTGCAGCTTAGCATCACTAAAGCGCTTCATGACCTGCGTACGTTTGGCTTGGGATAAGTCGCCATGTAGTTCGTCAACTTTGTAGCCGCGTTGAATAAGGGCGGTATTGAGAGCCTTGGCTCGTTCTTTGGTATGGCAAAAGATAATTGCCAGATAGGGCTGGTATTCGTCAATCATGCTGCAAAGCTTGTCAAGTTTACCGGCTTCAGGAAGTTCAATCATAATTTGCTTGATTTCATCTAAGGTTATATTTGCAGTTTGTATATGGATATCTGCCGGTTTGGTCATATACCGTGCGGCCAGCGAGCGAACCTTGGGCGGCATAGTAGCTGAAAACAGGAGCGTTTGGCGTTTGGGGGAAGTTAATTGAATAACTTCTTCAACCTCTTCTAAAAAGCCCATATGAAGCATTTGGTCGGCTTCGTCCAGCACTAGTTTGGTTACTCCGGAAAGCACTAAGGTTTTACGGCGTACATGGTCAAGTAGGCGGCCAGGTGTACCGATAACCAGATGGGGTTGGCCGTGGAGCTTGCGGATTTGTTCATCAACATCCTTGCCGCCATATAGGGCTAAGATATTAATATTTAATACCTTTGCCAGTTTGGCAGCTTCATCTCTAATTTGCAGGGTGAGCTCGCGGGTCGGGGTAACAATCAAGGTTTGGACATGTGGGGCTGAGTTTCTTGTTTTTTCTAAAATAGGCAATAAAAATGCCAAGGTTTTGCCTGTGCCTGTCTGCGACTGGGCAATGACATCTTTGCCTGATAATATTATCGGAATGGTTTGAATTTGGACAGGTGTTGGCTGGGTAATACCGGATTGTTTTAAAAATTGGGTCAGCTCAGGGCGAATACCCAGGGCTGAGAAATTTGCGGCCATAAATAAAACACCTTTCTGTTTAAATATATGTTATTTCAGTTTGCGCAAGCAAAATCAAGTGTATACGGTGTGACAGTTAAATATACTACTATTTTCCATGAAAGTAAAGAGGATTATAGGTATTTCTTTCAATATCATAAATGTTTATGTTAAAATGAAGTAAAATGACGAAAAGGACTGGATTATGAACTTATTATCGATAGAGAACCTAACAAAAACCTATGGCGAAAAAGCTTTATTCAAGGATGTAACCTTTGGGATTGAAGAAGGCGACAAAATTGGTTTGATTGGAGTAAACGGTACCGGCAAATCAACCTTCTTGAAAGTAATTGCCAAAGTGGATACTGCCGATTGTGGTAAAATCACGACGGGTAACAGTGTGCAGGTAGAATATTTGCCGCAAAACCCGGAGTTTGATGATAAGGCTACTGTATTGGAACAGGTTTTCAAAGGGCATTCGCCGGTGATGCAGGTACTAAGAGACTACGAACAGGTATTAGTACAGGTGCAGCAATATCCAGAAAATGAAACCTATCAAAAGCTACTCATTCAATTGTCACAGCAAATGGATGCCCAGAATGCCTGGCAATTGGAAAGTGAAGCAAAAACCGTGCTTACCAAACTGGGGATTTTTGATTTTTCGGCGATTGTCAGCACCTTGTCCGGCGGACAGCGAAAGCGCATTGCATTAGCCAGTGCGCTTATAAATCCTGCCGATTTGTTAATTTTGGATGAGCCTACAAACCATATTGATAACAATACGGTGGCCTGGTTGGAACAATATTTGGCCAAACGCAAGGGCGCGTTATTGATGATTACTCATGACAGATATTTTTTGGATAGGGTAACAAACCGGATTATTGAACTGGACAGAGGTAATTTGTATACCTATAGCGGAAATTACAGCCAGTTTTTGGAGGCTAAGGCTGAACGCGAAGAGATGCAGGAAGCCAGTGAGCGCAAACGCCAGAATATCCTTAGAAATGAGCTGGCCTGGATCAGGCGGGGGGCACAGGCGCGCAGCACTAAGCAAAAAGCGAGAATTGAACGGTATGAAGACCTTAGCGCGCAGGCGCCTGAAGTAGCAAACGGACAATTAGAGATTAATGCGGGTGCTAGTCGGTTAGGGCGTAAGATTATCGAATTGGCACATATCGATAAAGCGTTTGAAGGTAAAATGCTATTAAAGGACTTTAACTATATTGTACTGAGAAATGACCGGGTTGGTATTATCGGGCCGAACGGCAGCGGTAAATCTACATTGCTGAACCTGATTGCCGGACGATTGGCGCCAGATAGTGGGTTGGTGGAGCTGGGACAGACCGTGAAAATTGGCTACTTCTCGCAGGAAAGTTCGGAAATGAACCAAGACCTGCGCGTAATTGAATATATTAAGGAAGAGGCTCATTTTTTACCTTCTGCTGATGGCGGCACAATCAGTGCGTCACAGTTATTAGAACGTTTTCTTTTTCCGCCCAGTCAACAATGGACGCCGATTGCTAAGCTGTCTGGTGGAGAAAAACGACGTTTGTTTTTGCTCAGGATTCTTATGAGTGCTCCCAATGTGCTCTTACTGGATGAGCCTACTAATGACCTGGATGTTCAGACACTAAGCATTTTGGAAGATTATCTGGAGGATTTCCACGGTGTTGTTATTGCGGTGTCTCATGATCGGTATTTTCTTGACAGGCTTGTAGACAAGCTGTTTGTTTTTGAAGGGCAGGGTAAAATCACCCAATATCCTGGCAATTATTCGGATTATCAGGAAAAGGCCTGTAAAGAGGATGAGGAAAGCAGCGATAAAAGAAAAAGTACAATAGATAAGAAACCAGCAGTGCAGGATAAGCCCAAAGAACGGCCACGTAAGCTGTCTTTCAAAGAACAACGGGAATATGATGAGATAGAAAATGTAATTGCCGGAGTTGAACAGGAGCTTGCCCAGATGGCAGCAGCTATCAATTCTGCAGGCAGTGACTTTGAACTCTTGCAGCAGCTTACTAAAGGGCAGCAGGAACTGGAAACAAGGCTTGATGAATTGCTTGATCGCTGGACATATCTAAATGAATTGGTAGCTGAACTCAGCAGCTAGAGAATAAAGGAGCTAGTGCGCGAATGAATATACAGATCGTTGGTACAAAAAAATGCCAGGATACCAGAAAAGCCGAACGGTATTTTAAAGAACGCAAGATACCGTTTCAATTTATTGATTTAACGATCAGGGGTTTAAGTAAAGGTGAATTGAGCAAAGTAAGTGCTGCTACCGGTGGCCTGGAAAACCTAATTGATAAAACAGGCAAAGAATATGAAAAACGCAATTTGAAGTACCTGGTGCATAATGTGGAAGAGGTGTTGCTGGAACATCCGCTCTTATTACGGACACCGGTAGTACGCAATGGCTCTAAGGCCACAGTGGGTTACTGTCCAGCGGTTTGGGAAAGCTGGAGTTAGGATAGGGGACTCTTACTGTAATTTACATACGATAGTCAAAGGAAGCTATCCTATGCTATGATAATAAAAGAAGCAAGGTTGGAATTGGAGATAGAAATAATGCTGACAAAAGCTCGGGTGATATTAAAAAAGTTTTATGGTTATGACGAATTTAGGCCAGGGCAGGCTAAGGTTATTGGCAGCTTGCTTGGCGGCAAAGATACGGTAGCTATTATGCCGACAGGTGCCGGCAAATCGTTATGCTTTCAGATTCCGGCGATGTTGCTGCCTGGCATGACCATCGTTGTTTCGCCGTTAATTTCGCTAATGAAGGATCAGGTGGATGCGTTAACCGAACAGGGGATTCCGGCTACTTTTATTAATAGCTCGCTCACAGGCTCAGAGGCCGGAAGGCGGTTGCAGCAGATGCGTGCAGGGCGCTACAAACTGGTCTATGTCGCACCTGAGAGGCTGACTGCCGACTGGTTTCAAGCGGTGGTCGCAGAACTAAAAATAAGTATGCTGGCTATTGATGAAGCGCACTGTGTTTCCCAATGGGGTCATGACTTTCGTCCAAGCTATCGCAATGTAGGCACTTTTATTACTAATTTGTCCTACAGACCGGTTATTGGTGCTTTTACTGCTACTGCTACGCCTGAGGTCAAAAAAGACATTGAGAACCTCTTGTCGTTAAACTGGCCTCAGGTTCATATAACAGGGTTTGACCGTCCGAATCTATCTTTTTCTGTGTTGCGAGGCGAAAACAAGCAGCAATTTGTGTTGAAATATACTAAGGCTAATAGTAATCAGGCCGGTATAATTTATGCGGCGACGCGCAAAGAAGTAGACAGTCTGTATGAATTGCTCAGAAAAAAAGGCTTTGCTGCCGGGCGATATCATGCCGGGTTAAGTGATGAAGAACGGATGAACCAGCAAGAGAAATTTCTCTATGACGATATCCGGGTTATGGTGGCTACCAACGCCTTTGGTATGGGGATTGATAAGTCCAACGTGCGGTATGTGATCCATTATAATATGCCGAAAAATATGGAGTCTTACTACCAAGAAGCCGGTCGTAGCGGGCGTGACGGCGCGCCGGGAGAGTGTATTTTGCTATTTGGCCCGCAAGATCCATTATTGCAACGCTTTTTGATTGATAAGTCTGTTGAGCATCCCGAACGCAAGCAGCATGAACTAAAGAAACTGCAGGAGATGGTAGACTATTGTCATACACCTGATTGTCTGCGGCATTATATATTAAACTACTTTGGCGAACCGACAAGTGAGCAAGGCTGCGGCCACTGTGGCAATTGCATGGCCGATGGTGAACAGGTCGATATTACGGTGGATGCGCAGAAGATTTTTTCCTGCATTTACCGCATGAAGGAACGGTTCGGCATTTCTGTTATTGCCGATGTGTTAAAGGGTTCGAAAAATAAAAAAGTCCAGCAACTGGGCTTTGACAATTTGCCGACCTATGGCTTGATGGCTGAGCGCACGGTGCAGGATATTAAAACTCAGGTGCAGCGACTTGTTGCTACCGGGTACTTGCGTTTGACTGAGAGCGAATATCCGGTAGTAAAATTAGAATCCGAAGCATATTTAGTGCTGCGTAATGAGGCCAGAGTGTGGCAAAAGGTATTTACCGAACGCCAGCCTGTGCAGGATGATTCCTTATTTGAACTTTTAAGGCAATGCCGTAAACGCATCTCTGAGCGGGAAAATGTGCCACCCTTTGTTGTGTTTGCTGACACAACACTGAAGGAGATGAGTCAACAGCGGCCAACAGACCTTATTGCTTTGCACCAAATTAAAGGTGTTGGTGAGCTTAAACTCCATAAATATGGACAGCAATTCCTGGAGATCATCACCGGTTATTTGGCTGAACATGTCGCGGAGGAGAGTAGTACGGAAATTGCAGATAATGTTACTGAAACGGTTAAAAAGGCAGCAGGGAAAAAGGGCGCCAGGAAAGCTGAGGCAGAACCCAGTCATGTAGTAACTTTAGCTATGTACCGGCAAGGCAGTGACTTGGAGGACATTGCTAAGTCGCGGAATTTAACGGTTAACACAGTACAAAACCATTTGGTGCGATGTGCGCAGGAAGGTCATGTTGTTGATTGGGGCAGGCTAATACCCGAGCAGTATGAAAAACATATTATTGCCACAATAAAAGAAGTTGGCACAGGCCAATTAAAAGCAATTAAAGATGCATTGCCTGATGGTGTAAGTTATGGTGCTATTAAGGCAGTTTTATGTAAGTATTTTGGCACAATGGGCAATGCGTGAAGATACTATACACTATTCTTGCAGCAATCGCCGCAAATGCAGAGGGAAGGTAGTTATGCCATATACCTATATTGTTCAATGCGCGGATAGTACCTATTACACCGGCTGGACCACCAATTTGGAAATAAGGCTGGCAGCGCATAATAGTGGCAATGGTGCCCGCTATACACGCGGGCGTCTGCCGGTTGCTCTGGTGTACTACGAAGAGCATGCCACCGAGAGCCTGGCTCGCAAGCGCGAATATGCGATTAAACGCCTTGATCGGCAAGCAAAGGAAGAATTAGTGCAAGCGTTTGCGGCAAATATGTCGCATTGAAATGTATAATAATCATGTTTAGCGCAATAGTAAACTAAAATTATTACACCATATATAATTGGAATAAGGAGACCATAATGGACGGAACACAACGAAAAAACATTATTCCTGGTGCGAAAGTAAAAATTGTGCAAAAACCGCACCAACGGACAGGGCAGTTAACTGAGGGCATAGTTAAAGATATATTGACAAGCAGCCCGGTACATCCTCGTGGCATTAAAGTAAGGTTAACTGATGGTATCATTGGCCGGGTTCAGGAAGTGATTAAGCCGTAATTGATAATGCTATATTGTGACAGACAAACGAGCTAAATCCCACATAAGGACTTAGCTCATTTTTTTTGTTAAATAGTGCGGTTATCAATACGCGCGATTTGCCGTAAGGAATTCATAAGTGCAGCAAATCGTTCAGGCTTTATCGATTGTTGTCCGTCACATTTAGCGTTACTAGGGTCTTGATGAACCTCGATGATGATTCCGTCAGCACCTACGGCAACTGATGCTTTGGATAAGGCTTCCACCATCCACCACAAGCCGGCAGCGTGGCTGGGGTCAACTATGACAGGTAGATGACTGAGCTTTTTAATTGCGAGTACGGCACTAAGGTCAAGGGTATTCCGAGTATAGGTTTCAAAGGTTCGGATGCCGCGTTCACATAAGATTACATTTTCATTTCCGCCGGCCATAATATATTCGGCAGACATTAACAATTCTTCGATAGTGGCACTTAGTCCCCGTTTGAGCAGAATAGGTTTATTAATTTGACCAGCTGCTTTTAACAGGTCAAAATTTTGCATGTTGCGGGCGCCGATTTGGATGACATCTATGTCTTCGTGATATTTTTCTAACTGCGTTATCGACATAATTTCGGTGACAATTGGCAGGCCGGTTGCTTCTCTAGCCTGTTTTAACAGTTCCAGGCCTTCTGCCTGCATACCTTGGAAGCTATAAGGTGATGAACGCGGCTTGAAGGCGCCGCCCCGTAGGAAACCGGCTCCGGCAGCTTTAACATCTTGCGCGATCCCGATGATCTGTTCGCGGCTTTCAACAGAGCAAGGGCCGGCAATAATAGCCAATTGATTGCCGCCGATGGTTTGCGAGCCAACGTTGATGACTGTGCTTTCAGGATGAAAGGTGCGGTTAGCTTTTTTATAAGGTTCTTGCACAGACAATACCTTGTCCACATATGTTTTGCTAAGCAAATAATCGCGATCAAGTTTGCCGGTATCGCCTACAATCCCTAAAATTGTCTGGAATTGTCCGGTTGTTGGCCAAACGCTGCAGCCGTAGTTTTCCAACTCCTGTTTTAACTTGTCAATTTGTGCAGGTGTTGCCAAAGCATTTAATACAATAACCATAAAGAATACCCCCTTGAATATTTTTAAAAATAAAAAACCTAAGGCTCAATGAGCCTTAGGTTTGTTTTTCGCGTTTCTGGGTTAAAGTTAAGGTCTCATAGGCAAACTAGTTATTAAGTTACTCCAACGCAAGAAGCCTGCGCCAAAAAAGTTGGCCCAAGCGAAAAAGAAAAAGTATTGTTTTGTATATAAGTTAGCAGTCAATGTCATTACTCTCACCTAATATCTTGTTATTTACAGCTATGTTATTCATTATACCAAACAATTGGGCAGTGTCAAGTTTGAATTGCTAAAACTAAGAAATTAATAAAAGTGTAATGAGGAATATTATAAAATAGATATGATTGCATTCTCATAATGCACTTGGTTTTGCCGGGAGAAAATAAATCCCCCCCTTCTTATTTACACCAACCAAAATAGCACAGTGGCTAGAGTTGCGCCTCTAAATGAGATACAATAGATTATAAAGAAATTACCCAAGATAGGAGGCGCAGGGATGCGTATTACTAAAGCAATAAAACAGCAGATGCTTGCACTATTGGAAGAAAATTATAAAAATACCACTACTGCACTGAGTTATTCAACTCCTTTTGAGCTTTTGGTAGCCGTGATTTTATCTGCTCAGTGTACAGATGTTCGCGTAAATATGATTACAGCGCGAATGTTTCCACGTTACAATACACCGGAAAGAATTCTAAAACTTGGTCAAAGCGGACTTGAAGAAGAAATTAGGGATTGCGGTCTTTTTCGAAGTAAAGCGAAGAATATTATCGCCACTTGTGACGTTTTGTGCCGAGAGTATGGTGGACAAGTCCCGGACAAATTTGATGAATTGATTACTTTGCCCGGGGTAGGACGTAAGACGGCTAATGTGGTATTAAGTCAATTATTCGGTGTTCCGGCAATAGCGGTTGATACGCATGTCTTTCGGGTTTCTAATCGTCTTAAACTGGCAAGTGGCGAAACCCCTTATGTTGTTGAACAAGGGTTGATGAAGGCGATTCCACGGGAAAAATGGAGTGATGCCCATCATTGGCTAATTTGGCATGGACGTAAAGTGTGTAAAGCAACCAACCCTACCTGTAATCATTGTTCACTCAATCAGCTATGTCCTAGTAGGAAAGTTTAACCTAATGTATTGTATAAATATTACATTAAACGTATAATAATACATAGAATTGGGGGATGAGTATGATTTATCGTAAAGCTAAGTTTAGTGATGTGGAAGACATCCTTAAGTTGATTAATGACTATGCGGAGCAAGGGCTAATGTTGCCGAGGGCGCGCAATACTCTGTATGAAGGCCTCCGGGAATTTATTTTAGCGGTAGAGGATGATAAAATCGTGGGTATCGCCGCACTACATTTGGTATGGGATGAGTTAGGCGAGATTCGGGCATTGGCTGTTCATCCTGATAAGACAAAGTGTGGGGTGGGTAGAAAAATTGTTGAGCTGTTAACTGAGGAGGCTAGAGAACTCGGTGTCAAAACCTTATTTGCCTTAACCTACCAACCTGGATTTTTTTCAAAATTGCAGTTTTCAGAAGTACCAAAAGAAAGTGTACCTCATAAAATGTGGAAAGAATGCATTAACTGTCCTAAGTTTCCAAATTGTGATGAGATTGCCATGGTTAAAAACTTATAATGTAGGAGAACCTCCTTTGGAATTTTTCAAAAAGCGTCCTATGTCAATTATTGACAAGGGCGCTTTTCACTTAGGGAGACATATAAGAGAATGTTGTTAAATTATAATTGAATGCTTTGACCAGGCTTTAAAATATGTACAGGCGTATTGAGGGTTTCTACTTTTTCTTTGAATGCTTCCGGTGATTGAGCAATGATTGGCCAGGTGTTGTAGTGCATGGGAATTACTGCCCCTGGTTTGAGCATTTTTACTGCTTCAACGGCATCCTCCGGCCCCATAGTATAGTTATCGCCAATTGGTAATAGGGCATAGTCGATCTTCTCCAGACGTCCTAAGAGAGCCATATCGCCAAAGAGGGCAGTATCTCCAGCGAAATAAATTGTTTTGCCGAAAAAATTGACAATAAATCCGGCTGCATGCCCGCCGGGAACGCCTGATCCATGAAAAGCGGGAGTGACACGAACATAGCCGAAATCAAAGCTGCGTTTACCTCCTAAATGCATGCTTATATTTTGGCAGTCTTGTTGGCCAACAAGTGAGGCTATCTCAGCTGTGGCAATTACAGTGGCATTGTTGCGTTTGGCTATCTCAACAGTATCGCCAAGATGGTCACCATGTCCATGACTAACGAGTATATAGTTGCAAGTAATTTCAGCCGCTTTGGCAGGAGTAATTGGGTTACCAGTAAAATACGGGTCAAACAACAAGGTTGTACTATTGTGTTCTAAGCTAAAACAAGCATGACCGTAAAAAGTTAAATTTGTCATAATATACCTCTGCACCATAATTAAATTATCAATATAGTATTTACTCTCTGAGCCAAACAGATTCCTGCCATATTTCTTCAACATTTATACATTAACTGGTACAGGCTTATATGTATATAGTAAGAAAAAGATATAAATGATAACATATGCGGCAGGTTAATTGATTATGATGAAGAATTTTTAGATATAGAAATAATTGACCGGTTATAAGGAGCGACAATAATGATTCCCATAATATCTGTAGTAGGACGGTCAAATAGCGGAAAGACAACGTATTTAGAAAAATTAATTGCCGAATGTAAGCGGAGAGGCTATAAAGTGGCAGTTATCAAACATCATCACCAGGACTTTGAATTTGATAAACCAGGTAAGGACACTTGGCGGCATGCAAAAGCCGGGGCTGATGTAGTATGCTTGGCAGCTCCACATAAAATGGCAATGATTAAGAAGTATGATCAGGAATTGTCACTTAACCAAGTAATTAGTTACATTGACAGTGTTGACATTATTTTTACCGAAGGATATAAACACGAAGCAAAGTGCAAAATCGAAGTATACCGTCAAGCTACCGGCCATGCGCCGCTTGGAGTGAAACCTGAACTTTTGGCGGTGGTTTCTGATACTTTTATCTATGAGGAGATACCACATTTTACGCTTGACGATACAGTTGCTATGGCTGATTTTTTGGAAGTAGATGTACTTAATAAAACAGCGAAGGCGTGATTGGTATGTATGATAACTATAACCGGCAAATCCAATATTTGCGGATTTCTGTGACTGATCGTTGTAATTTTCGCTGTGCTTATTGTATGCCTAAACAAGGCGTAAAAATGCTCAGCCACGACGAAATTCTGTCATATGAAGAATTTCTGCGGATCATAAAAATTCTCAGTAATCATGGAGTAAGTAAAATTCGTCTGACTGGTGGCGAACCGCTTGTTCGCAAAGGGATTATTCAATTTATCCGTGATATCAATGAGTTGCGGTCGATTTCGGATTTGTCAATGACGACGAACGGCAGTTTGCTGGCAGATATGGCCGGACAGTTAAAAGCTGCAGGTTTAACGCGTGTCAACATTAGTCTTGATACCATTAATCCAGAACAATTTCGCAAGATTACTCGCGGCGGTGAGCTTGCTCATACACTAAAAGGGATTGAAGCTGCTTTGGCTGTAGGGCTGACGCCTGTAAAGCTAAATATTGTACTTACTAATATAATTAGTGAGCAGGATATCGCTTATTTTGTTGATTTAGTACACCGTCAACCGGTAGCTGTTCGATTTATCGAATACATGCCAATAGGCGAGAGTCAGAGCAGCCCTGGACCCAGTATTGAAGAAATTAAGACCATGATTAATGGTTTTGGTCGAGGAATATTAAAACCTACGATGGATATTTGCGGCAACGGCCCAGCCAAGTATTATAATTTGCCGCAAGCGATAGGTTCATTTGGCTTTATTACCCCGATCTCTGAACATTTTTGTGGTGTGTGCAACCGGATTCGTTTAACTGCTGACGGAAAGTTCAAACCTTGTTTATTGTCGAATCAGGAGGTTGATGTTAAGACTGCTTTGCGAAATGGCGCTAGTGACGAGGAAATTGTCAAACTATTTTATCATGCCATTGCTAACAAACCAGAGGGTCATTCCCTGACAAATGAGGATGAGCCAACTCGCTTTTTTCGAAAGATGTCGCAGATAGGAGGATAAGTTGGTAATTAGCAGTTGAGAAAGGAGATGCAGCATTGGTGCTAACACATTTTGACCACGCCGGTAAGGCGCGTATGGTAGATGTAACTATTAAGGCAGAGACTAAACGGGAAGCTGTGGCAGAAGGTCGCATTACGATGAAACCCACTACCCTGGCGCTGGTGAAACAAGGTGCTATGGGTAAAGGTGATGTTTTGGGGGTAGCGCAAGTAGCAGGAATAATGGGGGCTAAGCGTACTTGGGATTTAATTCCTATGTGCCACCCGTTGCTATTGACAGGTGTGAACCTTGAGTTCACTATTGATGATATAGCTCATGCAATTGATATCAAGGCGGTAGTTAAAACCACAGGAAAGACAGGGGTGGAAATGGAAGCGTTGACGGCAGTATCAGTAGCAGCCTTGACCATCTATGATATGTGCAAAGCAGTAGATAAAGCGATGACTATTGAATATGTTCGGCTGCGAGCCAAATCAGGCGGCAAAAGCGGCGATTTTGTAAGGGAGGATTAGAGAATGCAAGGAAAGATTGTGGCTGTTTGCACCAGTGAGAATAAAGGGGAGCGCAAGAAAAATGTTGGTGAAGCCAATTTGTTAGTCGGGCTTGGGTTGGAGGGAGATGCGCATGCTGGTTTTATGCACCGCCAGGTCAGTCTCTTAGCTTTAGAAAGTATCGAAAAGATGCGCCAGAAGGGACTTGATGTGCATCCGGGAGATTTTGCCGAGAATTTAACTACCGAAGGAATAGACTTACCTGTTTTGCCTGTTGGCACCAAATTAAAGATTGGTGATGTTTTAATGGAGGTAAGTCAAATCGGTAAAGTATGTCACAACCGTTGCAACATTTACTATCAGGCTGGTGACTGTGTTATGCCGAAAGAGGGGATTTTTGCTATTGTAATTACCGGCGGACGAGTGGCTGCAGGTGACGTGATTGAGGTGGTTGGCAATGTATAGCATTGGAATTATTACTGCTAGTGATAAAGGCGCGCGGGGTGAACGCGAGGATTTAAGCGGTAAGGCGATTGCCGAGACGCTGGCAGAACTTGGCGAAGTAAAGCATTACATAATTGTTCCTGATGAATGTGAGAAACTTAGTCAGGCCATGATTAACATGGCCGACAATTTAAAGATAGATATTATTCTTACAACAGGCGGTACTGGCTTTGGACCGCGGGATGTTACCCCAGAAGCCACGTTGGCTGTCATTGACAGACAAGTTCCTGGTATTCCAGAAGTTATGAGGGCTAAGTCACTAGAAAAAACTTCTCGAGCCATGTTATCACGGGCAACAGCTGGTTTACGCGGAAAAACGCTTATTATCAATCTGCCTGGAAGTCCTAAGGGTGTGCGCGAATGTTTGGAAGCTATTTTGCCGGCGTTAGACCATGGACTTGCCATTATGAAGGGGGAAGCTGGCGAATGTGCCAGACCATAATTTGATTATAGTTCAATAACTGCTGGGGCTATTCGTTTAATGCCAGGTATCTGTTCAAGCTCATCCATAAGCAAGAACAGTGCTTGGTCTTTATTTTTGGCTTCAATCATAACATCAAAATCTTGTTGCCATTCTTTGGATAACAACAGAAAAGGCAGAAAATCAGATAAGCGGATATTATCGGCATGGTTGCGCATTTGTGTATTACTTTTGGGACTTGATACATGAATTTTAGGAATAGCGTTATTCCAGGTCTTGATAATAGCAGGCCATAAATCGGCTAAATTTTCACCGCTATTGTTACAACTGTGATGGTGAATATCAAGCACCATTGGGCAGCCAACTGTTTGGCAGAGACTGAGAACATCCGCAGCCGTGTAGATTTTATCATCATTTTCTAGCATGAGCCTAAGACGGATACGGTCAGGCAGTTGCAAAAACTGGGTAATAAATCGCGCGAGGGCACTTGACTTTTCTTTATAGAGTCCGCCTACATGAATAACCAGCTGCGGTTCAGAGGGCAGGTTCATAGCTTCTAACATGGTAACATGATAATCAAGGTCTTGCAGAGCTGCGGAGAGTACATCGGCTTTGGGGCTGTTGAGCAAGGTATAGTGGTCAGGATGCGCACTTATCCTGAGGTTGTGATCTTTCACGTAGTTGCCGATTGCTTGCCACTCAGTAACAAACTCATCCTGATAACACCAGCCGCCAGCAATAGGGTGAGTAGCCAGTGGTACCAGTTTTGAGGTCAAGCGATAAACTGCAATAGCATGAGCAAAATTATAGCGGAGAATACGCAAGGTGTTAGTAAGGTTTTCGTAAGTTAGGCGGCGCAATTTATTAATGCGTTCCTTAGGGTCAACGATTTTTTCTAAGTTTTTTACTGTTACGGTTTTATTTGGTGATCCTTGGGCGATATTTAGGGCAATCGCGACATAACCAAACCTTACTTGCATGCTTACCACCTCTTTTTATATAATTATAGTTAGTTTGGGTTATGACTAATTGAGTTCGAGTGAGAGATAAAAAGTTTTAGGAGTTGAAGATAGCTTGTCTAAACCTATTTATATAATTGGTCACCGAAATCCTGATACTGATTCTATCTGCTCTGCCATAGCCTATGCCCATCTAAAGACAGCCTTAGGTGAGTGTGTAGTTCCGGCACGGGCGGGAAAGATCAATGCTGAGACCAAGTATGTACTGGATTATTTTGACGTGCAGCCGCCCCAGCTTATTCTCGATGTATATCCGCGTGCCAAAGACGTAATGCATGATAATATCATTACCATTCATCCTTGGAATACTCTGAGGAAGCTTGGTCAGCTTATTAAGGAGCATAAGGTGAAATCCATTCCTGTTGTTGAGAGCGACGGAAGCTTAGTGGGAATAGTTACTGTCAGTGACTTGGCAGAACGCTATGTCAGTGAACTTGGGATGCAGGATTTGCGGGAAACCGGCGTTGACTATGCAGGAATTTTACGTTGTCTTAACGGAACTCTGATTTGTGGCGGGGAGTTGTCAAAAAGAATTGAAGGTAGTGTAAAAATCGCTGCGTCCCGTTCAGAGACTTTAGGTAAAGTCATTAAACCAGGTGATATTGTTCTGGTAGGCAACCGAACTAACGTCCAATTAACCTGTATTGAGGTTGGTGTTGCCTGTCTAATAGTAACTGGTGATTTTTCGGTGGCACCAGAAGTACAAAGGGCTGCTCAGGCAGCAGGCACCTATATCATCAAAGCGCCTCAGGATACCTACACCTGCGCGCGTTTGATCAATCAGAGCATTCCTGTACGCAATGTTATGAAAAAAGAGGTAACTTCTTTTAAGCCTGACGATATGGTTTCAGACATAAAGAACAGTATTATTCGTACCGGGTATCGGAATTATCCTGTTGTACAAGCTGGAAAGCTGGTTGGCCTCATTGACAGGGACAGGCTGATTGTGCCTGAACGGGATCAAATCATTCTGGTTGACCATAATGAGCGATCGCAAGCTGTTGACGGCATTGAGGAAGCCAAAATTGTAGAAATTGTTGATCATCACCGGTTGGGGGGCTTAGAAACAAGTGAACCTATATTTATCAGGCATGAACCGGTGGGGTCGACAGCGACTATTGTGGCCAATATGCACTGGCATCGTAATATACCAATACCTAATCCAATTGCAGGGCTTTTACTGGCCGCCATTATTTCTGATACCGTACTCTTTAAATCGCCAACAGCAATGGAAAAAGACCGCGATACAGCCAATAAGCTAGCGCAAATGCTCGGACTTGCTATTCAAGATTTTGGGATGGCTATGTTAAAGGCCGGTTCGGTTATTGATAAACTTACCCCAGGTGATATTGTAGCTACTGATTTGAAGGAATTTCAGATTGGTGAGTATTATGTTGCGATTAGTCAAATTTCTGTTATGGACCCGGAAGGTTTGCTATGCCAACGTAGTCAGCTGGAAACTGCGTTACAGAACATTTGCTATAAAGAACAATATAATATGGCAATTTTGCTGATTACTGGCATTGTGGATGAGGCAACCTACCTGTTATATTATGGACAGCCTGCAGGTCTTATTGCGCTTGCTTTCGGTGAAGGACGACCAGATAACACCTGGTATTTGCCTGGTGTTATGTCTCGAAAAAAACAGGTAGTGCCGCCACTAATTGATGCAGCCCGACGGCTGTAAATAATTAATGTCGCCGCAGGATTTGTATGGTATAATGTTTCCATAATAGCAGGAAGGAAGCTGAAATATGAGTACTTACATAACCAGCGGCGTATGCGCAACAAAGATTGAGTTTGTAGTAGAAGATAATATTGTCAAAAAAATTGAGTTCAAATCAGGTTGTCCCGGTAATTTAGAGGGCATAAGTAAGCTGGCAGAAGGGATGAAAGTCGAAGAGGTTATTAGTAAATTACAAGGGATAACATGTGGCGACAAGCCAACCTCTTGCCCTGATCAGTTGGCTAGGGCACTGGCGCAGCTACAGAAAAAATAAAAGTGGAGCAAGAAGCCGGACTTTCCCCATATATCTTGGATGAGGTGTAATATGTATTGTGAAATTGTCTACCAAAATACGGGAGAACGCTGGGGAATATTTCCTAAAGACATTGGTGAGTTTCAAGCACGAATTTTCAATTTGGATAATATAAACACAGGTGAGACCCAGAATACTATTATTAAAAAGTCGGCCAAGATTGAGATTATGTCATGTTCTTTTTCCCCTGATAAAAAGAATATGCGACATCAAAAGGCGCTAGATGATCTGATTGGGAAATTAGTAAAAGCAGGCTGGGTGCCTTTGGCTGAACAGGGAGAAGAGTGGTACAGCCGCAGGTTTTACAAAAACGATAACGTATAAATTAAATATTTGTTTTCGGCATTGACAGTTATTTACTTTTGTGATATATTTGTTTTCAATAACATATCTAAATGCAATGATTGGGATAAGTAAATTGGTTGCGCTATTTTCAGAGAGCCGGGGGTTGGTGTGACTCGGTAGGCGTACTTGTTGAAATACACCCGTGAGCAGCAGGTTGAACGGATTCCAAGTAGACCGCGCCGGAAGCCACCGTTATTATAGGCTAGGGTATCGGAATTTCCTGTACCTGAAAAAAGTGGCTTGCTATTTAAGCAAGCAGGGTGGTACCGCGAGTAAAGTCTCGTCCCTGTTATGGGATGAGGCTTTTATTTTATTTTATGGAGGCGATGGCTATGATTATTGTAATGAGTCCAACAGCTACTCAAAATGAAATTAACAATGTAATTGCCAGGGTAACGAATGCTGGACTAAAAGTGCATTTGTCAGAAGGGAAGCTTCGCACAATTATTGGCTTGATTGGAGAGAAAAAACTTATGGCTCAGCTGCCACTCGAAGCTATGGCTGGTGTCGAGAAAGCAATATCGGTAACTGCTGGTTACAAACTAGTCAGCCGGGAGCTCAAGAGTGAAGATACAGTGATTGATATTGGCGGGGTACTTGTTGGTGGTACCAATTTGGTAGTGATGGCTGGTCCCTGTGCTGTGGAGAGCAGAGAGCAACTGTTAGAATCAGCCAAGATCGTAAAAGAAGCAGGTGCTCAGTTTTTGCGCGGGGGTGCGTACAAACCAAGAACTTCCCCCTACTCTTTTCAGGGGCTTGAGGAAAAGGGTTTGGAAATGCTGGCAGAAGCCAGAGCTGTAACCGGGCTCAAGGTAGTAACTGAGGTTGTTGATATTCAATCTGTACCGGTTGTAAGTGCTTATGCAGATGTACTGCAAATCGGAGCACGCAATATGCAAAACTTTCAATTGCTAAAGGCTGTGGGTAAAAGCGGTATGCCAGTACTGTTAAAGCGTGGTATATCGGCCACGATCAATGAATGGTTGCATGCTGCTGAGTATATTTTGAGCGAAGGCAATTTTAACGTAATGTTTTGTGAACGAGGGATTCGCACCTTTGAAGATTATACCCGTAATACTCTGGATTTGAGTGCAGTTGCAGCACTCAAAGGCTTGAGTCACCTGCCGGTGATTGTTGATCCTAGTCATGGAACCGGGGTGTGGAAACTAGTTAAACCCATGGCCAAAGCAGCTATCGCGGGCGGAGCGGATGGTTTGATGATTGAGGTTCACCCTAACCCGGCAGAAGCTTTGTCTGATGGAAGTCAGTCATTAACTCCTGCAAACTTCCAGGCACTGATGCGTGAAGTGGATAGAATCGCTGTGGCAGTTGACAGGAAATTGACATGAATCCGGTTATCAAACAGATCGCCATTATTGGAATGGGGTTAATTGGTGGTTCGCTTGGTTTGGCAATAAAAGCCTCCCAAGGAAGCAAGGTTGAGATTATTGGCATTGACACCAACCAATTTTCATTGGAGCAAGCCAAACAACTTGGTGCTGCTGACCGTATTACCAGTGACTATAAAAGCGGTATAGGTAATGCAGATATGGTTTTTATGTGTACGCCAGTGCTGCAAATCGCTACTATCGTAAAAAAAATAGCGCCTCATCTGAAACAAGGCGCTATTTTGACAGATACAGGTAGTACGAAAACCTATCTGATGGAACAAATTGCCGCTGCAATACCTCAGGGTATTCATTTTGTCCCCGGTCATCCTATGGCTGGGCGTGAAAAAAGCGGCATCGAGGCCGCTGTCGAAACATTATTTTGTGATAAGTGGTATATCCTTACTCCTCGAGAAGATGAGCATCCTCACGCTGTAGAAGCGGTACGTAAAGTGATAAAATGGACAGGAGCTCGAGTCACGACAATGAATGCAGTTGATCATGATTGGTGTACGGCCTTAATCAGTCATGTGCCACATATTGGTGCTGCTGCTTTAGTAAACCTACTGGCGTTTGCTCAAGATCAGGAAAACAGTATTAAGCTGGCAGGCGGTGGTTTTCGGGATACAACCAGGATTGCTTCTTCTAATGCCGACATGTGGGCCGACATTTGTATGACGAATGCAGCTCCTATTGCCGACAGTCTTGACAAATTCAGTCAAATTGTTAGTGGGGTCGCCGCAAGTATTCGTCAGGGCGATAGAGTGAGCATTCATAATTTTTTTGCAATTGCGAAAGAGCGCCGTGACCATTTGCTCAAGCTTGAGCAACAGGTTAGCGAATAACCCTTGTCCAATTGGCATTAATAATTTGGGCTATGAGTTTCTTGCCCTCAATATCGGGGTGTAAGCCGTCAATTGACAAATAATCTGGAAGTTCTCGGGTTCTGTCTAGTAGATAAGGTTCAAGATCAATACAGTAGCGCTGCTGCCGGATAAACTGATTGACTGTATCAAACTCAGTTCGCCAATTGGCCACAGTTTCTTCATGGAAAACATCATTAATGGCATCTGGATTAATTGGCGGTAGGGTTAAAAAGATGGGACGGATACCATTCGTCAGGCATTTGTCGCGAATAGCAGCAAGCTCAGTAATGACTTGTTCGGCTGGAACCCCGCCGCGCAAGCTATTGGTACCACCGAGAATAATTAGATATTTTGGTTTAAAAGGCAATACATCATGGTCAAATCTTGCTAACATAGCGGCGGTAGTATCGCCGCTTTTGCCAAGATTCACAGCAGGGAAATTGAGATAGGTTTGAAAACTATAGTCAAAATCAGCCGGAGAATAAGAGATAGCACCACCACCATGGGTAATACTATCACCAAAGGTTGCGGCATAGTGTCCGCGGGTCAAATCTACGGTGAACTCGGCGGCGTCTGAATAGCCGCCAACCGGATTACCTGCTGCATCAATACCGCGTGCCCGCCAATAATATTTGCCGGGAATAATGCGAGGTTGCTCATCGTAACAATCATTTAACCCAGTTACCGTCTTACTCCAAATACGGTAGACAGAAGGTTCAATGCCACCCGGATTTTCCGGAGGTTGGCTGGTCAGTTCAACTTCATGACTTAAAGCGCCAAATACAGGTATCCAGGCATAGGCAGGGTAAAGTGGTGTTGGTAGATTAGCGGGTTTATGGTCGGTTATCACAGGTCTGGTATTCGGAATAATATCGCGATTAAGCCAGATTTCAGTAGCGTTGGAAAAGACACCTAATGGAGTGCCATGATTGTTCAGTGCACGAACCCGCCAAAAGATGTGATTTCCTTCATACCAAGATAAATTGGCATTATAGCCATTGGTAAACACATCGCGGGTTAGAAAAAGCTGTTTTTGGGAAGCAAAAATATCGTTGGGATTTTCCGGTTGTTCTGTCAGGAATTCCAGCTCATAATATACTGCACCTGGTACTACTGTCCAAGTTAGCATAGGTCGAATCGAAGACGGAGCTTTGGCTGGGTAGAAAGAAGTGGGCTCAGGCTTCACTTTATCAAAGTCGGCATCTGTTCCATTTAGAGTATCAGCTAATTTGATGTGATCAGAATATTTACCTAATGGTTGATGAAACAAAGACTGGGCTGATACCCGCCAGTAAGTCCGGAAGGGGAAATTTTCGCCAATAGGCAGTTGATTTTTCCAGGTACGATAGCTGGCAATCCGCTCTGTAGCGGTTGCTTGTTTATCATCAGCAGCAGGTGGAATACTCAAAACTTCCACCTCATAATAAGCAAAGTATGGTAGGCGTTCCCACTTTAAAATATATTCATTGGATATATGGTTAATCTCTAACTGTGGCTTGAAATTGTTTAGGCCGACAGCCTCAGAAACCTCCAAGGCATAAAGCATGGAAATGGTTAGGAATGCAATAATGAAAATTCGTTTCAAAGTATACACCTGCCGAATCGTATAAGTCTAATTTAGCCCATAAACCCCACCTGATGATGGAGCTATTATATATTACCACATTTTATTAGTAATACAAAATAGTAGTAAAAACCGCTATTCTTTTGAATAGCGGTTTTGCAGTTTATTCCTAAGTCTGGTAGAATATGAAACGGAGGAGGAGATTATTGCGGAACAGTTATTTCAAGTGGTAGTAGATTATATTGCTCTTTGGGGTTATACCGGGATAGTTATCGGCATGGCCTTAGAGAGTGCATGTATACCGATCCCCAGTGAGCTTATATTTGGCTTTGCAGGATATTTGGTTTACCTTGGAAAGCTAGATTTGGTCATGAGTACTGTTGCTGGGGTGGCAGGCGGGCTAATAGGCTCGGTTATTGCGTATTTGGTAGGGTATTATGGTGGACAACCTTTTGTAAATAAGTATGGAAAATATCTGCTGTTATCAAAAAAACATGTTGACACAGCCCAACAATGGTTTGATCGCTATGGACTGAAAGCGACATTTTTTAGCCGGTTGTTACCGGTTGTTCGTACGTTTATTTCTTTACCTGCGGGGTTTGCCAAGGTAAATTTAGGTAAATTCATATTGTATACCGTATTGGGTTCTATACCCTGGACAGTGGCGTTAATTTATGCCGGCCAAATATTAGGGGAAAATTGGCGAGTATTAAATTCGATAGGTCATGAGGCTAGTCTAGCTGTGGCTGTCTTACTTGTAGCTGCCGCAGTATATTATTTTTGGAAAAACCACGTGCAGTCTGGGCGGAATTAAGATTTTTGAAGTTTTTGGGAAGGATGAAGTGCGCAAGACATGGAGCAACAGGACGTAATGAAACGTAAGCCTAACCGTCTACTTCAAGGTACGCTTGTGTTGACAGTTGCTGGAATAGTTGTAAAAGTAATTGGTTCACTGAATTGGATTATTTTGTCACGGGTGTTGGGTGGCGAAGGAATTGGCCTGTATCAGATGGCTTTTCCTATCTATTTGTTGGCGCTTAGTTTGTCAACGGCGGGTATTCCGGTAGCGATTTCGATTATTACGGCTGAAAAGATAGCCTTTAATGATTACCGGGGAGCTAACCGGGTGTTTTATCTATCACTAGCCATGCTTTTTGTTACCGGGATTGTTTTAAGTATGTTAGTTTACTTTGGTGCCGGTTGGCTGATTGAATATCGGATTATTCGTGATCCTAGGGCATATTACTCATTATTGGCGCTCTCACCAGCCATTTTTTTAGTAACATTACTTTCAAGTTTCCGCGGATATCTTCAAGGTTGGCAAAACATGACACCTACTGCTATTTCCCAAATTGTGGAGCAGCTATTTCGTGTAGGCGCCATGCTGCTATTTGCTATCTGGCTATTACCAAAAGGTATTGAATATGCTGCCGGCGGTGCAAGTATGGGAGCCGGTGCCGGAGCAGCAGCCGGACTATGTGTGTTACTCTACTACTACTGGCGGTTACGGCGCAAGCTTAAGCAAGGATGCCAGCAGGAACCAATAAAACGGGAACAGGATTCCATTGGCAGCATTGTACGACGCATTGTAAAACTAGCACTGCCGGTTTCGCTTGCTAGTCTGATGTTGCCGATAGTATCAAATTTAGACCTTGTGATTGTTCCTGTACGTTTGGAAGTGGCTGGGTACACTGTTGAGCAGGCAACTGAGTTATTTGGTTATTTGACAGGTATGGGAGTGCCGTTAGTTAATCTTGCGACAATTATAACAGCTGCACTGGCTACCAGCATTGTGCCTGCTATATCTGAGGCCAAGGCATTAGGCAATAGAGGGCTAATATGTGAACGTACAGCGTCAGCTATGCGTCTCTCTAATATTGTGACAATTCCGGCTGTAGCCGGGTTGTGGGTGCTGGGAACACCCATAGCAGCTTTTGTATATCATGCGCCGCAAGCTGGAGACGTAATAAGAGTTCTTTCTTTTGGCGTGTATCTGTTAGGGATTCACCAGGTAACAACCGGGGTTTTACAAGGCATGGGGTATACCGCATTACCTGTTATTAATATGGGAATTGCGGCTGCTGTAAAAGTTTTGTTAAATTGGAGCTTGACGGCTATGCCCAGTCTAGGGATACTGGGAGCTGGGTGGGCGACTAATGCTGACATTGGTGTTGCGGCTTTGTTAAATTTATATTTTGTAGCCAAATATACTGGTCTCCGTATGGACTGGCAAGGATTATGGAAATGTATTCTTGCGGCCGGCATGATGGGGGCAAGTATTGATTATATCTTTCACTACTTGATACAAAGCGGGTTTAGTGATGCAGGCGCGACCTTTTTGGTTATGTGTTTAGCTGCAGTTATTTACGGAACTGTTCTGCTGCTGCTGGGTGGCCTGACAACGCAAGATGTTAGCAGAATACCGTTTTTAGGAACTAGGTTAGCTCAGATATTTAACCGAGTGGGGTTAAAATAGGGTTTGAAACAGACGACACTTACTAATGTGCTGTATAGCTGACTATGCGTGCCAAGGTTCTTGTTCTGAGAGCATCAACACCGCTAAAATTAATATTGGGAATATAATATGTTTCCAATTCATCATGCAGTTTTTTTGCTTCATGGATATAAGCACCGGCTTTGCCAAAAAGCTCCCAGAAAGTGCTGCGATCATAGTCGGTTACCGATTCTAGCGATAAAAAAATATCGGTATCAAGGCAGTCATTCATGTCGATAACTGTTGTAGCTTCGCTGAGATTCTGGTTATGTGGAGGAGTTGAAGTTATCAAGGCGGTATCTAATGCAGGAATCATAATATGTTCTAGCTTAAGCGGGTCAAGTGGGCAATAGAAAGTTTCAATGTCCAGCCCTTTGGTTATGGCTGTATTGGCAACAGCAGCTAGTAAGGTTGCTTTTCCTGTACCAGGTAAACCTGTGATAATATAACGTTTTGTGAAACCGGCACTAATGGAGTCAATATAATTTACCGGACCAATAGGCGTAATAGCAGAGGCAAAAAGCTTTCGCATTTTACCACAGCCGATAGTGGTTATACCACTAAAAATTGACTCTAAAAGCGTAGCTGCTTTTTGGTTGGCTAGGTGGTAATTCATGGCCTCACTGTTTGCAGCTTCCCAATCGTCATAAATGGCTTTGGCTGCATGGAGCATTCGATAAGCGCGCTGAAATCGTTTGCTGATTTCTTTGGTATACGATAATATTTTGCTTTTATTATGTACCATTTTATCTTCATCCCAATATTCTCCAAGGTTGAGGATTTCATCAACACAACCGGGGTGTTTGGGATCGACAATATGGGGAGATGTGCCATCAATCAAGGCAACCCTAAGTTCTGGTATGACTAGCCCGTCCAGTGAATGGGGGTCACTGGAACAATGGTGGTGTTCAACAGCATAACCATGTTCGCCGATTATCTGCCCGATTTTTTTCATAAAGGTGGATTTGCCGACACCGGGGCCGCCTTTTAATAGATAAATCCTTGTTGCATCATTAGAGATCACATAGTCGTAATAAGAGAAAAAACCCTGGGGGGTATTGCCGCCAGGGAACATGTGTCTGATTTTTCCTCCGGCCATTTTTTATCCTCCCTTATTGTTTTTGTTATTAAGCTGTTCTCTACAATGTATGATTTGCGTTACAGGAGTATATCTGAAATTAATGGAGAAAGGTAGGAGGTTTGTTGGTATTCTTGGCGTGATTGTTTTACCGACCAGCAGTGAGTGAGAATCAACAAAAGCAGGGCAAGTAGAAGATATTGTATAATTGGAGTGAGTTTGATGCATATTGTACTAGTGGAGCCGGAGATTCCCGGTAATACAGGCAACATTGCTAGATTGTGTGCAGCCACTGGCTGTGAACTACATTTGGTAAAACCATTAGGTTTTTCCATAGAAGACAGGTATTTAAAACGAGCCGGACTTGATTATTGGCATTTAGTCAAAGTTCATGTGTATGAAAGTTTTGCTGATGTGCTAGAGCAATATCAAGGCCATAATTTTTACTTTAACACTACCAAAGCCAATAAAAAGCATAGTGATGTTTCTTATCAAGCTGACGACCTGTTGGTATTTGGCAAAGAAACGGCTGGGTTGCCGCAAGAAATCTTACATGCCTATCCGGATAATTGCATTCGTATACCTATGATAGAAGATGCAAGGTCACTTAATCTGTCAAATGCGGTGGCTATTGCTGTTTATGAAGCATTTAGGCAGCTTGATTT
This sequence comes from Bacillota bacterium, assembly GCA_023443285.1. Classification (GTDB taxonomy): domain Bacteria; phylum Bacillota; class Negativicutes; order Sporomusales; family Sporomusaceae; genus Sporomusa. Next base: position 34,021 of record JAEZVB010000070.1, read on the forward strand.
TTCTGGACTAAGATAAACACGGCCTCTGCCAAGCCTTTAGGATGGTGATTTTATGTATGCGCAATTTGGATCGGCAGGAAATCCGGATGCATTTTATGACGCAGGATACAAAGCCTCGGCTGACATGCCGGAGTGGTTGTCAGGTCAGGAACTTTTGGCCTATGAATATCAATGTAGCCGCGGGGTTACTATCAAGCAGCCTACCGCTGAATTGATAGGGGAGAAAGCTGCTCAATATAATATCAAGGTTAGTATCCATGCGCCGTATTATATTAGTTTGGCTACCGAAGATGAAACTACTGCGGCTAATACAGTGCGGCACTTTTTGCGGTCGTTGGAAGTAGCTAAGTGGATGGGGGCTGACCGGATTGTGTTTCATATTGGCGGTCCGGGTAAAGGCGCTGACCGGCGCCAGGCTATGGAGCGAGCCAAGCGTTTGTTTGCCAAGGTTTTGGAGCAAGCCGAGCGGCAAGGTTTGACAGGTCCACAGCTGCTGGCAGAAACGATGGGTAAGCAAAATCAACTGGGATCTCTTGACGAGGTACTTGAATTATGCAAATTAGATAAGCGGGTTCGGCCTGCGGTTGATTTTGGTCATATGCATGCTGTGACTGGCGGTCTGTACACTACAAGTGCAGAATATGCCGCCGTATTTGATAGAATTGGCGAAGAACTAGGGAAAGAGGCCGCTACAAATCTCCATATTCATTTCAGTCCCATTGAGTTTACCAAAGCTGGTGAGAAACGGCATTGGAGCTTTGGGGATCCCTTTGGGCCGCCCCATGAGCCGCTTTTGGCTGTAATCGCCGACCATAGCTACACCCCAAGGATTATTTGCGAGTCAGCAGGTACACAGGCCAAAGATGCAAAAACTATGCAGGATTTATATTTTAGGCTGTTGAAAAAGGACTTTTAGCGTATACATACTAAATAGTAAGCATAAAATAGATGGTGAACTGGAGGTTGCATTATGATTGTACATGATAAAGCCCACGAGTTAGGAAGGACGCTTAGAAATTCTGAAGAATACCAGGCATTTTTAGCTGCCAAGAAAAATCTTGATAGTGATCCAACCAGTAAAACTATGGTGCAGGATTTTTTTAAGAAAAAGCTGGCGGCTGAATATGATCTAATGGCCGGTAATCCGGAAGATAAAGAGAAATCGCAAGAATTGCAAAAAATGTATGAGCTTATTGTTATAAATACGAAAGCGCGAGATTTTATTCATGCCCATATGCGGTTTCAGCAGCTCGCTGCTGACATATATAAAATAATTGGCGACGCGGTCGCTGAAGGAATGGATATATTTGGCAAAGAATGATGTGTTAATTTCTAAAATTGAAGATTTTGCTGCTGAATTGAAGAATGCTATTCCCGCGGAACGACTGCGCGAAAATGAACCTATGTCCAAGCATACCACCTTTCGAATTGGTGGTCCGGCTGATTATCTTGTATTACCTTCGTCGATTCAGGAGGTGGCCGCTGCTTTGCAGGTTGCAAAACAGTTTGCCGTACCTGTTGCTGTGCTGGGTAATGGTTCTAATGTGTTGGTATTAGACAGGGGAATCCGAGGGTTAGTTCTAAAATTTGGACCTGAGATGAGCAGGATACGACATAGCGGGAATACTGTTTTTGCCGGTGCTGGTGCGCTTTTGGCTGCTGTTTCACAATATGCGGCTAAATATGAACTGACCGGGTTTGAATTTGCAATTGGCATTCCTGGCAGTATTGGCGGTGCCGTATTTATGAATGCCGGTGCTTATGAGGGTGACATGAGTCAGGTAGTGCGTGCAGTAACGGCAGTATGCCAGAACGGTGAGTTAAAACGATTTGAACAGGAAGAATTAAAGTTTAAGTATCGCCATAGTGTTTTCCAGGAAAATGGCTGTCTTATTTGCGAAGTGGAATTAGCGCTGAAGAGTGGGATAAACAGCTCGATTCGCGACCGGATTGATGATTATACTGTTAAACGTCAAACTAAGCAACCAGTCGAGATGCCTAGTGCGGGCAGTACCTTTAAACGGCCGCAAGGCCATTTTGCTGGTACGCTAATTGAGCAGGCCGGACTAAAAGGTGTAAGTGTAGGTGGTGCGCAAGTTTCTACCAAACATGCCGGCTTCATTATTAATGCCGGCGGTGCAACAGCTAAGGATGTGCTAGCATTAATCAGTAAAGTACAGGATAGAGTTTATCAGCAATTTGGCGTTTCCCTCCATCCCGAAGTTCGGATAATGGGTGAAGCGTAATAGTATATTGTCTATTGCTAGTCAAATCCGGGAGTAATTTGCTCTCGGATTTACTGTTTACAGAAGGTGAATAGAGACAATATGTAGAATTCAGATACTCAGATAATTTGTAGCACAATTACTGAAGGGAGACAAGCTAATGAACTTAACATTTTTGGGAGCTGCCGGTATGGTAACCGGGTCGTCTTACTTACTAGAAATTGGCAATAAGAAATATTTGGTTGATTGCGGTATGTTTCAGGGATCAAAATCTGTTACTGCTCTAAATAGGCGTCCATTCCTCTTTAATCCCGGAGATATCGAAGCTGTGTTTTTAACCCATGCTCATATTGACCATAGTGGTTTGTTACCACGTCTATGTAAGTCAGGCTTCAAAGGCACAATATATGCTACCAAAGCAACCGCTGAATTGTCGAGTATTATGCTGCCTGACAGTGGCCATATTCAAGAGTTTGATGCCGAGATTTCTAACCGGAAGGGACAACGGGCCGGACGTAAGCCAATCGAGCCGCTGTATACTGTAGATGAGGCATATAGTTGTTTGCAGCAGTTTTCACCTAATCCGTATGATAAAGCAATTAAAATATCTGATGAGGTAACAATTGCTTTTCGGGATGCCGGTCACATTCTGGGTTCATCTATGGTAGAAATACTGGCAACCGAAAACGGGGAAACAACAAAAATTCTATTTTCCGGTGACTTGGGTCAACCTGATCAGCCTATTATTCGAAATCCTGCTATTATTGAGCAGGCGGACTACCTAATTATTGAATCAACCTATGGGGATCGGGTTCATGATCCAAGTGACCCGATAGAACGGTTAGCCCAATACATAAATGAGGCAGTAGAGAAGGGGGGCAATATCGTAATTCCTTCCTTTGCAGTAGGACGGACGCAAACCATACTTTACAATTTGCATTCGTTATTTAGGGATGGCCTGATTCCCAAAATACCGGTAATTATTGATAGCCCGCTAGCTATTTCGGCAACAGAGATTTTCTTGAAAAACTCTCAGGAATATGATGCGGAAGCCTACAGCCTACTATACAAAGACCATGAACATCCCTTGAGTTTTCCGCAGTTGATGGTTGCCAAGACTGCGGAGGAATCCAAAGCCATTAACAGTCTGGATCATCCGGCCATTATTATTTCTGCGAGCGGTATGGCTGATGCCGGACGCATTCTCCATCACCTCAAGCATAATTTATGGCGCCCTGAGAGTACTGTGTTGTTTGTAGGCTATCAGGCAGAAGGAAGCTTAGGCCGGCGTTTATTGGATGGCTTTAAAAAAGTTAGGATAATGGGTGAAGAAATTAGTGTTAAGGCTACGATTGCTAATTTGGAAGGCTTTTCTGCCCATGCTGATAAAGAGCAGCTGATTAACTGGCTGAGTAATTTTAAGAACAAACCTGCAAATATATTTATCGTTCATGGTGAACAAGAAATGTCAGAGCCTTTTGCTGCGCTGATTGCAGAGCGGTTTAATATATCTACCTATATCCCTAAGTATGGTGATGCTGTCAACATAACTGGCCGTAGTTGGAAGATTGAGCCATCGGCGATTATCGCATTTCAACCTGCTCTTCAGCAACTTAGAGACTATCTGGACGAAGTGGAAAAAGAATATGCCCAATTCCGGAGCAAAATGGAGGAATTGGTTCTCATCAACAGCGGCAAGCTGCAAGATGTGCTTAAACGTGTTGAAAAAATACGCAAATTCATTCGAAAAACACTTACTGATTTATGGTCGTAAAGAAAATTACACAATAAATTTAATTTGACATATGGTAAGTGGTATAATATAGTTGAGAGTGCATGACACTACAAAAGGGTGCAAAATAAAGCATCCTTTTGCTTATTATAGGGGAGGCTATTATTTTAATGGAACGCAATGACTTACGTAATATTGCTATTATTGCCCACGTTGACCATGGCAAGACCACATTGGTGGATGCTATGCTCAAGCAAAGCGGTGTTTTTCGCGCGAATGAACATGTTGCTGAACGGGTTATGGACTCAAATGATTTGGAACGCGAGCGCGGCATTACCATCTTATCCAAAAATACGGCGGTAATGTATAATAATATAAAAATTAACATTGTTGATACCCCAGGCCACGCTGACTTTGGTGGCGAGGTTGAGCGGGTACTTAATATGGTTGATGGTGTATTGTTATTAGTGGATGCGTTTGAGGGACCTATGCCGCAGACTAAATATGTTTTGCGCAAAGCGTTAGAGCAAAAACTAAAACCAATTGTTGTTATCAACAAAATTGACCGCCCGGATCAGCGGGTAGATGATGTTCTTGATGAAGTACTGGAATTGTTTATTGAACTAGATGCTACTGATGAACAGCTTGATTTTCCGGTAGTATATGCAACCGCACGTGCCGGTATTGCCAAAATGGCTATGGATGATGACAGTGATAACTTGAAACCCTTATTTGAGTGTATTGAGAAAACCATACCTGCGCCGAAAGGCAATATTGACGGACCGCTGCAGGTTATGATTACTACGCTTGATTATGATGATTATGTCGGACGGATTGCGATAGGCCGGGTTGTACGGGGACGTATTAAAAGCGGACAAAATGTCATGCTGGTTAACGGCGAGGACGAAGCTAAGGGTAAAATTGGTAAACTATACATATATGAAGGCTTAAAGCGTACTGAGGTACAGGAGGCTGCCCTAGGCGACATCATTGCCATGATTGGTCTTGAATCAATCAATATTGGCGATACTGTGGCTGATACGGAAAATCCGGAAGCTTTGCCGGCCATTCGCATTGACGAGCCTACGCTTGCCATGACATTTTCGGTAAACACCAGTCCTTTTGCTGGACGAGAAGGTCAGTATGTTACATCACGCCATATTCGTGACCGTTTATTCCGGGAGGCCGAAACCAATGTTAGCCTGCGAGTATCAGAAACAGACAGCCCGGATTCTTTTGTAGTGGCAGGTCGCGGTGAACTACATTTGTCGATTCTGATAGAGACCATGCGACGCGAAGGTTATGAACTGCAGATTGGTAAACCACAGGTTATTTATAAGGAAATCAACGGTAAACGCTGTGAACCAATGGAATTCTTGACAATTGATGTACCACAGGAATTTATGGGGCCGGTAATGGAAGGTCTGGGTACCCGGCGGGCTGAGCTTGTTAATATGATCGAACTGGCTGGTTACTTACGGATGGAATTCGTTGTTCCGGCTCGTGGCTTAATTGGTTTTAGATCAGGATTCTTGACAAATACCAAGGGCAACGGCATTATGCATCACGTTTTCCATGGTTATGTACCATATAAAGGCGATATTCCCGGTCGTACCCGGGGCGCATTGGTAGCGTTTGAGCAAGGGGAAACCACGGGGTACGGTATCAATAGTATCCAAGACAGAGGCATTATGTTTGTTGTTCCTGGACAACCAGTATATGAAGGTATGATCATTGGCGAGAATGCCCGGGAAATGGATATGGATGTTAACCCTTGTAAGAAAAAACATGTTACTAATATGCGGGCAAGTGGTACTGATGAAGGTATTCGTCTGACACCGCCGCGGATTCTAAGTTTGGAACAGGCGCTTGAATATATTAATGATGATGAGGCTGTAGAGGTTACGCCGCAAAGCATTCGCTTGCGTAAGACTACCTTAGATCGGCATATTCGTGGCCGCGAACGCAAACAAGAATCACAGCAATAATAACTCGGTGGCAGCGGGATGAGGGATGTTGGTAAATGAGACATTTTCACTAGTCCTAAAGTCCTAGTTTATTAGGAAATTTCGCCTTGTTTTGCTAATAATGTAAATTTTCATTCTTATAAAGCAGGAATACCATAAATTGTGTCGAAATAAAATTTACAATTGAAGTATCGATTTCTTGAGGAGGCGTGTACCAGTGGCGCTTGGATTAATGGATAAATTAGCAAACTTTTTAATACCAATGGAAGAAGAAATGGGAGCGCCGGAAAAATTGGAGACGTCTGCTGCGAAAGAAGTATCGGTGCAGGAAATCGAACGTCGTCCAAAGCTTAAAGTACATAGTCAGCAACCAGGTAATTTTAAGATGTGTGTCGACGTACCGACTACCTTTGACGATGTACAGAAGTATGCCGACTTTCTTAAAAGCCATGTTGCTATTATTGTTAACTATCAGCAGGTTGATGCCGTGACGCAGCAGCGCATGAGCGACTTTCTGAATGGCGTATGCTACGTTTTGGAGGGCAGTGTCCAGCGGATTTCGGAAAAGGTAATACTTTATACTTATGCCAATATTGATGTGGATAAAAAGATATTTGCTTATTCAGTACCTACCTATGTTCGCGTAAAGAATGAATAAATGCATTGAACAGGCTAGAATTTAACAGAGAAAAAGCTATTTGTCTTAAAATAGGCAAATAGCTTTTTTATTGCGTAATTAATAAAGCAATTTAGATTGTCATATACTTCATTGAGCTTTACCAACAAGGCTATGTCGAAGAAAGGGAGGGGTTTAATGAAGGGATTTAAAAATAGAACAAGTAAGGTGGGTTCATTTGTCAGTTTGATTGTTCTTAGTGCGATGACAGTGCTTTTTGCTGCACATTTTCCCGTATTTATGGGTTCAGACGCCGGGCGAATCTTTGCCAGTATTTGGATTGGTTTTTCGGTAATTATGTTTGTGTCTCATACGGTACGCCTATTGGGTGAGCGCAGGCAGCGGGTGGAAAAAATGTATCATGGGTTTAAAGATGTTCGCACCCGAAAAAACCATCACCAGGTACGGGTCATGCGCGGCTGAGTACAGCAGGATGTACTACGTTATTAACATATTTTTCCTGGATTTAATATGTTTTGCGGATCAAAGGCTTGCTTGATGCTTCGTAATAATCCAATATGTTCTGCGCCGAGTGAACAGGCCAGATAGGGTTGTTTTGCATGGCCGATACCATGCTCGCCGGATACTTGTCCACCTAGTGTTGTAGCTTTATTATACATGGCCTGCATGGCCTCTTCGCGCTTAGCCTCCCATAGCTCTTGTTCAAGAGTATCACGGAGCACGTAGATATGTAAGTTGCCATCGCCGGCATGTCCGAAGCTTTGAATACGAATCTTCAGTATGTTCTGCAGATCATGGGCGAATTTTACAAACTCAGCGACCTTATTGCGGGGCACGACTACGTCACACTCATCTATTTCTGAGGTAGAAGCTTTTATCGCTTCAAGAAAAGCTCCTCTGGCTGACCAAATGGATTGCTGTCTTTCCGGAGTATTGGAGATGAGGACATCGTGGGCACCGGCATCAAGGCAAATATGTGCAACTAATTCATAGGATTTTTCTAATTCCTCACTGCTATTGCCGTCAAAGGTAAGGAGTAAATAGGCATTTGCCGATGTATCAGGAAACTTCTTGCCTAAAAATTCTTCGGCGGCTAAAATGACATCACGTTCCATGAATTCAATGGCAGTAGGCATGGCTTTGGACTTAATTATTTTGGGTACGGTTTCAATCGCCTGATCAAGATCGGAAAAAGGCACCAGTAAGCTTAGTGC
>JAEZVB010000102.1 GCA_023443285.1 Bacillota bacterium
ATATTGAGCAGCTTAAGGCTACTGAGAATATGAGTGTGCCTACTGAACAATTTGGTAGTGTTTTTCATAGGCAACTTGGTTTGCTCAGGCAAATTCAAAAAAAATTCCCCTATACCTTCAGTTCAGACACTCCTGAATTTCCCGAGAAGGAACATGAGACCGATACTAGGAAGAGGTATTAGAGTGTCACAAGGGATTAACTACTTAAATACATGGAAATGTCATGTTCTAATCTCGACTGTAATTATTGTTTTGGCTTGTCCAGGCATTGCTGGAGCAGCGCCATTGATACCCATTCCCAATATCAATGTTGGGGTGGAACAAGCAAATACCCCTCAGGATGTTGCGCTTAGCCTGCAAGTTCTGTTAATGCTAACGGTGCTTTCACTGGCACCGTCTATTTTGGTTATGATGACTTCATTCACGCGCATTATTATAGTGTTGTCATTTTTGCGCAGTGCTTTGGCAACGCAAAATGTTCCCCCGAACCAAGTTATAGTCGGTCTTTCGCTTTTTTTGACTTTTTATACAATGTCGCCTTATTTCGAACAAGTTAACCAAAATGCGTTACAGCCAATGCTTGCTGGGACAATGGATCAGCAAACCGCAATGACTGAGGCTGTCAAACCCATGCGTGAGTTTATGTTTAAACAAACTCGCGAAAATGATTTGGCGTTATTTGTAAATATGTCTGAGATGCCGCGGCCTAATGGATCGGAAGATGTTCCTACATCGGTATTAATTCCTTCTTTTATTATTAGCGAGCTTAAAACTGCTTTTCAAATTGGTTTTTTGATTTATATTCCATTTATTGTTATTGATATGGTGGTGGCCAGTACTCTCATGTCAATGGGGATGATGATGTTACCGCCAGTAATGATATCGCTACCTTTTAAGATTTTATTGTTTATACTGGTGGATGGATGGCATTTGATAATCCGATCATTAGTCAGTAGCTTTATTTAAGGGGGGGACGACACACATGTCTGGCGATATGGCTATTGAGATTGGTCGTAATGCGTTAATGATGGTTATGCTAGTGTCTGCCCCGATGCTCATTTTGGGTTTAGTTGTTGGTGTTGCGGTCAGTATATTTCAAGCGACAACGCAAATACAAGAGCAGTCACTCGCTTTTATTCCTAAAATTATTGCTGTTTTTCTTGCTATACTTGTTTTTGGCCCATGGATGCTGAGTATACTGGTTGGCTATACCAAAGATATATTTTTGGGTTTGTCTACTATGGTTCGTTAATGAGGTGAGCTGCGAATAGTTCTACCAATAGATAGGTGGTAAGAAATAGTGGATCTGTTTGCTGTACTGCAAAATCAGTTAGGTTTTTTCTTACTGATCTTTGCAAGAATGAGTGGAATTTTTTCGTCAGCGCCTGTTTTCGGTGCTCGTAATGTTCCGTTAATAGTAAAAGCTGGCCTGTCTTTATTAATAGCTTATATTTTGTTACCACTTTTAACACGAGCGAACATTGTTATTCCGGATGCTCTGCTTCCCTATGTGGCATTGGTAATTGGTGAATTTTTAATTGGCTTAATTATGGGGTTTGCCTGTTCCTTTATTTTTTATGGAATACAGATGGCAGGCACCTTATTAGATACACAAATTGGATTTGGAATGGTTAATGTTATAGATCCTCAATTCGGCCAGCAGGTACCACTGATTGGCAACTTTAAATATATTCTGGCAATTTTAGTATTCTTGACTAGTAACAGCCATCATCTTTTTTTATCAGCTATTGTTTATAGTTTTTCAAGTATTCCGGTGACGCAGGCAACCTTTCCGCCGGATCTTGCTGATATTATTGTAGATATGGTTGTTGCAATTTTTATAGTTGCAGTTAAGATAAGTTTACCGGTAGTGGTTGCCTTGCTGCTTACCGATGTGGCTTTAGGTATTTTGGCTCGAACTATGCCGCAAATGAATATTTTTGTTGTTGGCATGCCGGGCAAAATTATTGTCGGCATTTTTGTGCTATCGTTGGCTTTGCCGTTTTATATACTATTTCTGGAGGTGATTTTCAGTGAGGGTTTTCATAATATGTATCGCCTCCTGGAAAGCTTTACTCCCCGTAAAGGATAACCGGTATAAGCTAAAGACGTTTGACTTACAATTGTTTAACGGTGAAAAAACCGAAGAGGCTACCCCGAAACGTAAAGAAGAAGCTAAAAAAAAGGGGCAGGTAGCCAAAAGCACGGAAATTAGTTCGGCATTTGTTATTTTGGCTGGTTTTTGCACACTCAAGTTATCAGGTGTTGGTGTATATAATGAATTAGCAAGTTATATGACAGCCAGTTTTTCTAGTTTGGTTACAAATGATTTAACGATACATGCCGTTCAGTTATTATTTTTTTCCGTGGGAATAGTGATAGCAAAAACGGTTTTGCCTATTCTCCTAATCATTATGCTAATTTCATTGGTTATTAATTTTATGCAAGTGGGTGTAATTTTTTCATCAGAAGTCTTGATGCCTGATTTTGGCAAGATTAATCCGCTATCAGGTTTTCAGCGATTATTTTCAAAAAGGTCGCTGGTTGAGCTGGCAAAGGCTCTGTTTAAAGTAGGTATTATTGGTTATTTCATTTACCGCTTTGCTGTAATTCAAACACAGGACATTCCAAAATTAATTAGTATGGAATTAATAGAATCACTTAAATTAACTGGTTCATTGATTATTGATTTAGCTTTTCAAATTATTACTGTTATGATGATTCTGGCAGTATTTGACTATATGTATCAATGGTGGGATCATAATCAAAATTTAAAAATGTCTAAGCAAGAAGTCAAAGAGGAAATGAAACAAACAGAGGGTAACCCGCAAATTAAAAGCAAAATCAGAGAAAAGCAGCGGGCTATGGCTATGCAGCGGATGATGCAAGAAATTCCGAAAGCTGATGTAGTTGTTACTAACCCTACTCATTTAGCTATTGCTCTTAAATATGAGAAAACTATGGCGGCTCCAGTAGTTTTGGCTAAAGGCCAGGATTTCTTAGCTGAGCGTATCAAACAGGTTGCACGCGAACATAAAGTAATTGTTGTAGAGAATAAACCCTTAGCACGTGCATTATATCCTGCGGTAGAGATTGGTTCAGTCATACCTTCAGAGTTATATCAGGCGGTTGCTGAAGTGTTGGCTTATGTATATCGCTTAAAGAAACGATTGTCCTAATAGAAGGAGAAAATACTAGATGGCTACTACTCGACAGTCTGCATTATTCTCAGGTCTAGAAAAATATAGCGATATAATGATAGCACTAGCTATTATTACTATTGTTGTAATGATGATTATTCCGCTGCCGACAATGCTTTTAGACCTTTTGCTGACCTTGAATATTACGTTGGCTTTGATTATTGTAATGGTGGCTATCTATAATGTGGAGCCTTTGGATTTTTCGGTATTCCCATCATTACTGTTGATTACAACTTTATTTCGGTTGGCGCTCAATGTATCTTCAACACGTCTTATTTTGCTTGATGGTCATGCCGGAGAAGTAATTGCCGCTTTTGGTAACTTTGTTGTTGGTGGTAATGCGGTAGTAGGCTTTATTGTATTCGTTATTTTGATCATCATCCAATTTATTGTAATCACCAAAGGTGCTGAACGGGTTGCTGAAGTTGCTGCTCGCTTTACTTTGGATGCTATGCCTGGTAAGCAAATGAGCATTGATGCCGACCTTAATGCCGGTCTTATTACCGATAAAGAGGCGCGTGACCGTCGCAAAAATATTCAACGGGAAGCCGATTTTTATGGTGCGATGGATGGTGCCAGTAAATTTGTAAAAGGCGACGCGATAGCTGCTATTATTATTATTGTAATAAATATTGTCGGTGGCTTTGTTATTGGTATGCTGCAACGTAACCTAGATGTTCTGCAAGCCCTTCAGACCTATACTTTATTGACAGTAGGCGAGGGTTTAGTAAATCAGATACCGGCATTATTAATATCTACAGCTACAGGTATAGTAGTAACCAGAGCTGCTTCTGATTCTAATTTAGGCTCAGACCTAACCAGGCAGATTATTAAGAAACCTCGTATATTTTTTATCGCCTGTGGAGTTTTATTTCTTTTAGGATTAATTCCAGGGTTGCCAGGGGCTCCATTTTTCGCTCTTAGCGCTGTAACCGGTGGCGTTGGTTATGCCCTTATTAGGACGCAACAAACGGAAGTACAACTGGAAATGTCGCAGCAGGAAGAACAAGAGAAAGAAGAGGTGCGCAAGCCGGAAAACATCGTTTCTTTGTTACAGGTTGATCCGATGGAATTAGAGATTGGTTATAGTCTTATTCCGCTTGTTGATGTTAGTCAAGGCGGTGACTTACTTGACCGGGTGGTTATGATTCGACGCCAATGTGCACTAGAGCTAGGCCTTATTGTTCCGACAATAAGGATTCGCGATAATATTCAGCTTAAACCAAATATCTATGTAATAAAATTAAAAGGGATTGAAATTGCCAGAGGCGAATTAATGTTAGATCACTTCTTAGCGATGGATTCAGGTGCTGCTTTTGAAACAGTGCCTGGAGTTGAGACTGTAGAACCGGCTTTTGGTTTGCCCGCACTGTGGATTCAAGAGACTTACCGCGAGCAGGCTGAACTTGCTGGTTATACGGTAGTTGATCCAGTTTCTGTTTTAGCAACACATCTAACAGAAATTATCAAGAGTCATGCTGCGGAAATTTTGGGACGTCAGGAAGTTCAGACTCTAGTTGATTCTGTTAAACAAAATAATGTAGCTGTTGTTGAGGAGTTAACCCCCAATCTGTTGTCAATTGGTGAAATTCAAAAGGTGTTAGGAAATTTGTTGCGTGAGAAAATCTCTATAAGGGATTTGGTAACAGTCTTTGAGACATTGGCTGATTATGCTCAATTAACCAAAGACACGGAAATATTGACTGAATATGTTCGCCATGCTTTGGCTCGCCAAATATCCCGTCAGTTTATAAATAATAATATTTTAACCTGCATAACGGTTGATCCACAGTTAGAAAACACGATTGTTAATGCTGTACAACGTACTGAACAAGGTTCATATGTTGCATTAGACCCTAAATTGGTACAAACTATTATAAATAATCTTACAAACGAGCTTCCGAAGCTTACTAATATGGGTTATCAACCAGTTGTTCTTACAAATCCGGGAGCAAGGCTTTATTTTCGTAAACTTACTGAACGTGTAGCCCCTAATTTAACGGTTTTATCGTATGCTGAGCTTGACCCCAAAGCGGAAGTTCAGGCACTAGGGATGGTGAGATTGTAAATTGAAAGTCAAATTATTTACAGCACAAAATATGGCAACAGCAATGGCAAATGTTAAGCAGGAATTAGGACGTGAGGCTGTTATTTTGCATACTCGTCGGTTCAAGAAAGGCGGGATTTTCGGCTTTTGGGGTAAGGAAATGGTAGAGGTTATGGCAGCAATTGATTCTGTTGCTGCGACTGGTGCCGAGAAAAAAGCGCCGGCCATTCCAACAAATACTATTAATACTGACGATTCAAAAATTGCGGCGCTGCAATTTGAAATGTCCAGCATGCGGAAGATGATAGAACAAATGCTGTGCCAAGTCTCTGAGAATAGTAAACAACCATCTCCACTCATGGAAGTCCTACTTAAGAATGATATTGATCCAATAATAGCAGCTAATCTGGTTAAGGGATTGCCTGAAGAAAATAGCGCTATTACTGGTGTTGGTCTTGGGGAAGCTCGCAATCTTTTAGTTGATCGTATTGTCAACTGCTTGCAGCGGGTTGAGGGAATCAACATTATACCAGCTAGTTGCAAAAAAATAGCTTTAATTGGTCCAACCGGTGTGGGAAAAACAACGACTATTGCCAAACTAGCTGCTAATTTTGCTTTAAAAGAAGGATATAAGGTTGCACTAGTAACGGCTGATACGTATCGTATTGCAGCTGTTGAGCAACTAAAAATTTATGGTGATATCATTGGTGTGCCAATCGATATTGTGTATTCACCAGATGAGCTTACGTCTGCACTTTATCGTCATAAGGATAAGCATTTAGTATTAATTGATACAGCTGGTCGCAGCCCAAGCAATCATTCTCAGTTAGCGGAACTTCAAGCACTGTTGTCAGTGGATCCGTTTATTGAAAAGCATCTTGTTTTGAGCACTACAACTAAATATCGTGATGCCATAGAAATAGTTAATAATTTTTCTATCTGTTCTCCTCAGAAAATTTTATTTACTAAAGTCGATGAAGCAAGTAATTTAGGAACTATCTTAAATTTGGTGTATCACTTTCCCGCATCCTTGTCTTATATGACCACAGGACAAAGTGTCCCTGATGATATTGAGTTAATTAACTCTACTAAATTGGCAAATATGATTTTGAGGGATTAACATGAGTGATCAAGCTGAGAAGTTACGTCAAATGACACTACGTTCTTCAATCCCCAAAAAGAGTTCGGTTATTAAGAATAGTGCTAAAAGCCAAGTAATTACAGTCACTAGTGGTAAGGGTGGTGTTGGAAAAACTAACTTTACAGTAAACCTTGCACTAGCCTTAGCTGCACTTGACAAAAAAGTATTGATAATTGATGCAGATTTAGGGATGGCTAATGTTGAAGTGGTTTTTGGCTGTTCAGCCCCTTATAATATTCTTAATTTACTGGAAGATGGCTTGAAGATTACTGATATTGTTGCAGATGGTCCACGTGGTATTAAGTTTTTGGCTGGCGGCTCTGGTATTTTTCATCTGGCTAACTTAAGCGATGCCCATTTAAATCATATAGTGGCTCAAATTGCGTTATTCGATAATTGGGCTGATTTTATCTTGATTGATACAGGCGCTGGGATTAGTCGTAATGTGTTGAATTTCGTTATGGCAGCAGATCAAGTGATTCTTATTACGACTCCAGAACCTACGGCAATTACCGATGCGTATGCTATGGTTAAAGCCTATGCCGGGCAAAATGGAATAGCACCGCTTAAACTGGTGGTTAACCGCGTTTTGGATCGCGATGAGGGACAAGTAGTTGTCGATAAATTAATGCGTGTTTCCCAACGATTTCTCAATGTTTCAATTGAAAATCTCGGTTATGTGTATGAAGATCGTAGTATGGTTAAGGCTGTTAAAAAACAAGTACCACTTTTGCTATCATTTCCTGAAGCGATCTCAGCTCGGTGTATTGAAAATATCGCACAGCAATTAATTGGCGGTAAAAATATGTACCAACAACCCCTTGGTATAAAAGGATTTTTCCATAAGTTTTTAGAATATATGTATTAGTCTCCAAATAAGGAGGGGTATTTATCAGTATTAAGCCAGAAGATATTTTTAAAATCAATCAACATCTTGAAGTAATTGTACCTGAGCGAAGTGGTCTGGCTGAGAAATATCGTAGTCGGGTTGAAGATATGATGTCTGATAATATGGTGATAGCTATGCCGATGAGTAAGGGACATCCTGTTATGCTGCAACGTGGTGACATATTCTTTGGTAGGACAGTCAATAATCAAGCGGCATTTGAATTTACCAGTTCACTACTAAATAAGCAAATTAAGCCATTACCTGTTTGGACGATAGCTTTGCCATACAATATAAAAAAAATCCAGCAAAGGGCTTTTGTGAGGATTGATTTGGTTATACCTGTTCAAATTAGAGCAATTCTTGAAGATGGAATGCTTGATGAGACCGTAATTAGTGCTTCAACTAAGGACATTAGCGGTGGTGGTGTCCAAATTGTCACTAGTCACCTATGGGAGATTGGAACTAAATTAATGGTGACAATTCATTATCCGCAAATTGGTTCACTTACTTTCAAATGTGATGTTGTCAGGGTATATCAGCCGCAGTCTGAACTTACTGTATTTTGGGTGGGAATCAGATTTTTGGAAATTGCTGAGACTGACCGCGGTAATATTATTAAGTTGATTTTCAAAAAGCAACTCGAACAAAGACGTAAAGGGTTAGAATAGTAAAGGGTATTGGTGGTGATTTTGTGATAAGAGTGCTAGTCGTTGACGACTCGGTGTTTATGCGTAAACTTTTGGGTGATTTATTTGCTAATGAACCTGATTTTTCTGTAATAGATACTGCACGTAACGGCAAAGATGCAATAGATAAAGTAAAACGCCTGAAACCTGATTTAATTACTCTTGATGTCGAGATGCCTGTTGTGGATGGCATAAAGGCATTAGAGGTAATTATGTCAGAGTGTCCTACACCGGTAGTTATGATTAGTAGTTTGACGCAGGCAGGTGCTGTTGTTACTTTACGGGCACTTGAATTAGGTGCTGTCGATTTTGTTGCTAAAACGGCAGGGCCTATTTCTAATATCTCTGAAATACGAACAGAAATTCTGGCAAAATGCCGGGCTGCGGTTAAAGCAAACGTTTCTCAGCTTGCAAGAAAGCAAGTTGCCAGTACTGTTCAGGTAATGAAACCGGTGTACTCATCTTCCGGTAGTTTCAGTGAAGAGCGCATTATTGCTATTGGTACTTCGACTGGTGGCCCTCGGGCCTTGCAGGAGGTAATTACTAAAATCCCCGAGAATATTCCATGTGGAATTGTAATAGTTCAGCATATGCCGCCAGCCTTTACTAAATCCTTGGCGGACAGGCTAAACTCATTGTCTTCTGTAACAGTGAAAGAGGCAGAACATAATGATATTTTGCGTCCGGGACTTGCGTTGATTGCACCAGGGGATTACCATATGTTGCTTGAGAGAGAAGGTGGAAAGGTAGTTGTTAAACTTAACCAAAACCCTCCAATCGGTGGACATAGACCTGCAGTAGATCCAATGATGGAATCAGTTGCTCGAATTTTTGGTAGTAAGGCAATAGGGGTTATTTTAACCGGTATGGGTCATGATGGCGCTAAAGGCATTCAAGCGATTAAGCGTCAAAATGGTCAGACTATTGCTGAAGATCAGTCTACAGCAGTAGTATTTGGAATGCCTAAATCAGCTATTGAATTAGGGGTAGTTGATAGAGTTGCGCCTATTACCGGTATAACCGCTGAAATATTAAAAGCTTTAGCTAAATAATAAACAAAAAATGTAATATGGGGGTGTAGATGAATGGATATAAATCAGTATATGGGGATGTTTTTAGAAGAATCGCGCGAGCACCTTCAAACTTTGAACAGTTGTTTGCTTGATCTTGAAAATGATCCTGGCAACCTGACTGTACTTGATGAAATTTTTAGAAGTGCTCATACCATTAAAGGTATGTCAGCTACCATGGGATTTACTACTATTGCAGAACTCACACATGAAATGGAAAATGTTCTTGATTTGCTTCGTAAAGGAACACTTTCGGCAAATGATGATATTACTGATATTTTGTTTAAGTGTGTTGATACATTAGAACAACTTGTTGAAAGTGTAGCTTCAAACTCTGACACGACTATTGAAATAAAACCGCTCATTTCTAAACTCATTGCCATTGCCAAAGGAGAGCCGGTGTCTTCAGGAGATGAACATCACTCCCGCCAGGAGGTGGTTCCTCAAGTAGAAGCTACTCCACATGAAGGTATCAATCTTGATGATACCGAGGTCAATGTTGTTAAAGCAGCAAGAAAGCAAGGCCTTGAGTGTTATGAAGTTCATGTTAATTTACGTGTTGGATGTCTGCTGAAATCCGCTAGAGCCTATATGGTAATGAACGCATTAGAAGAACTTGGCGAAGTAATAAAAAGTATACCGGCTGTTGAAGAATTAGAAAAGGAAAACTTCGATAGTAGTTTCCAGGTTATCATTTTGACTGTTGCTGATGCTGAAAAGATAGAAACAGCTGTTATCAATATTTCAGAAGTTGAAAAGGTAGAAGTTTTCCCATCCATAGTTTCAGACATTTTGCTAACAAATGATGTGCCAATAGCTACTGCGGCGCAAATGGACAAGGTAACTGATACTAAGAAAGAAAGTCAAGTTACCAGTAAGCCAGAAAAATCAGCTACTAACGAACATGCGGATAAAAAACTTAAAAGTGGTCAGTCGGTAAGGGTTGATATTGATAAACTGGATAGTTTGCTTAACCTTGTTGGAGAATTGGTTATTAACAAGACTAGGCTGGAACAAATTGGATTAACACATAGGCTTGCTGAATTAGTTGAAACTATTGAGCAAATGGATAGGGTGACAACTGATTTACAGACGGTAGTCATGAAAGTTCGGATGGTTCCAGTTGGTCAAGTGTTCAATCGTTTTCCGCGAATGGTTCGAGATTTGTCACGCGAACTAAATAAAGAGATTAACCTGATTATTCAGGGTGAAGAAACAGAGCTTGATCGTACTGTAATTGATGAGATTGGAGATCCTTTAGTCCATCTTCTAAGAAACTCAATTGATCATGGAATTGAACAGCCGGCTGAACGCCAGGCCAAGGGAAAGAATCCGGTTGGCGAAGTGCGCTTAATTGCACGACACGAAGGTAATAACGTTATTATTATGGTTGAAGATGATGGTAAAGGTATTAATGCTGATGTTATCAAGCAAAAGGCTGTAGATAAAGGAATGATTACGCAAGCTGAAGCTGATAAGCTTGAACCAGCGGAGGCTGTCCGTCTTGTATTTTTACCCGGTTTCTCGACAGCTGACACAGTAACCGATGTTTCAGGGCGTGGTGTCGGTATGGATGCTGTCAAGACTAAAATTGAATCGTTAGGCGGCATGGTAGATGTCGAGACAAAAATTAATGGTGGTAGTAAATTCAAAATTCGCTTGCCATTGACTCTGGCTATTATCCAGGCATTATTGGTAAATGTATGTGAGGAAATTTATGCTATTCCTTTAGGAACCATTGATAGCACTATTAATATCACTCCGCAGGATATAAAAACTATTCAAAATCAGGAGGTTATTTTACTTAGGGGACAAATCATTCCGATAGTTCGTTTGGCAAATGTACTTAATGTCCCAACTACCAAACAGCATAATGATGAAGAATTATTTGTAGTAATTGTTCATATGGGCGAAAATCGTGCCGGGATTATTGTAGACACACTTATCGGACAGCAGGAAATTGTAATCAAGTCTATGGGTAAATTATTAGCAGGAATTAAGGTTATTGCTGGTGCTACCATTTTAGGCAATGGTCAAGTTGCGCTTATTTTAGATGTTGGGGCGTTGAAACAGTAAGAAAAGGAGGAATGAAGAGTGGCTGAATCCACATATTCGGGTAGTGATATTCAACTAGTGGTATTTAAATTAGGACGTGAAGAGTATGGTGTCAGTATTCTGCAAGTGCAAGAAATTAAAAGAATAACTGAGATAACACGTGTCCCTCATTCTCCTGATTATATCAAAGGCGTAATGAACTTACGGGGTAGCGTGTTGCCTGTCATTGATTTAAAAAAGAGACTTAATTTACCTCCTGAGGAGTATACTGATGATACTCGAATTATTATTATAAAAGTGGAAGATATAACTGTTGGAATGATTGTTGATGCAGTGTCTGAAGTAACGACAATCGACCAAAGCAATATTGAGCCGCCGCAAGCTGTGGTAGGTGGTATTGCCGCTGATTATTTAAGCGGTGTAGGTAAATTAGAGAATAGACTTTTAATACTACTTAATACGGATGCAATTATCGGTATAGGCCAAGAAGTAAAAGCTAGTTAACCGTTAGGTGTAGAATCAAAGGGGTGGCAAACTTGTCTGAAGATATATTAAAACTATCGCCATTACAGTTAGATGCTTTGAGGGAAATAGGAAATGTTGGCGCTGGCAATGCGGCAACTGCGCTATCCCAAATTATTAATAACAAAATTGATATGACGGTACCAGAAGTATCTATACTTCCTTTAGGTGAAGTACCTGAGGTAGTAGGTGGTCCGGATGCTATGGTTGCGGGTGTCTATCTTAGAGTTTTTGGCCCAGCACCTGGGAGTATTCTGTTCTTGCTTCCGCGTGAAAGTGCCTTTTACCTTGTTGATATGTTAATGGGTCGTAGCCAAGGTGAAACACAACTCCTCAATTCAATGGATGAATCAGCGTTAATGGAGATAGGTAATATTTTAGCTGGCGCTTATTTAAATGCACTCTCCTACTTTACTAAGCTAACACTATTACCGTCTATTCCGGCTTTAGCTATTGATATGGCTGGGGCTATATTGAGTGTTATTTTAATTCAGTTAGGTCAAATGGGCGATCATGCACTAGTCATTGAAACCGAATTTACTACAGATAATGATGGTGTAAAAGGCCACTTTTTCCTTATTCCTGATCCCGGTTCTCTCACTACAATCTTGGCGGCAATCGGGGTGAAGGAATAATGGCTGAGCTAATAAAAGTGGGAATGGCTGATTACAAGGTTGGGTGTAGCCCGGCTAGCTTAATTAGTTATGGGCTAGGATCTTGTGTAGGTATTGCGCTGTTTGATTCAGTTACCAAGGTGGGCGGTTTAGCTCATATCATGTTACCTGACAGCACCCAAGCACGCTCAGCAGAGAATGTAGCTAAATTTGCCGATACAGCTTTACCCGCCATGCTTAACGAAATAATAAAATTAGGTGCAAGCAAGTCGCGTATTACCGCGAAAATTGCTGGTGGAGCACAAATGTTCACATTTACTAATGCTACCGATATTATGCGTGTAGGTGAACGTAATGCTGAAGCTGTTCGGTTAGTACTGAAAAAACTGGATATCAGACTACTTGCCGAAGATACGGGAGGCAATTATGGTCGCACGGTTGAATTAAGACTGGATACTGGAATTTATAGAGTCAAGACTATTGATAAAGGCGAAAAAGAATTATAATTTGGGGGACGGACTATGGCACTAAAGCTGCAGATTAGTTTATATATGGCACTTATTACCAGCAGCTTAACTTTATTGGTAGGGGTGCATAATAGTATTACGTTAACAGCTATGCTACAGCGGACACTAGTATCGTTAATCTTTTTTGCAATTTTAGGATATGTTTGCGGCCTATTTTTGGAGCGCTTTTTAAAGGAAAAGCTGGACGATTTAGAATCAAAAGCTGTGAATATAGAGACCGTAATTAGTGGCAATGAATCCGAGGACGATTTGCCCCCAGTTCCTGAATTTGAACCCTTGAATACTAAGGATTTTGAAAATATATCACTAACGCAAAAGTAATGATGGAGGGGTAAGCGCCCATGGCAGATAATAATGCTGAACAGAAGGCTGCTAACACACTCAAGCTTTGGCGGGAGTATAGTAATAATAGAACCCCGGAGATTCGGGAGAAACTTATTGAGAACTATCTGCCTTTAGTTAAACTAGTAGCAGGCCGCATTGCAGTTAGTCTTCCTCAGCATGTAGATAAAGATGATTTGATCAGTAATGGTTTTTTTGGTCTTATGGAATCAATTGAACGTTTTGATTCTGATAGAGGCGTCAAATTCGAAACCTATGCAGTTGTTAGAATACGGGGAGCTATTCTTGACTCACTTCGAGCACAAGATTGGATTCCAGCTACCATTAGACAGAAAGCAAGACAGTATGAACAAACCGTTACTAAATTAGAACATGCGTTGGGACGCTCAGTAAAAGATGAAGAGATTGCTATGGCAATGAGAATTCCACTCAATGAATTGTACAAGCTTATTAATCACCTGAATACAAGTACTCTCATACCACTTGAAGAATTTGCCAGAACTGAAACGGTCTCGCAACATACACCGAATCCTTCCCAACATATTGAAGAGCAAGAAGTAAAAGATATGTTAGCTAAGAGTATCGATAAATTGCCGGAAAAAGAGCGCCTGGTGGTTAGTCTTTACTATTATGAAGGGCTAACATTAAAAGAGATAAGCCTGATCCTGAAACTATCTGAAGCCCGTATTTCGCAACTTCATACTAAAGCGATTTTTCGGTTGCGAGGTGCTCTTTCTAGGCTAAAATCAAGTTTTATTTAATAATTAAATCTAGTAGTAAGTGCTAGTAATGGGGGGAATTGTGCGTATGAATGACGATACACGTTTTATTGAAGAGGCAGAGAAGCAAGTTAATTCGCGTGACGGATATTTTAATATTAGTGCAGATGAAAATGGATTCTATTTAGCAGTATATCCCCCGCAAGGTGAAGGACAACCTGCAAAAATTCCACATATTACCGAACAATTAGCCGCGTATCAGGATATTGGTAAAATTGAGAATTCATTGCTTGTACGTGTAGTTAAGGAAGCCTTAGGAACACCGGTTAAAGTGGCCGATAAACTAATTGAGGCGGAACCAAATATTCAAATTTCGATTTCGCGGGATCGAATGGAAGCCACCTTGCAGATTGATATGCCGCAAGGCAGCCGACCTGTTAGTATGGATACGATTATGGAAAAGATTAAGTCGGCAGGAATAGTTTACGGAATTGACCTTGCATCAATTGAAATAGCGATAACTAGACCGGGAAGTACAGTAGTCTGTGCAAACGGATTATCACCTGTTAATGGTGTTAATGCAAGCATTGCATATTCTGTTGATTTAGAAAGCAAAGGGCGACCTGCTGAGTTAGATGACGGCAGAGTTGACTACAAAAACCTTAATATATTTACTGTTGTCCAGAAGGACGAGTTGTTGGCAGAGAAAATACCAGCAACAATGGGTATGGCAGGTATTGATGTTTTTGGTAATGAAGTTCCTGCCAAGCCGGGTAAAGATTTGATATTACCAACAGGTAAAAATGTTTATGCGGTTGAGGGATTGAAGGTATACGCTGGGCAAGCTGGCCAACTTGTTGTCATTAATAAGAAACTTAACGTTATTCCGGTTATTGAAGTAAAAGGTGACGTTGATTTATCTACTGGTAACATTGAATTTGTTGGCAGTGTACTGGTTAAAGGTTCAGTACAAACAGGTTTTACGGTTAAGGCCGAAGGTAATGTAGAGATTGCCGGTAATGTTTGTGGTGGCATTGTTGAAGGAAAGAATATTACTGTTCGCATGGGTATCCAGGGAATGAACAAAGGATATATACAAGCAAGTGAAAGTATAGTTGCGAAATATATTGAAAATGCAACTGTGTCTGCAGGAAAAGATGTTGTTGTCAGTGACGTTGTGTTACATAGCAAAGTGAGTGCCGGTAAAAGAGTAATTGTTGAAGAACGGCGTGGTCTTATTGTTGGTGGACAAATTTCAGCTGGTGAGGAAATAAGGGCAAAGACTATTGGTACGCAATCTGCTACTAGTACTGATATTGAAGTCGGCGTAAATCCTGCATTACGGGAAGAATATCAAATATCACGGAAAGAAATCAGAAAACTCGAATTTGATTTAGAACAAGCACAAAAAGCTTTGAATATATTACGGGCGATGAACCAAAGTACCATGCCGCCTGATAAACGTGAAATGTTGCTGAAACTTACTAAAGCTCAGTTTCACTTAATTGGACAGACTGAAACGCTGCGTAACAGATTGGCCGAAATTGAAATAGCATTGGAAGAAATGCGCTATGGTCATATCAAAGTATCTGATACCGTTCATCCTGGGGTCAAATTAGTGGTGGGAACATTGATTAAACCAATAAGGGATGCGGCTAAGTTTGCAAAATTTTATGCTGAGGATGGAGAAATAAAAACAGGTTCTTATAAATAGTAATACGACCAATCAGTTTATTCTTTGGTTGGAGTGGTGATGAAATGAGTATCAGGCCGATCGACATGCAGGTGCTTATTCCCAGATCGACAGAAGTCGGAGTACAGCAGAATAATCTTGTTCAGCAAGGTACACTTCAGCAACAGCAATTTGCTGAGCAGATGGCAAAGACGGCAGCGGTGCGCCAGCAGCAGGTTCAGGGTATAGCAAAGGGTCAAGGCGCTAAGATTGAACGCGATGAGAAAAAAGAAAGAAATAGTAATCGCCATGCAGATGAAGCTGAGCAAAATAGCAGTGCACTTTCCAATGAATCATTAGAATCGGAAAATGAGACTATGACACAAGATCCTATACTCGGACATATTATTGATATAAAAACATAATATAAACTGAGGTGATATTTTGCTTACAGGTATTACAGTTACTTTATTAACGATAGTTATTTTAGGATTTCTATTTATATATAGAAAAGACATGCTTATCAAAGTATTTACCATAAATATGTCTGCATCAGCTAATCAATTTACGGATCATCTTGAACAAACTGCGGACGTTATTATTAGACGCTTAGAAGAGGAGGCTACTCAACTTGAAGTATTGCTTGAGGAAGCCGAAATGAAAATTGGCATGCTTAGCCAACAGGTTGAGCATGCCAATAAAATTATTAGCCAACTGGTAGAGTTAGAGAAAAATCAAAAGAATGTCGAGCCAGAGCAACTGGCAGTAGAATCAGATAAAGTATCTGAGGCAATGGTATTTGAGAACTACGGCGACAATAAAGAGGAGCCGGATGAGGTTCGATTTGAGATATCACAGACAAGTGTTGATTTAGCGCTGCCTGATTATGATAGTATGCATAAAGAACCAGTAAATATTGAAAAACATCGCCACATAATTATCACCATGGCTGAGCAAGGCTATACTATAACAGAAATTGCGAAGGCTACTGGTAGGGGGAAGGGTGAAATAACACTACTGTTACAATTGAATAAATAGCAGTTTGGGTGGGATAATAAAGCAGACTTAGCTTTATTATATATCTATGTGATAATGGACTTGTTATTAGCGACGAGTTATGCTATACTTCTTTGTGGTGTTATCACACACGCAATCTAATTTTGCTACTGTGCCTTATTGGTGACGGCAAAAGATGCGGGTTGCGGCGGTAAATTAACAGGAGGTGTATTTTATGTCAGTTATTTCGATGAAGCAACTTTTGGAAGCCGGTGTTCATTTTGGTCACCAGACCAGGAGATGGAATCCCAAAATGGCTCCGTACATATTTACGGAGCGTAATGGTATCTACATTATTGACCTGCAAAAAACAGTAAAAAAGGTGGAAGAAGCGTATAATTTTGTACGTGATTTAGCTGCCCAAGGACAAACCATGTTGTTTGTAGGTACTAAAAAGCAGGCTCAAGAAGCAGTGAAAGACGAAGCTATCAGATGTGACATGTTCTATGTTAACGAAAGATGGCTCGGCGGTATGCTGACTAACTTCCAAACTATCCAAAAACGTATCAACAGATTGCGCGAACTGGAAGATATGGAAGCCAAAGGTATGTTTGATGTATTGCCTAAAAAAGAAGTTATTACTTTGCGCCATGAAATGGAACGGTTACAAAAATTTCTTGGTGGTATTAAAAATATGCACAAACTGCCAGGTGCGCTCTTTATCATTGATCCGCGTAAAGAACGTATTGCAGTGGCCGAAGCTCGTAATTTAGGTATTCCTATCGTTGGTATTGTTGACACCAACTGTGACCCAGATGAAATTGATTATGTTATTCCAGGCAATGACGATGCTATTCGTGCTGTTAAGCTACTTACTGCAAAAGTTGCTGATGCTGTTATGGAAGGTCGCCAAGGCGAACAAATGGCAGAGTAAACTATTATGTGGACATTAAAGGTAAGGGGCTTATTGTTCTCTTACCTTTAATAATAGTTAGGAGGATTTTAAATGATAACTGCTGGAATGGTTAAAGAATTGCGGGAACGTACCGGTGCTGGTATGATGGACTGCAAAAATGCTTTGAACGAAACAAATGGTGATATGGAAAAAGCTGTTGATTTTTTACGTGAAAAAGGATTGGCTGCTGCTGCGAAAAAAGCTAGCCGTATAGCTTCTGAGGGTCTTGTCGAAGCTTACATACATGGTGCAGGGCGTATTGGTGTTCTGCTTGAAGTAAACTGTGAAACTGATTTTGTTGCAAAAACCGATGATTTTAAATCATTAGTCAAAGATATAGCGATGCAAATTGCCGCTGCTAATCCTAGTTATGTTTCTCGTGAAGAAGTATCTGAAGAGGTACTCAATCACGAGAGAGAAATTCTGCGGGCACAGGCTCTTAATGAAGGTAAGCCGGCTAATATTGTTGAGAAGATGATCGAAGGCCGCATGAAAAAGTTTTATCAGGAAGCTTGTTTATTAGAACAAGCATTTATCAAAGATCCTGATAAAACAATTACACAATTAATTACCGAACGCGTGGCTAAAATTGGTGAAAACATTTCGGTTCGTCGTTTTACCAGATATCAGTTAGGCGAAGGTCTTGAAAAGCGGTCTAATGATTTTGCCGCTGAAGTAATGGCAGCTGTCAATAAATAAGAGAACACTTGGTGTTCTCTTTTTTCTGAAAAATGTTTTGTGAAATAAAGGATTTATTCGCTATTTGTAGAAATATAATCTAAAAGGAGGTCTCCCGATTGGTCGCTGGTAAGTATAAGCGCGTTGTCTTAAAATTAAGTGGTGAAGCTTTGGCTGGTAACAAGGGCTATGGTATAGACCCGCTTGTTGTTGATGCTATTGCCAAAGAAATAAAGGAAATAAAATCCCATGACTTGGATGTGGCTATTGTTGTTGGTGGTGGGAATATCTGGCGTGGTCTTGCAGGAAGCGCGAAAGGAATGGATCGTGCTACTGCCGACTACATGGGGATGCTGGCAACTGTTATGAATGCACTTGCCTTGCAAGATGCACTAGAACATTGTGACGTTGATTCTAGAGTACAAACTGCTATTAATATGCAACAAGTTGCTGAGCCATATATCCGTCGCCGGGCTATACGCCATATGGAAAAGGGACGCGTAGTTATTTTTGCTGCTGGCACGGGGAATCCTTATTTTTCAACAGATACAACAGCTGCATTACGGGCAGCTGAAATTGAAGCGGATGCAATTTTAATGGCTAAAAAGAATACGGATGGTGTCTATGATTCTGACCCACGTCATAATCCAGATGCTAAAAAGTTCAAAGAGCTTGAATATATTGAAGTTTTACAGCGTGGCTTAGGAGTTATGGATTCTACAGCTACTTCACTGTGTATGGATAATAAAATTCCAATTGTAGTATTTAGTATCGATGAGCCAGGCAATATTTTGAAGGCAGCGCTAGGCAATGATATAGGAACTATTGTTGGGGGAGAAAAGAAATGACAATTAAGGAAATTCATTCTGCCCATGAGGACAAAATGAAGAAGGCTTTGGAAGTTCTCAGGAGAGAGTATGGTAGTTTGCGTGCAGGCAGGGCGACTCCCTCTCTGCTAGACAAGGTTATGGTCGATTATTATGGTTCACCGACACCTGTTAACCAAGTAGCCAATGTTTCAGTTCCAGAACCAAGAATGATTGTCATTCAGCCATGGGAAAAGCCAATGCTTAATGCCATTGATAAGGCCATTCAGAAATCGGATTTAGGCTTGATGCCTAATAGTGATGGTATTGTCATAAGGCTGACTATTCCACAACTTACCCAAGAACGCCGAGCAGAAATCGTTAAGGTTATACATAAAAAGGCTGAAGAATGCAGAGTGGCTATCCGTAATCTTAGACGCGATGCTAATGAGTCAATCAAAAAGGTTGAAAAAGATAAGACGGTTTCTGAAGATGAAGCAAAAAAAGCGCAAGATGATATTCAAAAATTAACAGATAAATATATAAAAGAAATAGATCAGATTATGGCTGGAAAAGAAAAGGAAATAATGGAAGTATAATATGCTTGATACAGTAGCACAGCCGTTGACAGAGGTTATCTCCAAATTGGAACATGACAATTGCAAATATAATATTACTATTACTAAGCCTTCCCGCAACATGTTTCAACTTGAAGAGACACTATATGTTATTAGGCAGCAATTAAATGCTGATGGTATTATAAATTTAGTAGTTGCTGCTAAGATGGGAAAGGAGGTGTTTTAAGTAATGGCTTATAAAATTACAGAAGATTGTGTTGCTTGTGGTTCTTGTGCAGCTACTTGCCCAGTCAGTGCAATTCTAGAAGGTGAACCCACTTATACCATTAACGATGAGTGTGTAGAATGTGGTTCTTGTGCGGAAGTTTGCCCGACTGGTGCAATTAAAGCTCCGGAGTAATTTAAATCCCCCTCGTGAGAGGGGGTTTAAATTTGATATTTATTGGCTAACATTCCTGGATTTGGGGGATAATTTGGTAATAACGATGCTGCGATGTGGCGGAGGGCTTAGCGTGTGGAAAAAATGGTTTGGTAAAAAATCTAGTAACAACCAATATGATTATAAAGATATCGATCTAAATAGGCTTCCCAGTCATGTGGCGATAATCATGGATGGCAATGGTAGGTGGGCTCAAAAGAAGGGGCTACCCCGTACTTTTGGTCATCGAGCTGGCGTAGAAACATTACGGGAAATTGTTATGACATCGTCAGAAATTGGTATTAAAGTGCTTACTGCTTATGCATTTTCTACAGAAAATTGGCGACGACCAGTTGATGAAGTTAACGTACTTATGAGCCTGCTAGCCGAGTATCTTGATAATGAGATTAATGAATTAGATGAAAACAATGTACAAATCAGATTTATCGGCAAAATTGAGGATCTTGCATCAAAACTACGGACAAAAATTGAAAAAGCTCAGACGCAAACTGCCCGCAATACTGGGTTAATTTTAAACCTGGCCGTAAACTACGGTGGACGAGCAGAGCTAACGCGTGCTGTTAAGATAATTACTGAAAAAGTAGTAAACCATGAATTAGCATTAGAAGATATCAATGAAGCAATTATTGAGGAAAACCTATATACAGCGAATCTTCCGGCACCGGATTTATTAATTAGACCTAGTGGGGATTATCGTATTAGCAACTTTTTATTATGGCAAGTTGCCTATGCTGAATTTTGGTTTACTGAGATTAATTGGCCGGATTTTAAACCGGAAAACCTGATAGAGGCTATATGTGATTATCAGCAAAGAGAACGAAGATTTGGCGGATTAAAAAATACAAAAAAACGGTAGGTGCCTATAGTGCTTGGTACACGTATTTTGACGGCAGTTGTTGGAATTCCAATAGCAATATATATTATTAACTATGGATTTTGGTTATTTGCTGCAACTGTAATATTGTTAGCATTAATTGCTTGGCATGAGTTTTATAATATGATGCAGGCCAAAGATATTAAAATTCAATATAGCATTGGTCTTATTGGTATTATTTTATCATCAGGTTGTGCTTGGCTTGGTAATGCACAAGAATTAGTTGCAGTAATGGTATTAGTTTTACTCCTTACTATGGCGCAAACAATACTTTCTCATGAAAAATTTGGGGTTACTGAGGCGGCATTTACTATACTGGGGGCAATGTATATTAGTTTGCCGTTTGCCCATTTGTTACTGCTCCGGTTTTTAGAGCAATATGACTATATAAATACGGCACTTGGCAATCTATCTTCAGGTGCCGTGTACCTTTGGTTAGCTTTTGTTGGAACATGGGCCAGCGACACGCTGGCATATTTTGTGGGTTCATTATTTGGGCGGCATAAGTTATGTCCGACGGTTAGTCCTGGGAAAACTATTGAAGGCGCCATCGGCGGGTTGCTTGGCAGTATTGCAGGTGTAGTTTGCTTGGGATGGTTGTGCGGATTCCCGCTACTACATATGATCGTTCTTGGTTTACTGATTGGTATTGCTGCGCCTTTTGGCGATCTTTCCGAATCAGTATTGAAAAGGTTTGCCGGCGTAAAGGATTCGGGTAATATTTTACCAGGACATGGCGGGATACTAGATCGTTTTGATGCCGTTATGTTTTCTGTACCGGTAGTTTATTATTATATTGAAATATTTATCATTGCTTAGGAATACGATGGGAGAGCTGCTTTATGAAGCATATTGCAATTTTAGGAAGTACTGGTTCGATTGGTACACAGGCTTTGGATGTTATTGCTGCTAATGCGGACAAATATAAGATAACGGCTTTAGCTGCCTATCAAAATGAGCGGTTACTAGCGAAGCAGATTGAATATTTTAAACCCACGATTGCTGTGATAATTGATAAAGCGGCGGCTGATCGACTTGTTAACATGTACCAAGGAGAAACAAAAATTTTAACTGGTGAGGAAGGGTTGCTTGAAGCAGCCACTTTCGGTCAAACTGATACTGTAGTGACATCATTAGTTGGTTTTGCCGGACTCAACCCAACAGTTGCTGCTATAAAGGCAAAAAAAAATATAGCGCTTGCCAATAAAGAAACATTAGTGGCTGCCGGTGAGCTTGTAATGTCATTGGCTAAAGAATATAATGTTACCATTTCTCCGGTTGACAGTGAGCATAGTGCTATTTTTCAATGCTTGAATGGAGAAAACAAACAACAAATAAATCGGATTATTTTAACGGCATCTGGTGGACCATTTCGTGAATATTCAACAGACAAAATGAGTAGTGTTACTATTGAAGATTGTCTTAAGCATCCTAATTGGTCTATGGGGCGAAAAATCACAGTTGATTCAGCAACCCTTGCTAATAAAGGCCTGGAAGTGATAGAAGCAAAATGGTTATTCGGTGTAGACTATGAAAGCATCGATGTTTGCGTTCACCCTCAGAGCATAATTCATTCTATGGTGGAATTTGTAGATGGTAGTGTGATGGCTCAACTGGGAATGCCGGATATGCGGATACCTATCCAATACGCTTTATCTTATCCTGAACGATTACCGTCTAAGTTTCCACGGTTAGACTTAACAACATTGTCTGCACTGACTTTTGCGAAGCCTGATACGGTAAAGTTTCCGGCACTAGAGTTAGCTTATAGTGCCGGGAAAAAAGGTGGAACCATGCCTTGCGTTTTCAACGCAGCTAATGAAGTAGCCGTTCATGCTTTTCTAAATGGTGAAATAGGTTTCCTTGATATCGCTAAGGTAATACGTTATACTATGGAAAAACATACCCTAATTACTGCTCCAAGTTTGGAGAATATTCATGCTGCTGATGCTTGGGCACGGTGCTCTGCACTACAAGCTGTAAATGATATAAAATTGGGGTAACCAAGATTTGAAAGGTTGGTGGAGATTTGTCTACCGTTATTGCGACTATTTTTGTTTTCGGTTTATTGATTTTATTTCACGAGCTAGGCCATTTTATCACTGCTAAAAGCGTTGGTATGCGAGTGGATGAATTTGCCATTGGGTTTGGACCTAAATTGATAAGTAAAAAAATTGGCGAGACCACCTACTCTATTCGTATTATACCTTTAGGTGGCTTTAATAAGATTGCTGGTATGGATCCAGACGAACAACAGGATGAACGTTCCTTTAGTGCTAAGCCCATCTGGGCTAGAATGCTAGTAATTGTAGCTGGTTCGGTTATGAATTTTATATTGCCGATATTGTTGCTTTTTATTGTATTTGTAAGTGCCGGTATTGATAAACCTTCCAATCAACCAATAATAGGTAATGTTTTTCCCGATAAGCCAGCTGCGGTAGCTGGCTTGTTGCCGGGAGATAGGATAACAACTGTAAATGGGGCGCCAGTTGAATCTTGGCGACAATTTGTTACTATCATTCAGACAAGTGCAAACACCAACCTCACTATAAGCTTTTCACGTGCTGGCGAAGCTAACAAAACTGCAACACTAACTCCTGAATATGATGAAAAAGGAAAGCGTGGAGTTATTGGCGTAATTCCGCAGATTGATAAATACCAGCCAGGAATACTGGAATCTATTAGTCTGGCTATTAAACAGACAGTTACTGTAGCGCAAGCTATGGTTGTTGGTATTGGCGAAATGATTACAGGCAAAGCAGCAGCTGATGTTGCTGGGCCTATTGGTGTGGCTCAAATGGCAGGTGAAGTTGCTCAACTGGGGATTATTCCATTGCTTCAATTTGCTGCCTTTTTGAGTATTAATTTAGGATTAATTAATCTTTTACCAGTCCCGGTATTAGATGGAGGGCATGTTGTTACATTGGCTGTTGAAGGCATCAGAGGTAAACCGCTCAGCAACAGTCAAATGCAGTTTATTCAAATGATTGGCTTAGCTCTGTTAATGTTGTTATTTGTTGTGGCAACTTTTAAAGATATATCGCGATTAAATTTGTTTTGAGCTGGTGATATGTATGCAACGAAAGCAAACACGTCCTGTACAAATTGGTAAAATGGCAGTAGGTGGAGATGCTCCCATATCGGTTCAATCTATGACGAATACCCGCACTGATAATGTTGCTGATACTGTAGCACAAATAAAGCGGCTTATGGATGCCGGTTGCGATATAATTCGGGTTGCTGTTCCTGATATTTCTGCCGCTCAGGCGATAGAGCAGATAAAAACATCCGTATATGATGTTCCGCTTATTGCAGATATTCATTTTGATTATCGGCTGGCCATTGCTGCTATGGAACGTGGCGTGGATGGTCTACGTTTAAATCCCGGTAATATTGGTGAAGCCGATCATGTTGCCATAGTTGTTAAGGAGGCCAAAAGGCGGAAAATTCCTATTAGGATCGGGGTTAATGCCGGATCACTAAGCAAAGCAATACTTGCTAAGCATGGTGGGCATCCAACGCCGGAGGGAATGGTTGAAAGTGCTCTAAGTCATATTGACATTTTGGAACGTCTAGACTTTAATGATATTAAAATATCGTTAAAAGCGCATGATGTACCACTTACGGTTAAAGCCTATCAACTTATGGCAGAAGCCGTAAATTATCCACTACATTTAGGCATTACTGAAGCTGGAACAATACGCTCTGGCGTAATCAAGTCAGCTGTGGGTATTGGTGCGCTTTTAGCTCAGGGCATTGGTGATACAATCAGGGTGTCGCTAACAGGTGATCCGGTAGAAGAAGTACATGTTGCTAATGAGATTCTGAAGTCATTAGGATTACGAAGGTATGGGCCTACCCTCATATCTTGTCCAACCTGCGGGCGTTGCCAGATCAATTTAGTTGATGTTGCTGAGTCAGTAGAAAATAAACTAAAGTCCATGAAAAATCCGATTACGGTCGCCGTCATGGGTTGTGTAGTAAACGGACCTGGAGAAGCTAGAGATGCTGATGTTGGTATTGCTGGTGGTAAAGGTGAGGGTCTGCTATTCAGTAAAGGTGAGATTATTCGTAAAGTACCGGAAGGCGAACTGGTAAGTGCACTATTTGCTGAAATTGATAAACTTAATAAGGAGGCTAATATTTAATGCGTTTTTCCCAATTATTTGCACCCACATTACGAGAGACTCCGGCTGAAGCCGAAGTAGTAAGTCATCAATTAATGCTTAGAGCTGGTTTTATTCGTAAAGCCGCAGGTGGAGTATATTCATATTTGCCGCTGGCACTACGAGTACTAAAAAAAATTGAGACAATTGTACGCGAAGAAATGGATGCCAAAGGTGGGCAAGAGCTGGCGATGCCTATTGTCCAGCCTGCAGAAATGTGGCAGGAAACTGGGCGCTGGAGTGTTTATGGCGACGAAATGTTCCGTTTAAAAGATCGCCATAATCGTAATTTTTGTTTGGGGCCTACTCACGAAGAAATGATTACGACTCTTGTCCGTGGGGATGTTCGTTCTTATCGTCAACTACCGCTGATGCTGTATCAAATTCAAAACAAATACCGTGATGAAATTAGGCCGAGATTTGGCCTTATGCGTGGTCGTGAATTCATTATGAAAGACTTGTATTCGTTTGATCGTGACGAAGCAGGTCTTGATGAAAGCTATAATAAAATGTATGATGCATATTCCCGCATCTTTACCCGTTGTGGATTGACCTTTCGGGCGGTGGAAGCAGACTCAGGAGCTATCGGTGGTAGTGGTTCTCATGAATTTATGGTAATTGCTGAATCTGGAGAAGCTGGTATTGTATACTGTGGAAACTGTGATTATGCCGCTAATGATGAGAAAGCAGAATTACATCCGATTAGTATTCCGACTGAGGAGATGCTGCCGCTAACTGAAAAAGCTACTCCGGGAATGAAGACCATTTCTGATGTCAGTCAGTTTCTCGGTGTTACACCCGAAAAGACGATTAAGACATTAGCTTACAGGACTGATAGCGGTAGTATTGTACTAGCGCTTGTTCGGGGAGATCATGAAGTAAATGAGATCAAATTATTAAATAAAGTCGGTTGCATTCAGTTGGATATGGCTAATGAGGAAGCTATCACTAGTGCATTAGCCAGTCAAGCAGGCTATATCGGGCCTGTTGGCCTTGATGATAAAGAGAATATCATTATTGTTGCCGATGCTACTGTTATGAATATGAATAATGCTGTATGCGGTGCTAACAAACTGGATACACATTATATTAACGTTAATCCAGGCCGCGATTTTAAACCGTCCAGCGTTACAGATCTTCGTTTGATACAGGAAAGTGATCCTTGTCCTCACTGTGGTGCTCTTGTTAAAACTGCCAGAGGTATCGAGGTTGGTCAGGTATTTAAGCTATTTACCAAATATAGTAGTGCACTCCATGCTAATTTTATTGACGTAGATGGCAAAGAAAAACCTATGGTTATGGGTTGCTATGGAGTTGGTGTCAGCCGGACAATGGCAGCGGCTATTGAACAAAATTATGATCAGAATGGTATTATTTGGCCTGCGCCGATTGCGCCGTACCATGTTGTTGTTATTCCTGTCAGCAATAAAGATGAAATGCAGATGGCTTTAGCAGAAAAAATATATGCTGAGTTAAATTCTAAAAAAATAGAAGCCATTCTGGATGATCGTAATGAGCGGCCAGGTGTTAAATTTAAAGATGCCGACCTTATTGGCTATCCGGTTAAGATCACAATCGGTCCCAAAGCTATTAACGAAAATTTAATTGAGGTTAAACTTCGGCGAACTGGGGAAACGTTTTATTTTGGACAGGAAGAATATCTTAATAAGGTTATAGAGCTTTTGACAAAACTGATGTAGTCAATTTATACCTAAAGGCGTGATAGCGATCACGCCTTTTTAGCTATAAGGGATAGTACTATGGGAGGTGTGACAATGGCACCAATCAGTGAAATAGATATTATGTTACGATTAGTCGTGTCTTGTATTCTTGGTGGCTTAATCGGTTTTGAACGCGAGAGCTTGGATCGCCCTGCTGGCTTGCGCACTCACATTTTGGTATGTGTAGGGTCAGCATTAATGACACTTGTATCTATTTATGGGTTTACTAATTTTGACACTGTTACCAAGGATCCTGGACGAATTGCAGCTCAAGTAGTAAGTGGGATTGGTTTTTTAGGAGCTGGAACTATTCTGCGCGAGGGTTTGACTGTGACTGGGCTTACTACTGCAGCCAGTTTGTGGGTTGTTGCCGGGATTGGGCTAGCTATTGGCTGTGGGCTATTCTTTGCGGGCATTGCTGGGACTGCTTTAGTATTTGTAACCTTAGTATTGTTCGGGCAAATGGAACGGCGTCATTGGAGCAATAAGCATCGTAACAGGATTAAAATTGTGGTACGTGATCAACCAGGGCAACTTGGGCGAGTTGGAATTTTTTTCGGGAAACATGACATTAGTATTAAGAATATAACGATGCATCATATCCCTGAACAAAAAGTGATAAACATCGAGTTTGTATTAATAATCCCGTCAAATGTTGATATGATACAGATATTTACTGAACTTAGTGAAATAGACGGAGTGCTTTCCATTGATAAACCGTGGTAAAATAGAAATGACCTGTTATTGATGGGAGAGGTTTAATGTCTAGTTATTGTATTATTCCGGAAAACTGCGAAAGTTTTTTTCAGTTTGTAGAACATTTACCGGTTGATGAGGTTAATCGGGATTTATTAAGAGCAGCGAAAGTTAACAAAGTTGAAGTTAACTCGTTTGCTAAAACGTGGATCATATATATAACTGTAGCCAAAATTGTTGCTGAACAGACCCTTGCTATTGCCGCTAAGCATCTATGTCAGCAATGTGATTTAGCTAGTGTAGTTTTTGATCAGCAACAAAAAGATCTTCAGCAATATCTGACTGAAAGCTGGCCGCAATTTGCTGAAAAAGTTGCAGAGGGGCATTATGCGACCAAACATCTGCTTTTAAATGCCGTGTGGTCATATGATAATGAGACGATTAGCCTTGAAACTATTGGGGGATTGTCAACCGATATTTTGGCAGAACGTGGTATAGAACGGATCATCAAGACCTTTATTAAACGGGAGTTTGGTCATGGTTGTGAAGTCGAGTTTCGTGCTTCAGCGATCGAAGAAATAGTGGAATGTGATGATGCAGCACTATTTACTCCTGAGTATAAGGAAGCTCTTAAGGATGCCGGTACGGTACAGGATAAACCAAAAGCAAACGCAAGTCCGATTGTATTTGGCCGCAATATCCGTGGTGCGGCAGATGCTGTCCAACCGATAACCGCCATTCAAGAAGAAGCACGTAATGTAATACTTAGTGGCCAGATTATTAACCATGAGTTGAAAGAATTGAAATCAGGCCGATTTTTGCTGACCTATGATCTTGTTGATCGTACTGATGGTATTAGCGGTAAGGCGTTCTTTGATAATAAAGAGCAGTTTGACAAAGCGGCTGCTTCTATCAAAAATGGTATGATGGTGACTGTCAAGGGGACAGTGCAGTATGATAAATTTGCGAATGAGTTAACCTTATTTACTGACAGTATGTGCCGGATAGAAAAAGCAGCCGAGCGTCAAGACGATGCGCCTGTTCGTCGGGTAGAATTACACGCACATACCCGTATGAGTGCTTTGGATGCAGTAGTTTCCGCTAAGAACTTGATCAAAACAGCTGCTAAGTGGGGGCATCCTGCCATTGCCATTACCGATCATGGAGTAGTCCAAGCGTTCCCGGAAGCCTATGAAGAAGCTGCCGGTCTTGGCGTCAAAGTGATTTACGGGATGGAAGGCTATTTGTTTGACGACGATATTAATCAAGCTCGCCATATTATCATTTTGGCCAAAAACAATATTGGTCTTCGCAATCTGTACCGCATGGTATCTATATCACATCTTAGGTATCTACATCGTACACCACGTATACCCCGCTTAATATTAAACGATTACCGGGAAGGGCTGATATTAGGTTCGGCCTGTGAAGCGGGTGAATTAATTCATGCCATGATTAATGGTGCTAGCCAGGAAGAATTACTTTCGATTGCTAGTTTTTACGACTATCTTGAGATTCAGCCAACTGGCAATAATGAATTTTTATTACGGAAGGGCAAGATTGCCGATGAAGAAGGTTTACGTAATATCAACAGAAAAGTTTGTGAAATTGGTGCGCAATTAGGTAAGCCGGTAGCGGCTACCTGCGATGTACACTTTTTAAATCCAGAAGATGAAGTATATCGTCGCATCCTAATGGCAGGCCAGGGCTATGATGATGCCGATAAGCAACCACCGCTTTATTTTCGGACAACTGACGAAATGTTGGCAGAGTTTATCTATCTTGGAAAAGAGAAAGCCTATGAAGTAGTAGTAGAGGCACCCCGGCAAATCAATGACCTTATTGAAATTGTCAAACCTATTCCGGAAGAATTGTATTCGCCGCAAATACCGGGAGCAGAAGAAGACATTAAGTCGATGTCGTACCAAAGAGCGCAGCAGCTTTACGGAACACCATTACCTGAGATTGTTGCTAAACGGCTTGAGTATGAGCTCAATTCGATAATTAACCACGGTTTTGCGGTATTATATCTTATTGCCCATAAACTTGTAAAAAAATCGATGGATGATGGATATTTAGTTGGTTCCAGGGGTTCAGTAGGTTCTTCCTTTGTTGCTACAATGACAGGCATAACCGAAGTTAACCCCTTGCCGCCACATTGGCGCTGCCCCAGTTGCTGCTATAGTGAATTTATTACTGATGGTAGTTTCGGCGGCGGATTCGATTTACCAGATAAGGCTTGTCCTAACTGCCAGAATGGTATGGAGAAGAACGGACATGACATCCCGTTTGCAGTATTTATGGGTTTTCATGGCGACAAAGTCCCTGATATTGATTTGAATTTTTCCGGCGATTATCAACCGGTTGCTCACAAATATACCGAAGAATTATTTGGACGTGATAATGTATTTAGAGCGGGAACAATTGCTACTATCGCCGAAAAGACAGCCTATGGTTTTGTAAAGAATTATCTTAATGATAAAGGCAGTACTGCCCGTAATGCCTTTATTAATAGCCTTCTAGCCGGTTGTACTGGTGTAAAACGGACTACTGGACAACATCCTGGTGGTATTATGGTTATACCTAGGGATATGGATGTGCATCACTTTACGCCAATCCAGTATCCGGCAGATGATAAGAATTCATCAACGATTACAACGCATTTTGATTATCACTCCATTAGCAGCCGACTTGTAAAGCTTGACATTTTAGGGCATGACGATCCGACTGTTATTAAAATGCTGGAGGATTTGACTAATATTGATGCCAAAACAATTCCCTTTGATGACGCAGCGACGATGAGTTTATTTTCTTCGACAGATGCGCTGAAGCTTACGCCGGAAGAACTTAACAGTACGGTTGCAACATTCGGTATACCGGAATTTGGGACTAAATTTGTAAGGCAAATGCTTGATGATACTAAGCCTAAGACTTTCAGTGAATTGGTTCGCATAAGCGGTTTTTCCCACGGCACCGATGTTTGGCTTAATAATGCCCAAGACCTTATTCGCAGTGGGACTGCAAAACTTTCTGAGGCCATCTCTACGCGGGATGATATAATGGTTTACCTTATGCATAAAGGGGTTGAGCCTTCGCTCGCATTTAAAACTATGGAGAGTGTACGTAAAGGTAAGGGGATAAAGCCAGACGATGTTGAAAAAATACGGGCTAAAAATGTGCCTGAATGGTTTATTGAATCCTGCCAGAAAATTAAATACATGTTTCCTAAGGCGCATGCCGTGGCCTATGTAATGATGGCTTTTCGTATAGCCTATTGCAAAGTCCACCATCCATTGGCATTTTATGCTGCTTATTTTACGGTTCGCGCTACAGATTTTGATGCGGACTTGATTGTAAAGGGCGCTAAGATACTTAAGGATGAGCTTACTAATTTTGAGGAAAAAGGGAATGCGCTCTCAACTAAGGAGAAAAGTATCCAAACCATTCTAGAAATGGCGCATGAAATGTATTTGCGCGGTTTTGTTTTTCACCGAGTGGATTTATATAAATCAGACGCTGAAAAATTTCAGATAGTTGATAATGGACTTTTACCTCCGCTTGGTTCTTTACAAGGAGTTGGAGTTTCTGCTGCGCATAATATCGTAGCAGCTCGCCAAAACAAAGATTTTTCCTCCATTGAGGACTTGCGTTCTCGTAGCAGGGTTTCGAAAACGGTCATTGATATTCTGAAAAACCATGGTTGTTTAGAAGGTATGGATGATACAGACCAAATTAGATTGTTTGCGTAAATAAATTTAGTGAAAAGCTGGTTGTAAAATTACCATTTTAGTGGTATAATAGTTGAGTGTATAAAAGGTATTTGACTTTGGTAAGAGTGGGTATTGAGCACCCACTCTTTCATCGTATTTCAGCACTAGTCGATCTTACCATAATTAGGTATGATGGGTAGAATATTAGGAAACAATAACAAGTAAGAACTGGTACGGCTTAGTAAGCCCTAATAGGAGGTGTTAATCAATTGTGTCCAAAGATAAAATTGAATCAATAGTAGAAGCCATTGTTTCTGATATTATTGCCAATAGCAAACTTGAATTGGTAGATGTTGAATATGTTAAGGAACGGGATTGGTATCTTAGAGTTTTTATCGATAAAGAAGCAGGCATTGAGATTGATGATTGCCAATGGCTGAGCGAACAGCTTGAAGCCAAGCTTGACGAAGGGGATGTAATCAAAGATCATTATTATCTTGAAGTTTCTTCGCCAGGTCTTGATCGTCCGCTTAAAAAAGAACGGGATTTTATTCGCCATGTTGGTGACAAGATAGAAGTAAAAACCTATGAGCCTATTAATGGAGAGAAAATGATAGTAGGAACTCTTCTAGGGTTGCTTGACAAAAAAGTTCAAGTAGATCTTGATGGTAATACTGTTAGTATCCCTTTAGAAAAGACGGCGCAGATAAGACTTCATATAGAGTTTTAACAGGGAAAATTGAATAAGGAGGAATTGGTATGAATGCAGAATTTATGCAGGCATTTGAACAACTGGGAAGAGAAAAGGGCATTGCGCCTGAAGTTCTGTTTGATGCAATTGAAGCAGCTTTGATTTCCGCATATAAACGTAATTTTGGCTCAGCACAGAATGTGAGGGTATCTCTTGAAAGAACTACCGGAGAAATTCATGTTTATGCCCGGAAAAATGTTGTTGAAGACGTTAGTGATGCGCGCCTTGAATTATCTCTTGCAGAGGCCAAGGCAATTGATCCACGCTTCGAACTTGAGGATGTAGTAGAACTTGAAGTTACTCCTAAAAATTTTGGGAGAATTGCTGCCCAAACGGCTAAACAAGTTGTTGTTCAACGTATTAGGGAAGCCGAACGGGGTATGATTTATGAAGAATTTTCTAACCGTGAGAGTGACATTGTAACAGGTATTGTTCAACGTATAGAACAAAAGAATGTATTTATTGATTTGGGTAAGGCGGAAGCTATTTTGGCACCGTCTGAGCAAATACCCGATGAAATATATAAACATAACGACAGACTGAAAACATACATAGTCGAAGTTAAAAAAACAACCAAAGGGCCACAAATTCTAGTATCTAGGACACACCCAGGTCTTTTAAAACGATTGTTTGAACTGGAAGTGCCGGAAATTCATGATGGTATTGTTGAATTAAAATCTGTAGCGCGTGAGCCAGGGCTACGATCTAAGATTGCGGTGTATTCTCGCGATGAAACTGTAGATCCAGTAGGTGCATGTGTTGGACATAAAGGCATGCGGGTACAGACCATTGTAAATGAACTCAAAGGCGAAAAAATAGATATTGTTAAATGGAATACTGATCCGGCCAAATATATAGCTAATGCATTAAGTCCTGCGAGAGTCCTTTCGGTTGAGGTTCAGGAAACAGAAAAAATGTCCAGGGTGGTTGTACCCGATTATCAACTTTCACTGGCGATTGGTAAAGAAGGACAGAATGCACGACTTGCAGCTAAGCTTACCGGCTGGAAAATTGATATTAAGAGCGAGTCTCAAGCTGCGCAATCGTCGAATTTGGCAGTGAGTTTGGCGCAGGAGGAATTGGTGTGAAGCCCAAGAAAATTCCTTTCAGGATGTGTGTTGGCTGCCAGGACATGAAATCAAAAAAGGAATTGTTGAGAGTTGTCCGGACACCAGAGGGTGACATTGTTTTGGATCCGACTGGTAAAAAGGCTGGTCGAGGTGCTTACATGTGCCGAAGTGAAGAGTGTCTGACCAAAGCTTTTAAAGAAAAGCGGTTAGAAAAAGCGCTTAAACATCCAATTGGTGAAGAAGTTTATAATGCTCTTAGAGCAGGGATCATAGAATGAATCAACAAAAGCTGATGTCGATTTTGGGGTTGGCTCAGAAGGCTGGCAAAGTAGCTTCCGGTGATTTTGCAGTGCAAGGTGCTATCAAGTCAGGTAAAGCCAAATTACTTATTATTGCTGCTGATACCTCTGAAAGTACTAAAAAAGAGTATCAGTATCTTGCAGCATCGAGAAATATAGAGAGTTATTGTGTTTTATCGAAAGAGCAGCTAGGTGGTGCTATCGGCAAAGCAATGAGGGCTGCTGTGGTAATAACTGATGCAGGTTTCATCAAGCCAATAATCTTGTCTTTACAAGATTAATTTTTGCCGGGGAGAGAAAGAAAGTGGGGGTGGATCAATGTCCAAATATAGAGTATATGAGTTAGCGAAAGAATATAATACAACCAGTAAGGTTATCATAGATATTTTAGGACGCCATGATATTGTTGCTAAAAATCACATGAGCAGTGTGGATGAAGCTGCAAAAGGGGCTATTGACAGAACTTTTGCGAGGAAGACTGGAGCGGAATCGGCACAGAATACGCAGCCTATTCAATCCGCAAAAAAGGAACAACGTGAGGTAGCACAACCAGTAAAAGAAGTGCAGGCTCCTAGCCAACCGCAAAATCGTCCTCAGCATGGTAATCAGCAGCAACAATCAAATAATCGTCCGGGTTACAATAATCAGCAGCAACAAGCAAGTAACCGTCCGGGATACAATAATCAGCAGCAACAATCAAATAATCGTCCGGGTTACAATAATCAGCAGCAACAA